>NZ_JAVDTD010000008.1:0-310850 GCF_031455655.1 Sphingobacterium sp. 2149 | reverse complement strand
ATAGGAAGTTTAGGAACAAACTTCCAAGCCTTTTGTTCTTATTTATTTCATTTTGGGCATAACTGCCTGGAAAGATGGGAGATTCTTTTTCGAAAGGACCCTCCCGGAGCGGAACTGCAGGGACAGATGGCCGGTGAAAGGTTCTGCGGGCAGGGAGGCGGGCGGCCGGCAGCTGCGCTATGACGGAATAGCTGGAGAAGTCGAAGTATGTGAAAGGCACGCCGCCGGGGCTGATGACCGGTATCTTGCCCAGGTTGCATGCAGCAGGCAGCGCCGAGCTAAACGTAAACGGCCGCAAACATGATCGTATCGGGCGGCCAATGGAGGGCATTTAAAGCTACATCATATCATGGGTTAGTTTAGGGTTTAGTTAGGTTTAAGTTAGGGTTAGTTTAGGTTTAGTATAGGTACAAGCTATACTAAACCTAACTTAAGGCTAAGCTATAGGTAAACAAAAACCACACTAAGGGATAAGAAAGTAGTAAATGTGTATTTTTTAGGGATTAAGACACTGCTATAACTAAGGATAACACCCAGGTCAAAGACGAGTCCAACCGCAGCACAAACCTCAGCTTATCTATGCCGAAAAATAGCTTTTAAGAAATAAATATGCGTATGTGTGCAGGATAAAGGAACACAAAGCCCTGTTGCGTAACCAAAATTTACATTATGAAAATGCGTTTAGACCCGTAATATCTTGACCTGTGATCAATAAATGAATATCATGAGTTCCCTCATAGGTAATTACAGACTCCAGGTTCATCATATGCCGCATTATCGGGAAGTCACCGACAATCCCCATTCCACCAAGGATCTGTCTAGATTCTCGTGCAATCTGCAGCGCCATATTGACATTGTTCCTTTTGGCCAAGGAGATTTGCTGTGGTGTCGCGCGTCCTTCATTTTTGAGTACACCTAAACGCCACGATAACAATTGCGCCTTGGTAATTTCCGTAAGAAATTCTGCAAGTTTCTTTTGCTGCAATTGAAAACCAGCAATTGGCTTACCAAACTGATGACGCTCCTGCGCGTACTGAACCGCAGTTTCATAACAATCTATTGCTGCTCCTATAACGCCCCATGAAATCCCATAGCGGGCCGAATTCAAACAGGAAAGCGGTCCCCGCATTGAATTTACACCTGGAAGCACATTTTCTGCCGGGATAAAAACATCATGAAAAACCAGTTCACCTGTTTTGGAGGCGCGCAACGACCATTTATGTAGGGTTTCTGGCGTTTCAAAACCTGCCATTCCACGCTCAACGATCACCCCGCTGACTTTTCCGGACTCATCCCTCGCCCAAACCACAGCAATATCACATACGGGTGAATTTGTGATCCACATCTTGGCTCCATTTAATAAAAAGCCATCACCTTTGGTGGTTAATTTAGTTTCCATTCCACCGGGATCAGACCCATGATTGGGCTCAGTAAGACCAAAAGAGCCGACCAACTCCCCCGACGCCAGCCGCGGCAAATATTTAACACGCTGTTCCTCGCTACCATAGGTGTAAATCGGAAACATCACCAATGAGGATTGCACAGAAGCCGCCGACCGAATGGCCGAGTCACCAGCTTCCAGTTCCTGCATGATTAAGCCATAAGAGATCTGATCCAAACCGGCTCCGCCATATTCAGTCGGAATATAAGGACCCAAGGCTCCAATAGCACCTAATTTAGGCATCAAACCAGCAATAGCACGATGCTCCTGTGCCGCATCCTCAATAAAAGGCTTAATCTCTGCTTTCACAAAATCGCGGACAGACTGCCGTATCAGTTTATGTTCTTCGGACAATAAATCATCCACTTGATAATAATCGGTATTGATCTGTTTAGTCATCATATAGTCTACATTTGCTTATCTAAGATAAAGAATATTTTTTCACTGAACAATATTCAGCATAAACTTGATAACAAAAAATTTATTTCATATATTTAAATCATTCGGCGAATAAAATAAACAATTATGATAAAATCAGCGCTTAAAACACTTGGGATATCTTCTCAAAATTTAGGGTCATCAACTGGACAGCAATGGTTTTCCAAAGGCAAAGAATTCGAGTCCTTTTCACCTGTCGACGGAAAACTCATCGCGAAGATAAAAGGCAGTCATAGTAAAGACTATGAAGCAGTTGTTAAGCAGGCTGCTGATGCTTTTTTACAATGGCGTCTACTGCCCGCTCCGAAAAGAGGGGACATTGTTCGCCAGTTGGGAGACAAACTTCGTGAACTGAAACCCATCCTCGGAAAGTTAGTTTCCTATGAAATGGGTAAATCTTATCAGGAGGGTATGGGCGAAGTACAGGAAATGATAGACATCTGCGATTTCGCTTTGGGCCTATCCCGCCAATTATATGGCAACACCATTCACTCGGAACGCCCGGGGCACCGTATGTACGACCAATATCACCCCTTGGGCGTGGTGGGTGTTATTACCGCATTCAATTTTCCAGTAGCCGTTTGGGCATGGAACACTGCGCTAGCCTTAGTCTGCGGAAATACGGTGGTGTGGAAGCCAAGCGAAAAAACGCCATTATGTGCGCTAGCTTGCCAAAAAATACTTGCAGAAATCTTACATCACAACGGACTACCTGAAGGAATATCCAACCTTATTATAGGCGACAGGCAAGCCGGAGAGTGGCTCACCGCAGACAGTCGCATTGCTTTAATTTCTGCCACAGGCTCTACCCGTATGGGAAAAGAAGTTGCCGTTACTGTAGCGCAACGTCTTGGTAAGACTCTTTTGGAACTTGGCGGTAACAATGCAATCATCGTGACGCCCGATGCAGACTTAAAAATGACCATTATCGGCGCCGTCTTTGGAGCTGTAGGTACAGCTGGACAACGTTGTACAAGCACACGAAGACTTATTGTCCATGAGCGCATTTATGAAGAGGTTAAAAAACAACTGACTAAAGCGTATGGTCAACTAAAAATTGGAGACCCCTTGGATACGAAAAATCATGTAGGACCATTGATCGACAAAGACGCCGTAAAATCATACTTAAACGCACTGGAAAACATTAAAAAACAAGGAGGAGAATTGCTAATTAAGGGAAAGGTTCTTGAAGGTAAGGGATATGAAAGCGGCTGTTATGTGCAGCCAGTCATTGCAGAAGTGGAAAACCATTATGAAATCGTACAGCAAGAGACCTTTGCCCCGATTCTTTATTTGATCAAATATAAGGGCGATATCCGTGCCGCTATAGATCTTCAGAACAGTGTTGGCCAGGGGTTGTCTTCTGCGGTCATGACAAATAATCTGCAGGAAGCTGAGCTGTTTCTAAGTGCTGCCGGCTCTGATTGCGGTATTGCCAATGTCAATATCGGCACTTCAGGGGCCGAAATCGGAGGAGCATTTGGAGGCGAAAAAGAAACCGGTGGCGGTCGGGAATCTGGTTCTGATGCATGGAAAGCCTACATGCGCCGTCAGACAAACACCATCAATTATACGACTGATCTGCCCTTGGCACAAGGGATCAAATTTGATTTATAAACCATTTACACACAAAACTATGAACAACGTACATGAAAGATTAAGCAAACATATATTAGCCGATGGGTTTCCTTTGGTTATGGATATGGAAAAATCCCATGGTTCTTATGTCGTAGATGAAAATGGTGACGAATACCTTGATATGTTCAGCATGTTTGCATCGATGGCCGTGGGCTACAATCACCCCCATTTGGTCAAACAACGTGATTTTTTAGGTAAAATGGCAGTCAATAAACCTGCCATGTCGGATATCTACACGAAAGAGTTTGCTGATTTTGTTGACACATTTGATCGTGTAGCCATACCGAAAGAACTTTCCTATGCCTTTTTCATCTCGGGAGGAACTCTCGCAGTGGAAAACGCTTTAAAAGCTGCCTTCGACTGGAAAACAAGACTGAATTTTGCCCAAGGAATACAAAAAGAAGCGAGCCAGGTAATTCACTTTAGACAGGCATTTCACGGTAGATCTGGCTATACACTTTCCTTAACAAATACACAAGACCCCAGAAAATACCTCTATTTCCCCAAGTTCAACTGGCCACGCATTACCAATCCGAAGCTGAGCTACCCCTTAACAAAGGAACATATTGATCAAACCATTGCTTTGGAGAAACAAGCTGTCTACGAAATACATGAAGCCCTTGTATCGAACCCACATGATATCGCCTGCATCTTAATTGAACCGATTCAGGGTGAAGGCGGCGACAATCATTTCCGGATGGAATTTTTCTTACAACTCCGTAAAATCTGTGACGAAAATCAGATTCTATTGATCTTTGACGAAGTACAGACTGGATTGGGAATCACTGGTAAAATGTGGGCTTACCAACATTACAATGTAATTCCTGATATCATTGCTTTTGGCAAAAAAGCACAGGTATGTGGGATACTGGCCAGCAAAGAGAAATTTGATCAAGTGGAACATCATGTTTTCAAAGAATCAAGTCGTATCAATTCCACATTCGGTGGCGATTTTATGGATATGCTTCGCTTTAAATTAATTCTTGAAGTCATAGAACAGGAAAATCTCGTTCAAAATGCGGCCGAAAAAGGGCGTTACCTCCAAGAGGAGCTCCAGAAGTTGATCGCAAAAAAAACACAGCTGTCTAATTTAAGGGGCGAGGGACTATTTGTTGCATTGGATTTTGCCGCTGAAAGCGGACGCAATGAATTTATCAAGAATGCCTATGCAAATAAGCTTATCATGTTAGGTTGTGGTGAGAAAAGTGTTCGCTTTAGACCGCATCTTAATGTGAGTTATACGGATATCGACAAAACGATAACCCTTATGGAAAAAAGTATTTCCTAAAGGATATGCAATGCTATACTGTTTCGGCGCATGTAGCATTGCATATCTTTTTTTAAAACCTAGCTATCTTTACAGACATTAGGGCGATCAACATCAACCAGTTCCGAAATTCCGTATTCATCAAAACGATCTAAAAGGGCATCGGTGCCCTCCTCGAGTTTATAATCCATCTCTTCCCTATATACTGGAATCATCGCATAAAAATTGATGATATTTCCATCTTTAGTTTTCAACTCCAAAAAATCTTCATCAAAACTTAGCATAGGCGGAAGCAGTAACATACAACCAAACCCAGTATTTGCGATATCTTCGGCTTCCATTCCATTGGGAATGGTATGTCCATAACCTAACCAGGTTTTGTACTCATGTGGAAACCGCGCTAATCTTTTCAAAAAATATACTGGCCAATAATTGTTATCGTCCTGAAATTCTTCTTCCCCTATTTTCCAATCTGCAGGCAACACAACCATTAACTCAGCACGTTCATAAGTTTCCTTATTTTCCACCTCATTCGGAACCTGCATCGGTAAATCACTCATACCTGAAGTGACCAATATATGGTATGGATAGTTTGCACTTGGTTTAATCCAATGCACATCAATATGGACTAGTTCGGAGACAATTTCATGAAACACCATATCGGGTTCGGCAATATATTTTGTCAAGTGTTCCTCTATTTCATCAAGATAGACACATTGGATCTCCGGAAATAAGTTCTTCGGATCGTTATCCTCAGACTGATCTTCATAACGGTATACGGTAGATCCCCCCGGTGTAATTTCCGGATCCTTTTTTTCAGACGCGGATTCTTCCGCTCCACTGCTCATAATTTTTTTGACTTTATCCCAAAATGTCATAGTATCTTATAAATGGTGAAAATTTAAGCGATTATTTTTCTATTCAAATTTTATTCAATTACAGCTACTACAGGCTGTCTAAATCTTGTTTTAACTGGTTTTCCATTAACTTGTGCTGGCATCCATTGCGGCGATTTTCGCATAACGGACAATACAGCTTTTGCAAACTCAGGGCTAACCTTTTCTGGGTTCTCGATTTCGATATTGCAGATAGACCCATCCTCACATACAATAAATTTGAGAATGGCTGTCTGTTTGGGGCCATATTTTGCATAGGCCACACTATCCATTGTTCCAACAGTTCGTGATAAGTCTAGATTATATTGCAAAAACCTGGACCATGCCACTGCCCCGCCTTTAAAATAAGGAAAATTATCAACGTCCTGTGCAATGCTGTCGGCCGGGATATCACGCTTAGCAATCACCTGCGCACTTGCAGAAGTACATACGAACAAGAAAAGTAGAATCGAAAAAAAAGTTTTGAAGCCTGTTAAATACATAACCTATACTAACCATAATCGTACCATTTAACGCTTGCCTACGATCATTTATTGCGTGAAGCAATACACTATTAATTCAGTGGCATATCAACATGAGCAACAAAATCTCCGTTTTCGTTAACAAGAAAGCTAATGGGATGCTCCGGATTCTTAATAATCTCGAACAAAGTCAATCCCCAGGGTTTCCAAAAATTTTCCAGCACCTGGCCATAGGTTTTATTTTGCCAAGGATCAAAAATAGGTTTCATCGACATATCAGCTAATGGCATCGGCTCTACATATACTTTCTGTGGTGTATTTAAGTAAGTATAATCTGGCAAACGATTAAATAAGTAGGCTGAATAAAAATAGCGCGCACACAATTCCTCAAATTGGATAGGGTGCAATGTTTTACCCGAAATGATTTTCAGGATATCTTCATGATAAATATTGTTTGTAGCATTATCTTGCAGACAGGCTACTAAGGCAAAGTCTTTCATACGAATAGAGAAGATCAATGTGTTGATTTCGTCCCGATACATAAATGTATCGGGCGCATTCTCCACAGGTACAACAACCAGTGAAAATGGAAACGTGTTTTCAAACTCCATTGGTACGACCAATGATTGCAACATCGCATGCAAATTTGTAAAACGCTGTGCAAGCGCCTGTGAAAAATTCATCTCCTCTCCCGAAGCTTTTTGTTGGCGAATTCCTGCAAGAATTTCATTAAAAACTACGCCATAAATAATTTTTGTCATCCATTGAAACAACAGTAGCGGATCCAACTGCTTAACCGCCTCATACCCCTGCTCAAATGACTGCTCTACCAACCGTTCCATTTGCTCAATAGCCGCTGCCGCCGCCATGGAACAAGGTAGTTTCAACGATTTGTAAGTCACCAGATTTTCATCTAGCATTTTAAAAGGTTTATCTTCCAATTGAAAGGATTTCATCATCCACACTGGAAAGACCTGAATGGATTCTTCTTCCGACTGAAGCTTACTTCCTGTTAAAAAACAAATATCTGAATCAAACTGAAATTGTTTGAAAGGATTATACAAAGTTGTCGCCATAATGCGGACAAAGTTAAAACAAATCGAAAAGTCCACAAGAAAAGCAAATTCTTATTACGAAAGGGTGACTCGTAGAGTACAACTTATTTTATTTTCAGAAATTTTTGAAAATTCAAAAACTTTAAATAACTTTGGTCTAACAAATTCACAGGATGCTGTAAATAAGCTGAACGTAAGAATCGCTTAAGGAAAAATTTAAATACGAACAAAAAGAAAGCTTAATGGAATTACAAGAAGCAAAACAACAATTCATAGACACATGGGGAGCTTTAGGTTCTGAATGGGGCATCAACAAATCTGTCGCTCAGGTTCATGCATTACTCCTCTCGGCAAGTAACCCCATGTCTACCGACGAGATTATGGAAAAGTTGGTTATCTCGCGGGGGAACGCCAATATGAGTATCCGACAATTGATCGACTACGGGATAGTTTACAAAAAACATATTGCCGGCGACAGGAAAGAATATTTTGTTGCGGAGAAAGAAGTCTTAAAATGGGCCATGAAAATTGCGGTCATGCGTAAGCAGAAAGAACTCGACCCTGTCATGGACATTCTAAAAGATATAAGCCGAAATACGGAAAAAGATCAGACAGCAGAGGGCAAAGAGTTTCACAAAACGGTCAAAGACATCCAGAATCTGACGGATCAACTCGAAACTATTGCCAACAAAATTTTCAATACAAGCGGCGGAGATTTATTGATTAAATTCATCAAACTAATGATGTAGCATTATGAACTTTAATATCTTAGCTTACACAGTCTATGGCCTACTCACCTGTTATATCATCATTTGGGTGGGGCGGTTATTCCACAGAAACGGCCGGATTTTTATCCTATCGCTCTTTCGACTGGATATCAACTTGGCCGATACGACTAACAATCTATTGCTCCTAGGATATTATCTGCTCAACATTGGCTATGCCATCTTACAATTTAGTTACTGGAAACAAATCGCATCATTTGATGAACTAATCAGCAGTATTGCATTCAAAACAGGAAGATTGCTTTTTGTCCTTGTTGGCTTACATTACATCAATATGCTCGCTATTTATTTCTTCGGAAAAAGAAAAAATTCATTAACCATTAAACATTAATATCATGGGAAATTTAACCGTTATCGGGTACTTTATTTACCTACCCATTGCACTAGGATTAACCTATTATGTCGCCTACGTGCTTTTCAAAAATAGTATAGTGTACATGGATGATATCTTCGCCGGCAGGCCGGAGGTAGCCCATGCGACTAATAATCTTTTCCGCATCGGATTCTACCTGATGAATTTGGGATTTGCGCTTTATATCCTTGAAATCAGCCTTTACAAGCCAAGTGTTCAGCAACTCATTGAGCGCCTGAGCTATAAAATCGGTGGGTTTAGCATATATCTTGGTGTGATGCTTTTCCTCAATATGTTTCTCTTCTTTAGGGGCAAACGAATCGCTAAACAAAGAAGAGCATTGGATACTACTTACGATAGCTAATCTGAAAAGTTCTCAAATAGAAATACCATGGATAAAATAGTCATTGCTGGAGGGACAGGTTTTGTTGGACAATATCTTTCCAAGAGATTTCAAACTTTAGGTTTTCAAGTTGTCGTGATTGGGCGACGACGGGGCACTATTCAATGGACTGATCACTCCAGTATTTCTGATGCTCTGGAAAATGCGGCTATCCTAATCAATCTAGCTGGAAAATCTGTCAACTGTCGATACACTGAAAAAAATAAAGCCGAAATATTTTCTTCGAGAACAGATACGACATCGATTCTCGGTGAGCTAATAGCAGGCTGTACCAATCCACCAAAATTATGGCTAAATTCTAGCACTGCCACCATTTACCGTCACGCTGAGGACCGTCCGATGACTGAAAGTTCGGGTGAAATCGGAACAGGATTTTCCGTTGATGTTGCCATGCTGTGGGAAAAAACCTTTTTCGATTTTAAATTACCGCAGACTAGACAGGTAGCACTCCGTATGGCCATTGTACTGGGGCCGGATGGCGGCGTTATACATCCTTTTAAAAACCTGGTCCGTTTTGGCCTCGGTGGTATACAGGGTAATGGCCGGCAATATTTTAGCTGGATCCATATCGAAGATCTTTTTCAGATCATCCAGTTCTTACAAAGCCATGACAACATTAGTGGTGTCATCAATTGTGCGGCTCCCCATCCGATTACAAATAAAACCTTTATGGACACCTTTCGCCAGATCATGCATCGTAAATTTGGGCTACCTTCTCCCAAATGGCTACTGGAGATAGGAGCTGCTTTGATCGGTACGGAAACAGAGCTCCTTTTGAAAAGTCGTTGGGTATTACCGGAAAGATTGGAAAATCATGCTTACAGATTCAACTTTCCTACCATTTCGAGTGCGCTGGAGGATATTCTGCAACCTGGTTAACAGTCGAAAAGATAACAACGTGGGGTACACTGGCTTATCCCACGTTAACTTTAAAATTTTCAAATACAAGCGGCGCATTAACAATAGTGCCTTCGTTATTTTTCACGCCTTTGAACTCCGAAGTTTTACCTTTCTCCAACAGGTTCTTCATCTCCTTTTCGTCAAGAAAGATACCGTTCAATGTTCGCCAGATCTTAAAATCACATCCACGGGCATAATGGTCACATTGGGCGACTTTATCATAGAGCAAAATTAACCCACTCTCACATTTCGGACATTTTATTTTTCCTTTCTGCTGGGGTTTAACTTCCTCCTGCGCAAGTGAAATCCGCAGCGTCAAAAGTTCTTTAGTAATTTTGACGGTGTAATCCTTAATATGTTTCATAAAAACATCATAGGAAACCTTATTGGCCCGCATTTCCTCCAGCTTCTGTTCCCATTTACCTGTCAAGGTTACCTTGGCAATGGAACGATCTTTCACAAGGTTATACACGGCCAGTCCTTTTTCTGTTGGGATCAGTTTTTTCTTATCGCGCTTTATGTAGTCACGTTGAAAAAGTGTCTCAATGGTTGCAGCACGTGTAGCTGGGGTACCTAGGCCACAGTCTTTCATGGCCTGACGCATTTCATCGTCTTCAATTTCCTTTCCCGAAGTTTCCATGGCCTTCAATAATGAGGCTTCGGTATGTATGGGTCTGGCTTTGGTAAAACGTTCGGCAAGTTCGAGGGTCAGAATCTGCAATAATTCTTCGGCTAACAGCTTCGGTAATTGCGCATTTTCGTTGTCCTGATCCTCATTGTTCTTATCTTCATCCGGCGCTTCGATCTGCTCTGCAGACAACCGCCAGCCGTATTGCTTGATCACAGTACCTTTGGCAATGAGCTCAACACCTTGTGCATCTATCGTAACGGTAGTAATATCTTTTATACATACTTCCGAAAAACTTTCGACCATGCGCTTGGCAATCATATTGTAGATATTCTGCTGCTCTTTCAGCATGGGTCCGGGCTTTTCATCCGTCACTAACAGGGCATGGTGATCCGTTACCTTTTTATCATCGACAGAACGCTTATTCAATTTCGCGCCGATCAGATTTTTTGCGATTGATGCAATGGACTCTTCTGCTGTATCTGCCAAATGTTGAAAAAGTGTACCAATTTCTTCAAAAACATCTTCACCAATATAACGGGAACCAGTACGCGGATAAGTAATAACCTTCTTTTCGTACAGTGTTTGCGCAATACTGAGCGTCTGATCGGCCGAATAACCATATTTTTTATTCGCATCCTGTTGCAGCGATGTTAAATCAAACAACAGCGGTGGTTGCTCTTTTGTTTCTTTGGCTTCTACCCGTGCCACCCGTGCATTGGAACCAACCGTGAGTCGCGCAACGGTTTGTTCAGCGACATCCTTTTTATCGATCTTAGCAGAGGTAGCTTTAAAACTGATATTGTCTTTTTCAAACCCGGCCTGGATTTTATAAAATGCCTGCGGTTTAAAGTCTTTATTTTCCAGATAGCGCGAACAGATCATGGCCAAAGTTGGTGTCTGCACGCGACCTAAAGAAAGTAGGCCTTTATTACCAGCTGCTAACGTGATGGCTTGCGTTGCATTGATACCGATCAGCCAGTCCGACTCCGAGCGTGAGCGGGCAGACATGTAGAGGCTATCGTATTCAGTACCTTCCTTCAAATTGGCAAACCCCTCCTTAATGGCTTTATCCGTTTGGCTTGAAATCCACAAGCGTTTAAACGGCACTTTAGACCCTAAAAAATAATATATATTGCGAAAGATCAATTCGCCTTCCCGTCCGGCATCGGTAGCCACAATGATTTCTTCGGCCTGATCCAAAAGGGATTTAATGGTATTGAGCTGCTTTACTGCTCCAGTATCGTCCATCTGCTTGCCATCACGCTTCACCTTTTTCGACTCCAGTTTAAAAGTTTGTGGAATGATGGGCAAGTTTGAGATTGTCCACGAATTATATCCGTAGGCCTGAGGTGTACAGAGTTGGACCAAATGTCCGAAAGCATACGTAAAAGCATACCCATTACCGGCAATATACCCGTCTTTGACTTCCTTCGCCCCCATCACCCGAGCTAGATCACGTGCCACGGAGGGCTTTTCAGCAATTACAACCTTCATTTTAGCTATGAGATATTAGATGTTAGATGTTAGTCGATCGAAGGTATCGTTATTCCCTTGATCTTACGATACAGCTCTATCGCATAAACGTCGGTCATGCCTGAGACAAAATCCAATACGCAACGGATCTTCGAATACGAATCTTGTTTTTCTGTATAAAATTGTTCAGGAATTAAAGCGACAAGTTTCTTATCGTAATTATTCTTATTCTTCTTGAGGTACGCTGGAACAAATTCTTTTAAAAGTGCATCCATCACCCGATAGCCAGCAATCTCAATCTGTACAACCGTGGGAGCATTGTAGATTTTTGCGATAGAAATCTTCGAGATTTTGTTCATCTGTGCAACAATTTCTTCATCAAGTGCATCCATTAGCGCGGATCCGAATGTTCCAGACAAGAATTTGTCCTGTTCACGTACAAAGACGTCAACACATCCTTTAATCAAGGTGTTGATAGCTTTGGCCCGCAACAATGCTACTCGGCTCGGCGTATCCAGCAGACCGTCGAGTCTGTCGCGAAGATTCTCTTTACCACATAGCGGCAATAGCAACTCTTCCACTTCTTGATAGGACAAAATCTTCAGATGATGAGCATCTTCCAAGTCTATAATATTGTAACAGATATCATCTGCAGCCTCCACCAGATAAACCAACGGATGTCTCAGATAGCCTTTTGGATTAGAAGGATCTTTTAATAAGCCCAATTCATTGGCGATTTTTTCGAATGCTTTTTGCTCTTCTGTAAAAAAGCCATACTTCTTGCGGTGATGACTTTTCTTAAGATGCCCATCAATGGCTAGACATGGATATTTCACGATGGAAGCCAAGGAAGTATATGTCAATGCAAATCCTTTGGGATCTTTGCCCTGAAAGGCATGTGTCAGGATACGTAAGGCATTTGCATTTCCTTCAAAATGGGTTAAATCGGCCCATTCCTCAGCCGTAACCTGCTCTTGGTATTTACGCCCGTCTCCGTCTGTGAAGTAAGTCGATATGGCGGACTCACCCGAGTGGCCAAAGGCAGGATTACCCAAGTCATGTGAAAGGCATGCTGCAGAAATAATATTGCCGACTTCCTGAAGAAACGGATAATCCGCATCAAGATTGGGGTTTTCCTCTTTCAACTTCGCATAAAACATACGTCCCAAAGAGCGTCCAACACTGGCTACTTCCAAACTATGGGTCAATCTATTGTGAACGAATACAGCGCCAGGTAGCGGAAAAACCTGTGTTTTATTCTGTAATCTTCGAAATGGGGAAGAAAAGATCAAACGATCGTAATCCCGTTGAAATTCCGACCGCGCCACGAGATAGCTATCTACGCTCCGATCTTCGTAACCCCAGCGCTTTGCGGAGAGCAAATCTTTCCAATTCATTTTTTCAGACATAGCGCAAACTTAGATAAATTTGCACTTAAATACAATTATAATCCTTGCGGCACTGCCCCAAAATTACCCTAAACATCTTTGGCCCACATTCACTGCTGACTTCTTTCTTTCCTTATTAAATTGCGATTTTTATACCAGAATTCTCGGTTGAATGGTAGCAAATTTTATAGATGCCCGCGATCAAAGTCATTTTTATACTGGTTATATTCTGTATCTTTATGCTACAATACCAATAGGGATCAATCATGACAAAATATCAAACACTTATTCCAAAACATTTTGAAGGTACAATTGACGGCAAAAACACGCATTTGCTCTTATTAAAAAATGAAGGGGGCATGCAAGTCCTCTTAACTGACTACGGCGCACGTATTGTCAGTATTTTGGTTCCTGACAACAAAGGAAATTTGGTAGACGTTGCACTGGGTTTTGATTCTATTCAAGCCTATCTCGATTCAGACGAGAAATACCATGGTTGTACTGCAGGGCGTTTCGCAAATCGCATTGCAGATGGTAAATTTGAAATCAACGGGAAGCATTACACACTTCCTCAAAACAATGGCAATAATTGTCTTCATGGCGGTATATCGGGTTTTCATGACAAGGTTTGGGATAGAAGGGTTACCTATCAATCGCACGTCGAATTTTATTATGTTTCTCCAGATGGTGAGGAAGGTTTTCCTGGGAACCTAAAAGTGATGGTTTCCTATACCTTATCGCGAAATAATGAGATCATTATTAAATATCATGCGCAATCGGATGCTGATACACATATCAACTTAACCAACCATACCTACTTCAATCTGGACGGGGAAGGTAGCGGTGACGTATTGCAGCAGATCCTTCAGATCAATTCAGATGAAGTTTTATTTGTAGACGAGAATCAGATACCGAATGCAATAGTACCCGTAGAAGGCACAGCTTTTGATTTCCGCATCCCGAAACCTATTGTTCAGGACATCGCAGCTAACAATGAACAATTAATTGCTGCGAAAGGATACGACCATTGTTATGTCAATAATCAGCCCATCTCCCTGCCCTGTGCGACAGCATATTCGAAAAATACAGGCATTCAGCTGGATGTTTTCACCACTGAACCAGGTGTACAGCTTTATACAGCAAACTGGATGACGGGAAATGATTATGGTAAAACAGGCCATAAGTACCTCCCCTATGCCGGATTTTGTCTGGAAACGCAGCATTTTCCGGATACGCCCAACCAAGCAGACTTTCCTTCTACTTTGTTGAAAGCCGGAGAGTCATTTGACTCCGAGACGCACTTTAAGTTCTCAATAAAAAAATAGCAAAATAGGCCGGCCGGTAAGCATGTGCTTACCGGCCGGCCTATTTTGCTATGTGATGTCTTTTTCCAAGAAGACAACAGTACCTTTTATTTTAGAAGATCGTCTATTGCAGAATTAACTTTGTCAAAACAAAAAGTCGCTTTGACCTCTTCAAACATACGTTGAATCTGATCATTGCATAGATTTCCAATACTCCCTTCGTGGGTATGATTTACTTCTTTCGATGGCTTGAAGCGCCCTTCATCAATATCAATACCTATAGTACGATAGGCTTCACGGAACGGCACCCCTTTAAGGACTTCATTGTTTACCACTTCTACGGAAAACAGATAATCATATTTTGGATCGTCCAGGATATTCTCTTTAACGGAAATATTTTCCAACATGAAGGTTGCAATTTCAAGACATTCATTGAGTGATTTAAAAGCCGGGAATAAATTCTCTTTTAACAACTGAAGATCCCTATGGTAACCGGATGGCAAATTTGTTGTCATCAATGCAATCTCATTTGGCAATGCTTGAATCTTGTTACAGCGCGATCGGATCAACTCAAAGACATCAGGATTTTTCTTATGCGGCATAATACTCGATCCTGTGGTCAAATGTGCAGGAAATGAGATAAAGCCAAAATTCTGGTTAATATAAAGACAGACGTCCATGGCAAACTTAGCTAGGGTTGCGGCTATTGAACTCATACCCTGTGCCAAGATACGTTCGGTTTTACCCCGTCCCATCTGCGCATAGACCACATTATAATTGAGATCCTCAAACCCCAACAATTTCGTGGTCAGGGTCCTATTTAAAGGGAAAGATGATCCATAACCTGCAGCGGATCCCAACGGATTTTTGTTACAAACCTTCCAGGCTGCACGCATCATCTCCAGATCATCAACAAGGCTTTCGGCGTAAGCACC
Organism: Sphingobacterium sp. 2149; assembly: GCF_031455655.1. NCBI lineage: Bacteria > Pseudomonadati > Bacteroidota > Sphingobacteriia > Sphingobacteriales > Sphingobacteriaceae > Sphingobacterium > Sphingobacterium sp. 2149. Next base: position 295,483 of record NZ_JAVDTD010000008.1, on the reverse strand, counting down.
AAACCACAACCCAAAAGATGAAGGCATGGCGATCTGCAAATGGGTGTAACCAGGAATGAGGATATGCTTGTACTGCTCGCTGAGTTTTATTAATTCGCTAAAAAACGCTTCTGTATTGTGGATGATATGTTGAATTTCGGAGCGAAAGTATAACTTTAGATCGACCAATACCTGATCATTACGGGATCTGCCGGAATGGATTTTTTTACCTGCCTCACCGATACGCTGTGTAAGCAGCATTTCAACCTGCGAGTGCACGTCTTCCACAGATTCTTCAATGCGAAAATCTCCAGCAAGGATTTCGCTATAGATATTTTTTAGCTCTTTCTGTACGAGCGCCAGGTCCTCATCCGTCATGAGGTCTATACTGTTCAACATACGTGTATGAGCCAATGAGCCCAAAACATCTGCAGCAGCAAGTTGCAGATCCATGACCCGGTCATTGCCCACAGTAAACGATTCTACAAAAGAATCTACATCTATATTTTTTTGCCAGATTTTCATTCTTCTAATTTTTTTAAATGCTATTTTGATCAAAAGCTTATGGCAGGTTTAGGATGGATTGAAGCTCCTGATAATTTTATGACATCCGATTTTTACAAAAATACCAATTGCAAATGGTTATATCAATGCAAAGATTGCATACATTTTTTGGATGACTTCGTTAAAAAATGGAAAAATAGCGTCGTTAAAATAGGCTATTACAAAAAAAATAAAATGTTAAAAGTTTGTTAAATCGCGATAAACACACATTATAAGTAACCACTCACTTTATTTTTAAAAGTTATTTTGTCAGTTTTTTAAGTATTCCTATGTTTGTAGTGTAAGGGAGATGAAAAAATAGAAGATGGTAGGGTTAGTAAATACTTACCGCTTTAAATACACCGAAATTTCAAACCAAATATGATAGACCTCAAAGTCTTAAAACTTGAAAGAAATTACCTAACCAATTGTGAATCGAAATTTAAAGGCACGTCAAACCAAGATGTGCCTTTTTTCTTTTTTGGCTTATTTTATTTTTCAATCCGTATTCTCCATTCTTTTCGAACTGGCGCGTTATCGCGGTATTTTTTGTCAACTAAGTGACAAGAGGTCAATCCAAAGTTCTCTTTTAATTGAAATTTTGGCTATTTTTGTTTGACACAATTGAGCATATTCAATACATAAAACGTATACGATGGGAACAGAAAGCAAGAGACAGCAACGTTTTGCTGGGGTGATTCAACAGGATTTAGCGGCATTATTTCAGCGCGATGGTAATTCATGGGCTCCCGGAGCATTTATTACGGTTACACGTGTTCGTGTTACGCCAGATTTGGCGATAGCACGCGTTTACGTGAGCTTTTTAAACACCAAGACAGCACAGGAAGGTATTCAGGCCATTCGTTCCAAAACAGCTGAAATACGTTACAAACTAGGTGCAAAAATTAAGAACCAAGTAAAGATCGTTCCTCAATTGGAATTTTTCCTTGACGATACCAACGAGTATGTTGAACACATGGACAAACTATTTGATGAAATCAGTAAAGAGCCACGTCAACCCGAATAACATCCTCTTTCGCAGTATGCTAAACAACAATGGTATTTGAACTGGATACTAAAAAACTTGAATTTCCACACCCAAGCTATGCAGAAGCAGATGGTTTACTTGCTGTAGGTGGGAATCTTTCCGTCGATCGCCTGCTACTCGCCTATAGTAACGGAATTTTCCCTTGGTTTGACGAGCTCAGTCCTATTCTTTGGTATGCCCCAAACCCTCGATTCGTGATCGATCCGCGCAAAATAAAAATCAGCAAGAGCATGGCGAGCGTCCTTCGGAAAAATATATTTTCGTTCTCGATAGACCGCAACTTTAAAGCAGTCATTCATCATTGCGCGACTATGAATAGAAAAGATCAGGCAGGTACCTGGATTACGGCGGACATGATAGATGCCTATAGCAAACTTGCTTCACTGGGCTATGCCCACTCGGTGGAGGTATGGCAAAACAATTTGCTGGTTGGGGGACTTTACGGTGTATTAATTAATGGTGTATTTTGTGGCGAAAGTATGTTTTCTAAAGTCGCCAACGCATCGAAGGCAGCGCTGATTTACCTTGCCCAAGAAATCGAATTACATCTAATTGATTGCCAGTTTCATACCAGTCATCTGGAAAGTATGGGCGGAGAATATCTTTCGCTGACAGATTATTTAGCTATATTAACAAAAAAGCACAACGATGAGTAGTCCATATCGCAAACATTTTGACATCGCGCCAGCGGTCACCTACCTAACAACACCGGGATCGGGCTTACTTTCACGTGAAACAAAGGCGTGGCGCGCCAAGAGAGACCAAGATTTCTTTGATTCAAACTCGAACTTACGTGAACAGCAGGGCGCGACCTTGGATGCCTGCCGCGCTACACTAGGTACATTTTTCAATTGTCCTTCCCAAAATGTCTTCTTATCCAGTTGTTTTTCCTTTGCTTTCAATGCACTGTTGGCCGGTTTACCTAAGCAATCTAAGGTTCTGCTACTGAATAATGATTATCCTTCCGTTAATTTCCCAACAATTTTAAGTGGTTTTGAACATCAGTTTGTGACGATGGACGAACAACTGGAAGCAAATGTATTGGATACAATCGCTACATTTAAGCCCGATGTATTCATCCTCTCCATTGTTCAATATATTTCGGGATTAAAAATAGATCTATCCTTCATACAGGAATTGAAGCATCAACATCCTGAACTACTGATTGTGGGTGATGGCACTCAATTTCTTGGAACAGACCTTTTTGATTTCACACTTTCTGGATTTGATGCTGTATTATCAAGTGGATATAAATGGCTTATGGCTGGCTTTGGCAATGGTTTTGTGCTCTTAAGCGAACGACTCAAAGCGATGCTCTATGCGAGTATTCAGAAAAATTACAGCTTTCTCAACAACCAATGGATGAATAAATCTGTGGTACAACTCTGTTTCGAGCCCGGCCATTTGGATACGTTGTCACACGGAACGTTGCAGCAGTCTCTAATCCAATTGGAGCAGTGGGGATTTTCAGAAACAGTGAACTATACGCAAAAATTGATCGCGGATGCCCGTGCTGAGCTTTCCGACAGAAATCTGTTGTTGGACAGTATCACCAATAGGCATCCGCAGAGTAATATTTTTAATATACAGATCGACCACGACTATTATCAAGCCTTTCTGGATGAAGGCATAAAATGCTTTCCGCGAGGTTCGGGAATCCGTGTTGGATTTCATTTATACAACGATCACTCGGATCTTGAAAGGCTATTATATATTATTGACACCAAAGTAAAATAAACATGAAATTTAGAATAGGAGACTTAGTACGGTTTGTTGATGAACCCATTGAGGGACATATTACATCTATGCAGCCCAACGATATTGTCGGCGTCACAGACGATACAGGTTTTGAAATACCAGTACCGATGGATAAAATCACTCTTGTCTTCGGCAATATGCGTCGCGCGGATGATGAGCTCGACCAGCATGCAACACCATTGACACCACATCGATTTATCGAGAAAGGAATACTATTAGCGATCTCTGGAGATCACAAAGATGGGCTAGCCAAATTGCATATCATCAATGAAACAAGCTTTGAGCTGCTGATATCCATATCCGAAGCAACAGCGAATAAAGTTAAAGGTATTTTCAGCAATAAGATACCTCCACATGATTCGATTCAGTTTTATACAGGAAACTTTGCAAATGTTGGAAAATGGCCGACCTTCCGTTTTCAGATCTTACGCCATAGCAGCATTTTGCAGGAGCTGACCCCGCCAATCAACAAAGAACAGCGTGTGCGTCCGGTAGACCTCACTAACCCTAAAATTCTTAACGAAATTTTGGATGAAAAGATATGGTCATACGAATTGGATAAGATCGAAGAAGATTTAGGACTGGACAAATTGAAAAATCATTTTATACCGCATCGTCCAAACAAAAAATAAGCTAGGTGTTTTTCATCTAGCTTATTTTTTTCTGCAAAAGCCTTCACTACGCTCCCGACGCGACAACCTTTTTGGTACTCAACACCAACAATAAGATGCCTACCAGATAGACAATCCAGCCCCAGCGCATATGCAGGGATTTAGAAAGCAATTTATCAGCAAAGCCCCAACCGAAATAATTATTGATCTTAAACCAGACCGCTGTGATACTCACAATATACCAGCAGGCCGCCAATCGCGTCATCCATTGATAAGCGCGAACTGCACGAACAAAAAACAACAGCGCAGTCACCCCCAGAATCAGCAGGGTAATAAAGAACAAATAAGCATCTACCTGATAGAGGTTCCAATTTCCCTTAATAGGTACTTTTAAAAACGGCGTCATACTGGAAAAAAAGCAGATCACCAGTCCGACAATGGCAACGTATTTTTTGATAATAATCATAATTCAAATTGCTTTAAAATTCGTACGAATATAAGTTGAATATTGACACTTATATAACTTGTCTTTCGCTTTTTGAAAAATTATTCTATTTTTAGAGACAATTCTCGTTCAGTGTTAGCCACATTGATGCTAATCAAGAGCGCACGGAACAGGGCTTCACTGTGGTGATGAATATAAATGGGAGAATAAATTGTAGCATTAAGCCGAATAATAAACATGAAAAGAGAAGTTGAGGAAATAGCCGCAGAACAACCGGCACAGCCGAACAGAAAGAAAAAAGTCTATATCATTATCGGTGTCGTCCTATTGGTTATCCTGGCCGGCGGCGGCTATTACAATTATAACCAGCGACAAGCGATCCATGGATTGGAGGTCGATAGCACTGCCACCGCTGCTATCGGATATGAGAACGCAGACCCCAAAGACCTAGAAGACGCTGATGGCTGGAGTTCATTGGAAGACTATCAACACTGGAACAATGCCATCTTCACTATACCGGAATATGACAATATTCCCTTGCGTTATAGAAGGGGTATTACAAAGATATTCATGGGCAACAACTATCTTGAACCTGTAGAGGATAAACCCATATACAAATTTACCCGGATAAAAGACCGCGCGAAATCTGTTTTCTGTTATGGAAACTTCACCGATCGCAATGATTCAGATAGTTGGAATAAGGAAATGGCATTTTTGATTGAAAAAAATGATTACCAAAGCAGTGCGATCTGGATCATTTCAGCAAAGGGTGATATTCTCTTCTGGAAGGAATATTCCAGTGAATTGCCGCTGATCAACAGTTTCAAAAAGGGACAAAAGATTTTTATGGATGAAATGAAGTTGGTCCCTGCTCCTGCCGACGGGATTATCGTTAAGAATAAGAACTCCAAATACGCATTGATTTACAATAAAAGCAGCAAAACTTTTGACAGCTATTACCAATATAGTGACAGCGAAATTCAAGAAGCTACGGCCTCAGAAGAGACACCATATGTGGAAGAATTGGAAGATGTCACCGTGGATTCTGTTGGGATTAATTCGGTTGTTAAAGAGTAGGGATTGCATTTTTTAGTTCAAAATTTTCGTCACTCCGGATCGTGACGAAAATCATTTGGCCACAAAAACAAATACAACAATCTGTAAAACAAAGAGTTAAAAATTAAAAATAGCTATTTAAAATCTTTCTAAATTAATCCCTTTGACAGATTTTTGACACAAGCACAAAGCTTTTAAGCTACATTTGTACCGTTAAATATAAGCGAGGGATTAGAGCTTTGAAAAATCTTAAAGTATTAGCGTTTACTCATAAACATGTCGAACTAAAAGATCTAGGTAATCTAGTAATCTGCAATGAGGATTTAGAAAGTCGGCTCATCAATCTAAAGCATAGTTTAGATATTCCGGAGATCTTTTATATTGGTACTTGCAACCGAGTAGAGTTTGTATTTTATGGTGCTCATGAATTGACCCATGAATTTATCGCCGATTTTATGGGTAAGTTAAACTTCTGCGTACCTCAAGAAAGGCTACAGTGCTACTTAGGACAGGTCAATAAATATGAGGGAATGGATGCTTTAAATCATTTACTTCGAATGTCCTGCTCACTTGAAAGTCTTGTCGTTGGTGAAAAAGAAATTCTGGCACAGGTAAGACGGGCTTATGATCGTTGCAGAGAAGCTGGTTTTACGGGAGATTTTTTACGCCTAATGATGGATCGTCTTGTAAAAACAGCCAAAGAGGTATACACCTATACTAAAATTTCCAGAAATCCCATCTCAGTTGTTTCTCTTGCTTATCGCAAATTACGTGAGTTAAAACTGGTTGAAAACCCTAGAATTGTCATCATCGGTTCTGGAGAAACCAATCAGAATTTAGCGAAATATTTCCAAAAGAATCAAAAAGCTAAGTTTGTTATTTTCAACCGTACTGTGGAGAACGCCAAGGCCTTAGCCAAAGAATTGAATGCTGAAGCTTTTCCTTTAGCAGACATTGGTCAATATAAAGAAGGTTTCGATATTCTGATAACCTGCACAGGCGCCCCTACCTCAATTGTCGACAACGTACTTTATCAATCCTTATTAAATGGTGAAACGGATAAGAAAGTTATCATTGACTTAGCCGTTCCGAATGATATTGATGCTGAAGTTCTCAAAAATAATCCGATTCACTATATCGAAGTGAGCAGCTTACAAGCAATTGCAGAGAAAAATATTCAAGAGCGTTATAATGAATTAGAGAGTGCGGAGAAGATCATTCAGGACAATATTGAGGAGTTTTTACCGTTAATCAAACAGCGCCGTGTGGAAGTTGCGATGCGTGAGGTTCCTGAAAAGATTAAAGAAATTAAATCTTTCGCCTTAAATGAGGTATTTGCCCAAGAAGTGCAAGCCTTAACTCCAGAGGCACGAGCGGTGCTGGAAAAAGTAATCAACTATATGGAAAAAAAATACATTAAGGTTCCGATGGTTATGGCGAAAGAAATTTTGGTTAAAACTCCCGAAACCGAGAAAAACTAGCACTCCCACCCCGAAGTTTTTGTGCTTGACGTACCCTGTAATTCTTGAGTAGATTCTGTTTCTGTCCAGTGAAGCCAATCGTTGGCTGTTTCCTTTAAATTTCGGTTTATCAACTATTTCCTGACATATAATGACAGTAACGTGTCAACATATTCCTTCTATTTATTTATTTTTGTTCAGATAAATTGTTTTAAACAAATTTTCCGAAACTGTTCATTTCCGAAGCTGAATTGAATCAATAACGCGCCCAGTGCGCAAAGCATTTGTAGCTATCGGCAGAACATTTTTGTGATCGTTTTAATAGGTAAAGTAAAATTAACGTGAATAGAAAACTAATTATTGGTACCCGGGGAAGTGTTCTTGCCATGTGGCAGGCAAATTTTGTAAAAGATCGATTGGCAGAAATTGGAATTGAAGCAGAATTAAAAGTCATAAAAACACAGGGTGATATCATACAACACCTTCGTTTGGATAAATTGGAAGGCAAAGGATTTTTCACCAAAGAGCTTGAAGAAGAACTTTTAAGCGGGACCATCGATTTAGCTGTTCACTCTCACAAAGATTTACCTACAGTCAACCCACCGGGATTGATTATTGCAGCGGTTTCTGAGCGCGAAGATCCGTCGGAGTTATTGATTATTCACAAAGATTGTGTGGACATTAAAAAGCGTCTTTCATTGAAGCACAATGCGACTGTTGGCACATCATCCAACCGTAGGAAAGCTCAGATATCAGCGCTACGCCCTGATCTGGAATTTGACGATCTCCGGGGTAACTTGCAGACGAGGATGCAAAAGTTACGGGACGAGCAGTATGACGCTATTGTGCTTGCAAAGGCAGGGATTAGCCGTATTGAAATGGATATCAGTGATTTCCATGTAGAAGAAATCCCTCCTGTTGAAATTATCCCCGCTCCAGCGCAGGGAGTGTTGGCGATCCAGATTCGCGAAGTTGATCAGGAGCTTTTTGACGCTTTGCAGCCATTGAATAATGAAGAAGTATCCAAAACAATCGCTGTAGAGCGTTTGGTATTGAATAAATTTGACGCAGGCTGTCATGCTCCGCTTGGTTGTTATTGCCGCAAAAGCGGCGATGAATATGAAGCTTGGGCTTCTATTGCCGAAACAAGTGAAGACTTCCCTGACCGGGTTTACCTGAGAGATACCGACACAATACGTTTAGCAGAGCGCATCTTCAGCAAATATTCGAAGGACAGAAAACTGCCGCAGTCTGTATTTATTTCCCGGGAGGTAGACGAGAATTCCTATTTCGCAAGGTCCATGGCCAAACATAATATTGCAATTGAAGGCCGTTCGTTGATTAAAATATTTCCTATCATCAATAAATTGGATCCGTTCATTTTGAAACACGTGGATTGGATCATATTTTCAAGTAAAAATGGTATTGAGCACTTCTTCAATTTGGAACCTCGTTTGAGTAAAAAGACTAAGATCGGTGTCATCGGTCGCGGCTCAGAAGAGGTTTTACGCAAGTATGATCGCGTCGCGGACTTTTCTGGTGACAGCGAGGGGATTAATATGGAAGAAATTGCAAAGAAATTTGCAGAACTGGCGAATGGTGGTACCGTACTTATTCCACGGGCAAAAGAGTCTCTGGAAACAATCCAAAAAGCATTGAGTGCTGAGACGAAAATCATCAATATGCCGGTGTATGAAACTGTTTTAGAAGAAAATGTAGATCCATCGAACGCGGAAGTCTTGGTGTTTACGAGCCCAAGCAATGTGGAAGCTTATTTTGCGGACAATCTATTGGAACCTGGCCAGAAAGTAATCTGTATTGGTCGTTCTACAGGCGCAAAATTTGATGCGATGAATGTTTCTTATACACTTCCTTATTCTCCGGATGAAATTGGTCTTTCCGAAGCCGTTTTTGGATTGGAGTATTAGTGATTGGATAAAGCCGTTCGTACGTCAAACTGAGCTAATGGTTTTACCGCATTTGCATTTAAACAACACTAGATCATAAATAATCTTAATATAATGTTACAACGTCCGAGAAGAAATCGTAAATCTGCCGTGATTCGCGACATGATTCAAGAGACACGTTTAGACGCGTCAAATTTGATTTTCCCTCTTTTTATTGTTGATGGGCAAAATCAAAAAACTGAGGTTAAATCGATGCCGGGCATCTATCGCTATTCTATAGACAATCTATTGAAAGAGGTAGAAAGCTGCTTAAAACTGGGCTTACGCTCATTTGATCTTTTCCCAAATATTGAAGAGTCACTAAAAGACAAGTATGCTACAGAAAGTTACCGTGACGGAAGTTTATACCTACGTGCGATTGCCGCTGTCAAGAAAAATTTTCCGGAGGCTTGCATCGTAACAGATGTTGCCATGGATCCCTACAGTAGCGATGGCCATGATGGCATTGTCGAAAACGGTGAAATCCTAAACGATGAGACATTAGAAGTATTGGGTAAAATGGCCTTGGCACATGCACAATCGGGGGCTGATATTATCGCTCCATCGGATATGATGGATGGCCGCATCGGTTACATCCGTGAGCTACTGGACCATAATGGTTTTACCAAAGTTTCTTTGATGTCTTATACGGCAAAATATGCTTCGGCTTATTATGGCCCTTTTAGAGATGCTTTAGGTTCTGCGCCTAAACATGGGGATAAGAAGACCTACCAAATGAATCCTGCAAACGCAAAAGAAGCGCTTATCGAAGCCCAGCTTGATGCACAAGAAGGAGCTGATTTTCTGATGGTAAAACCTGGACTTCCCTACTTAGATATCGTTAAACTTCTAGCGGACAACTTCGATCTTCCGATTGCAGTGTATAATGTCAGCGGAGAATATGCGATGTTAAAAGCCGCAATTCAAAACGGCTGGTTAGACGAACGTGTCATCCTAGAAACGTTATTAAGTTTCAGACGTGCCGGCGCCACTGCCATCCTATCTTACCACTCCAAAGAAGTATTGGAGAAAGGTTTTATTCCGCATTCAACTATTTAGACTATGCAAGCACCTGATATATCAAGAGCACAATCTGCTGAGCTATTCGAAAAAGCAAAACAATATTTCCCTGGAGGCGTAAACTCTCCCGTTAGGGCTTTCAAATCTGTATATGGTACCCCATTGTTTATTGAACGTGGTGATAAAGCACATCTTTGGGATGTTGATGGGAATGAATTTATCGATTTTTGCTGCTCATGGGGCCCATTAATTTTAGGGCACAACAATGAGCAGGTTCGAGAGGCTGTAGCCGCGCAACTAGGCAAAGGATTAAGCTTTGGCGCTCCTACGGCATTGGAAAACCAATTGGCTGAATTGATTATTGAAAACAATAGATTTATTGAAAAAATTCGCTTTGTGAGTTCGGGAACTGAAGCAGTAATGTCTGCTATACGTTTGGCTAGAGGTTACACGAAACGGGATAAGATCATCAAATTTGACGGCTGTTATCATGGGCACTCCGACTCTCTTTTGGTGAAAGCTGGTTCGGGTTTGGTCACCTTTGGCGAGACATCCTCGGCGGGTGTTCCTAAAGCATTTGCAGATGAAACCATCGTTATTGAATTAAACGATAAGCAAGCTTTAGAAGCTGCATTTGCAGAATTTAAGGATCAGATCGCAGCAGTTATTATTGAGGGTATCCCTGCAAACAATGGATTATTGTTGCAGTCCAAGGAATATATTCACTTCTTGCGTGAGATCACCAAAGAAAATGGTGCGTTGTTGATAATGGATGAAGTGATTACCGGATTCCGCATCGGCTTTGAAGGTGCTTCGGCTTACTATGATATACAACCGGATATTATCACCTACGGGAAAATTATTGGTGGTGGAATGCCTGTCGGAGCTTATGGCGCATCGAAAGAGTTGATGGCTTGTATTTCTCCTGACGGTGCCGTTTACCAAGCCGGAACTTTATCTGGCAATCCAGTTGCCATGGCTGCCGGTATTGCAGCATTGGGCATCTTAGCTCAAAAAGATTTTTACACAAATTTAAATGCCAAAACAGAAGCTTTCGTCAATGATATGCGTGCTTACATTGCCGAGAAAGGATATAAAGTTCAACTTTTCCACGTAGCTTCTATTTTTTGGTTTGCATTTACAGAACAGCAAGAAATTCAAAAAGCAAGTGAGATCGATCCTAAATCAATGGAATCGTATAAAGTAATGCACCGCGAATTATTAAATCGTGGTGTTTATTTTGGTCCATCTGGATATGAAGTTGGTTTTGTTTCTGACGCACATACGAAAGCAGACCTTGACCAGGCAAAACAACATATTTTTGATGCTTTGGATATTGTTTTCAGCGCATAAAGACTTTGCTATCTTTAAAAAAATGCCCTCTAACCATATGGTTAGAGGGCATTTTTTTAAAGATGAGTAAAATGTGGATTATGGAATCAGCGTCCCTATTAAAGTTTGTTGGCCAACTTCTTATCTTTAGACCTCATCTTATTCAGTCCGGCGATAAGTTCATCCAATGAAAACTTGCCTTTGATATCCATGAATACACTTTCGTCTTCATTGTCGTGGACCAGTAGGGAAACACGATGAATGACATTGTTTTTATCAATACGGGCGTTCAATGATATTTCTTGTCCATCGGTATTGACAACCAAAAGTTCCTCAAATTTATTCTTCCTTAAAAACTTATGGTAGTCGTCCAAAATGCGTGCGTTCTTCGTTTTATCATTATTGGAAAGCGTCAGCATCCTGAACTTTTTTAATTTCTTTACAATCGCGGCCATGGCGCGAGCGTCTTCATCGCTTTCATCCTTTAACGCTTTTTTCATAAAGGGTTTTGTTAACCACATCGGTAAATTGATGGCAACAATCTCGGCCTTGTCAGAGACATTAGACCGATTGATGAAATCCATATTCGACGTTTTTTTTATCATGCAGGACTGCATGGACAATAGAACGCCAACGAGACATAACAAGGTTAGTAATCTTTTCATAATTCTTATTTTTTCTCGTTATCGCCTTTGTTCTTATTGGCTTTATTATTGCCTTCATTGACCAAGTTAGTTACGTCTTTCAACGGTATTTCCCCATCAAGGATCATAAATAGATTTTGTCCATCTCCATTGATTGTGAGTAGAAGATTGTTTAAAATATCGGCATTTACAGACATATTTTCCACCATAAACCGGATATCCTGACCTTCGCTATTGAGCGACATGAGTTCCTCATACTTTAAGTTGGAAACCGCCCCCCGAATAATATCTGTCAAGGCTTTATCTTCACCATCCTCAACGATGAGCATACGCAGCGATTTAACGTTCTTTAGCAGCGGGCTGATGGTCTGCATATCATCATCGTCTATTTTCAAATTGCCCAACAGTTTGAACATCGGTGCTCCGATTTTAAGTGTTGTTACACCTTTCTTTCCCTGATATTGTTCAAAGAGCTTATCCAATTTTGAAATTTGTGCATTTGCCATACTTGCTACAAGTAGAAGGCAAGCTATTAAAAAACCTTTCATATTATTTTAGTTAATCGTTATTGACATTTGTTTTATATTCATTGCTTTATCTACGCCATTTTCCAGGTTGTTTGCCAGCAGGCCTAATGACTTTAACGTCAATTCGACGGCTTCCTGTTCGTTAGCGACAGGCTTACCGTTCAAGACAACATAATCTGCCTGATAGGACGTTTCCGATTCCAAACTTTCAGTTGCTACTTCCTTCTTCACTGCCCGACTTTCGGTTTGTTTTCCAATTCTTGGACGTTTGACTGTCTCAGCTGTCTGTAATGTTTTAGTACGTTTAATTACCTGGATCCTATCCTCAGTATGAGGATGTACTATTTCTGTGCTCTGATGTTCGACTGGCACATTGTCAGCTGGTTTGAGATCATTTATTTCCTTTTCCGCGAGCAAAGGCGATTGTATTGCTGATTGCTGGTTTAGAAATAATGCTAACCCAATACTCATCAAAAGCACTGCCGCTGCTGCGTATTTTATCCAGCTATCATTCCACCACATATTCCCCTTTTTACTTTCGTTGCTGTTGCTTTCAAAATCCTCGAAGGACCATTCCATCTTGAGATTCTTCTCTTCGTTCAATGATTGAAAAAAGAAATCCTCCGAATTTTTCAATTCTTTTTCTTCCTCTAATGACGACTGCCCATTAAAGTATTTGTCTTTCAATTCCTTTAACCTTTTATCTTCCATCACTCTATATCTTATTGTTCATTGATTTGGAAACCATAACAGCTATTTTCTGTCGGAATAAATACGCGCGGTTTCGTAATCGAATAATTTTGTCAGCTGCTCTTTCACCTTTTGTCTTGCGCGCATCAGATTAACCCGCACTGCCGACTCGCCCATCTCCAATACCTCAGCAATTTCATCAATGTCATAGTCCTCAACATCGCGCAGATGCATGACAAGGCGTTGTTTTTCTGGGAGTGAATTGATCATCTTGACAATAATTTCCTTTGTATTTCCAATAGTATACTCTGTTGTCGAAACCGCCTGGTATTGATTGACATAATCCGATCTAACTTTACCTTTTTTAATCCGATTTAATGCCTCATTTTTTACACTCTGCATGCAGAAAGCTTCCATGTTTTTATATTGAAGCAACTGATCTTTCAATTGCCACAACCGCATCATCACATTCTGTACTGCATCAAAAGCTTCATCATCATCGACCAAGATCCGTTTCGCGAAGCGAAATAGCTTATCCTTATGGATGAAAACGGTATTTTTAAATTGCTCTTGGTTCATGCTATCATCAATATTGAGATTTACTCTGTTTTTAATTTCTAATCGGCTTTTGCACCATCTCAATATCACCTCCGCCTTTTATATCATCAAGACATTTCAGCATATTGATTTATTACATCTAATATGACTATTTTTTTCAGATTATTTATTTCACAGTAGATTGTTCCTAAATCGGTATTGAAAAAGACCTATTTTTAACCTTATTACAAACAAAACATGCATACCAACTGTTACTTAAGATGCTGAATGATTAAAAAATTAAACAGAAAAATTATGAAGTATTACAAAATTACAGGTATTACTGCTGCATTAGCGTTGATGGCAGGCGCTATCGGATGTAACAACTCTTCTACAAAAAGTACAGATGGGGCTGACTCAAGCACCAGTATTGATACCAATACCGCACAAAAAATGGACGCTATCACGGTTAGCCCGATTGCAGACTCCAAAGAATTTCCTGGAGCTGATCTACAGATCGCATCGATCAGTTCGGAAAAGGTAGGTACTGACTCCGCAAAAGTATCGGTAAAATATGCAATTAAAAATTTCAAGTTAACTGAAATGACCGATGATGCCCATGCTACTCACATGGCAAACTCACACGATGGACAACACATTCATTTTATTTTAGATAATAAACCTTACACGGCTCTTTATAAGCCAGAGCACTCCGTGACTGTAGCGTTAAATTCGGAGCATTATCTACTCTCTTTTTTATCGAGATCGTATCATGAGTCCATAAAAACTACTGAAGCGTCTAAGTTGGTAAAATTTAAAATTGATGCCACAGGTAAATTGACAACGGATGCGATGCCCAAGGAACCGTCACTATTCTATTCTCGACCTAAAGGTGAGTACAAGGGTGATGAAACAAAAAATCTATTGTTGGATTTTTACTTGGTCAATACTAAACTTGCACCAGATGGAAATAAGGTCGTAGCGGATATCAACGGGCAGACATTTACATTGGATAAATGGGGGCCTTATGAAATAAAAGGCTTACCATTAGGCGATACTAAAGTAAAACTGACTTTGGTAGACAAAGAAGGTAATGCAATTACAGGTGATAATGTTTCGGTAGAACGAGATATTAAGCTCATTGAGAAATAGAGGTTAAAAAATAAAGAGTCGCATTTTGATGCGACTCTTTATTTTTTACTAATTATTACTAGTAATTGATGCAATTTTTTCTTTCAACGAATGAATAAATTCATTTACATTTTTGTCAATTAGCAGCACCTCTCTTTTACTAATTATTTTCCTTCTTCAGTAAAAAGACCGCTTGCCAATGATCCGAATGTTTTCTTTCCAACTAAACTTAACGTTGTACTGGAGCCATATTTTACACAATCAAAAATGGGTTCGAATCGAATTTTGCCATCTCTAAATTGCAGATCATATCTATAATGATATTGGGCATCCAACGCTCCTGTAAAAATCCCCTGTTCAACTTTAATCCAATCACGCCCATTGATTACTAAATATTTAAAAGAAAATTAAACATAAGTTTTAAGGTAATTTATCAAAGTCAATTTTTGGAGCTTTTCCCTTATTGACAAATTCAAATTTGCTGCCTGGCTTAACGATTTCATTAAAGAAACCACCATTTTTTAGAAAATAACCATTTTTTGTTATACCACCCATTGCATCAATTCGCTGATTGGCAAGATACGTATTGTCAACACTCAATGACGCCTCTTGAACAGCCTTCCACTGCCCATCATATACCCATTGATTGCCAAACTCAACCTTTCTACCTAGATACCCTTGATTAGGGCTAAAATTCTCCAAGAAACTGTGGAATCGCTTCAGATAGGTATTCGTTTGTGGGCGTTTGAAACTTGCAATCACATTCCAGGCATTCTCTTCCGGAATAAAAAACCAAGCGGTATAATCAGTATTTCCTTTTCCATCGGGCTCTCCTTTCAAGAGAAACTTATAGGTTACCCCCGCCTTCCAAAAATACTTGCGGTAACTCTGTCCGCCAGAACCCTCGTTGCCAAATTCTCCGGAATGCACCTCTTTTCCTTTTTTCAGCAAATGGATTTTCTGTTCCTCCGGAATACTTTTCGGATCATCCGTATGGAATGGACTCCATACTGAAAAAAGAATACGTCGTTCTGTTTCCGAATTTACCTGTATACCAAAATATCCTTCTCCAAAACCGTTGGCCATAAAATAGGAACCAACTTTATCTTCTCCTGGAGGAACCGTCACCTCATTGTAATAGTAGCTGACATTGCCTGCTGTAGGTACTGTGTAATTTAAATGGCAGGAAGGCCCTCTTCTGGACCAGTAATAATATTCGGGATCATTCGAGTAGATAAGACCATTGGATGCAGCCTCTCCACTAACAACTAATTCTGTTACATCGGCGAAGCGACGACCTGATTTACTTACTCCTGTTAAGTTGACCTGTACATAACCTGGAACCTTGATATCAATTAATAAAGCAGCTGTTTCCGATAGTTCAGTACCTTCTACATCTACGATCGTTTTTTTTCCCAATGCTGCGATTTCGATTTTAGATCTACCACCATCATTTTTTGCTTTCAGCTTTAGTGTTAACTTGCCTGCTTTTTGTGCTCTAAAATAGACCGATGCCACTCCTTTGTCGCTGGACCATCTCACAAGACCATTTCGACCAGAAATCTCTGCATTACCAGTTTGTCCTGCGGTAATGAAAGCATTGCCTGCAAGCGGAACTGTAAAAGTCTGTTGCGCTGTCTGCGCGATACTCGCAATGGACCCACAGAATAAGGCCCCCATAAAGAAGTACTGGATAAAGTGTTTTCTTTTCATATTTTATTTATCAATGTATATATGCACAGATTAGTATACCAACTTGGTCATTCATGCTTTCCATGAATTCAAGCTACCGTTATACCCGACCCCCTCACAGAGCCCAACTGCTATATCCGTTCTGAAATTTGACGTATAAGCTATCCTTCACCTTACTATTGAATAAGGATGGTATCGGTTCCTGAGCCGGATTATTGGATGAAGATAAGGGTTAGAGTTAAAGAAAAAGAAATCAAATGTATATCAATCGATTGTGTAAAAAAACAGCCATAAAAGAAGAAGATTCCAGCTGTAATCGATTGATGAGAAAAGTAGATAAAAGGTATCAAACCACGAAGATTTGTACTACAAAAGACCAATGCATAAAAAAAGTGAAGGGCTTGACTCTTCACTTTTCCACACGATGTTAATAACTATGTTAATAACATTACTTCGATTGTAAGGTTATCACTGAGCTGATTCGTTAAAAACCAACGCTCTTTAAATTTAATCCTGTACGTTCATCTAAACCGAACATTAAGTTCATATTTTGCACCGCCTGTCCAGACGCACCTTTCAGCAGATTGTCTGTTGCATTTAAAATAAGCAACTTGTTTCCATGCTTTTCGAGGTGGATAATACTTTTATTCGTATTGACAACCTGCTTGAGGTCGATATTTTTTTTGCTGACATGCGTAAAAGGGTGGGCTGCATAATACGTCTCATATACTTCGTAAGCCTCTTCTTCGGACAAGTCCGTATCAACATAAATTGCCGAAAAAATTCCTCTGGCAAAATCACCACGCTGCGGCACAAAATTAATTCTTTCAGCGGCACGTTCCAGTAATGACTTGCTGGACACAGGTAAAAACCCCGCTTGAAGCTGATCCAGCGACTCGGAAATTTCCTGCAAATGCTGGTGCTCAAAAGACTTGTAGGCCGAAAGATTATTGTTGCGCCAAGAAAAATGTGTCGTCGCTCCTGGTTTCTGTCCCGCTCCCGTAGATCCAGTAGTTGCATTGACATGAAGCTGATTTGGCAACAAACCTTTACTAGCCAATGGCAACAGCGCCAACTGTATATTTGTTGCAAAACATCCTGGATTTGCAATATATTGTGCGATCTTGATTGCTTCTTTGTTTAATTCCGGAAGCCCATATACAAATTGCTGTCCTTGATAAGCCGTATTTGCCCGGAGCCGGTAATCTTGTGAAAGATCAATAATCTTCACAGATGCATCAACTGCATTTGCATCCAAAAATTTACGTGCATCGCCATGGCCAACACATAAAAACAAGACATCAATATCAGAGTGAAAATCAGAGGAGAACGTCAATTCCGTATCTCCGAATAAATCATTGTGTACTTCATATAACTTATTTCCGGCATTAGAAGCACTATTGGCAAATACGATTTCCACCTCAGGATGGTAAATCAACACACGTAATAACTCACCACCGGTATATCCTGCCGAACCAATTATCCCAACTCTTATCATTTTCTTGAATTTAGTATTTAGGTATGATTTAAAATGTTATGCAATGCATTTTTTTCTATTAATTTCGTCATAGGGAAAAATACATTGCATAAAACATGGTTTATTTTTGATTCACTTTGTGCCAAATGATCGTTTGATTTCCAAAAATTTTGGAGAAACCTTTCACGTCGTCACCTGTATAACCTTTATTCATTTCACCGTAACTACCAAATTTATTAGACATCAAGTCATGCTCAGACTCCACACCGATAACCACAAAACGATATGGATGAAGTTCAACTATCACGCGGCCAGTCACAGTCTCTTGTGAGGATTGTAAGAATGCTTCGATATCGCGCATAACCGGATCGTGCATCTGCCCTTCGTGCATATAATTACCGTAGAAAGCAGCGATCTGATCTTTCCAGGATAATTGCCATTTGGTTAAGGTATGCTTTTCTAAGGTGTGATGTGCCTTAATTAGAATCACTGAAGCTGCGGCTTCAAAACCCACACGCCCTTTGATACCGATGATGGTATCTCCGACATGAATATCACGACCGATTCCATAAGGTTGAGCAATAGCTTGCAATTCCTGAATGACCTTAACAGAAGCCATTTTTTCTCCGTTTAAAGCTACTGGCTCGCCCTTTTCAAAATCTATTGTAATTTGCTGTGGTTCTGAAGATGTCACTGGAGTCGGCCAAGCCGATTCTGGCAGATATTGATTGGATGTCAATGTTTCTGCTCCACCAACAGAGGTACCCCAAAGGC
Source organism: Sphingobacterium sp. 2149 (assembly GCF_031455655.1). Taxonomy (NCBI): domain Bacteria; kingdom Pseudomonadati; phylum Bacteroidota; class Sphingobacteriia; order Sphingobacteriales; family Sphingobacteriaceae; genus Sphingobacterium; species Sphingobacterium sp. 2149. Next base: position 276,813 of record NZ_JAVDTD010000008.1, on the reverse strand, counting down.
CTTTATTGATCGAATATTTCGCTTTTTCGGCGGAATATTCAACCCCATGTTTGTTCAAATATTCTATTTCTGCTTCACGGGACAATTGTAGATCGCGGATAGGCGTAATAATTTCAACCCCTGGGATTAATGTCTGGAAAATCATATCAAAACGAACCTGATCATTTCCTGCACCTGTAGAGCCGTGGGCGACACATTCAGCGCCGATTTGCTTTGCATAGTTTGCGATAGCAGTAGCCTGACATACGCGCTCCGCAGAAACTGACAATGGGTAAGTCGCATTCTTTAACACATTACCGAAGATCAAGTATTTAATAGTTTCGCGGTAATAGTCTGCTGTTTCGTCAATCGCCGTATGTGATTTTACACCTAATGCATAAGCACGTGCCTCAATATTCTTCAATTCTTCATCCGAAAAACCACCTGTATTTACAACGACGGAATGAACCTCTAAACCTAAATCTTGCGTAAGATAAATACAACAAAACGAAGTATCTAATCCTCCGCTGAATGCTAAAACTACTTTTTTCATTGAGATAAATTGTTTTTTTATTATGCTGAAACTCTTCTTAAGCGACCGGCTCTAATTAAGCCTGAAGCTTGCTGTTTCATCACTGTTCATTATTTATTTTCACTGGCTGCTAAGCCAGTTGACATACTATGTATGAAATTGTGGAGAACGATGTATGACATCAAATCGCTCCTATTAAACTTATCAAAATCCCTTTGCGACTTTGTTGTGCTTAGACAAATTGATAGACGCAAACTTGTTTGCCGATTTCCAGAACTTCGCCTGTATACGTTTTAACAAAGATTGTTTTTGTGTAATTCTTTCCAAGCGTTCCTTGGCTTCATGCTTACGCTGGATCTTCTCACGCAATTCACGTTCCTTTTCTTCCGGGTCCCAAAGCATGGCTGTGCACATACAATTTTTACGGTCTTTACTCATCAGGATCTCATAGTTGACACAACTCTGGCAGCCTTTCCAGAATTCATCATCTGTAGTCAGTTCGGAATATGGAACCGGTTCGTAACCCAATTCCGAATTGATTTTCATTACGGCGAATCCCGTTGTCAAGCCAAAAATCTTTGCTTTGGGGTATTTTTCACGAGAAAGGTCAAAGACTCTTTTTTTGATTGCTTTGGCCAAACCTACTTTTCGGAATTCGGGATTTACAATCAGACCGGAGTTGGCAACATAATCACCATGTCCCCAAGTTTCTATATAACAAAAACCTGCCCATCGGCCATCTTTATGTAAAGCAATCACTGCTTTACCTTCATTCATTTTGTTGGCAACGTACTCTGGTTTACGACGCGCAATACCAGTGCCACGAGCCTTTGCAGACTCGAACATTTCGTCGCAAATAACCTCTGCATAATGTGCATGCTCAGGTTTAGCCGGGATAATTAAAAAATCTGATATAGTCATTGACTTACGACCCTAATAATAAAACAACAACTACCGCCGTGTTTTGTTGACTAAATAAATTAAAATAACGGATTCAAAACCATCGGACAATCATGGTCTTACTTGGAAAGATTCACTACCTCAAATCAAGCCCGAGGTAGTATGGGTCGTCGGAAGCGTAAAACAGGTATTTCTACGAAAATGAAAGCACAGAAGACCTTCTTCATAAACTTTTCAAAAGTTTGCGTATAAGAATAATCTTTCTTTTTGTTCTGTTTCATTTTTTATGATCTGTCAATTGTTTCTGACGATGCAAATGTATAAAAATATTTTTTTCTTTTCCACAATATTCTTATTGATTTTTTGCAAAAATTAAAAATTCAAAATCTAACACAAAAGCTGCTATGTAAGCTTCATTTTCAAGCGATTAATCCGCAACAATACGGGACTATACTGCACATATTAGCGATGTTAATTTGACAATAAAACAGATAAAGGTTTAACGCTTTATCAATTGAAATTGTTGTTTTCTCTATAGGTTCGTTATTTTTAGTCAAAAACGATACTTTTGTAAGGATCATTTAATGGAGAATAATATGTCACCGAGTTTAATTTTCTATATTATTTTTGCGGTCCCTTACATTGTATTTATGTATTGGCTCGTTAAACAAGACAAGCATAAGTATGCCTGGGGGATAGCAATCATTACTATCGTTGCCATATTGGCTATCTACGTGTCGCAGAAAGCCAGTAAAGTGGCAATGGACAATTATCAACAGCATCAGATCGATTCGAGAGAAATCGAACGAGAAGAGCGTTTACAAAAACAACAGGATAGTATTAATCATGCTCGACAATAAAAAAAGCGGTTAATACCGCTTTTTTTATTGTTCGTTTGCATAGTCTGGAATAATTCCTTCCAATTTAAAGAGAAAAGCATATTCCAATGCGATTTCCTTTAAATAGTCAAACCGACCAGAGGCTCCACCATGGCCATAATCCATATCTGTTTTCAAAAGTAAAACCGCATCCCCAATTTTTGTTGCACGCAGTTTGGCCACCCATTTAGCCGGTTCAAAATACTGCACCTGACTATCGTGTAGCCCTGTGGTAACAAGCAAATTTGGATACTCTTTCGGTTCAATGTTCTCGTAAGGCGAATAGCTTTTCATATAAAAATAAGCCTCCTCATAATTTGGATTACCCCATTCATCATATTCATTTGTCGTCAACGGTATTGTATCGTCCAGCATCGTATTCACAACATCCACAAAAGGAACCTGAGCTATAATGCCATGGTATTGCTCGGGTGCAATATTAGCAACTACTCCCATTAGCAGACCTCCGGCACTACCTCCTTGCGCATAGAGATGTTCCGATATACAATAATGCTGGTCAATCAAATATTGACCACAATCCACAAAATCATAAAAGGTATTCATCTTGTGCATCATTTTTCCCTCTTCATACCATTGACGCCCCATTTCTTCTCCACCTCTAATATGTGCCAAGGCGTAGATAAATCCACGATCCAGTAAACTCAGCCTATTGCTTGAAAAAGTAGGATCCATCGAAGCCCCATAGGAGCCATATGCATACTGCAATAAAGGGGCTGTGCCATCCAGTTTGGTTCCTTTCTTATATACAATAGATATAGGTACCCGAACACCGTCTCTTGCAATAGCAAAGATACGTTCGGTAATATAGGCTGCTTGGTCATACCCCCCCAAAACTTCCTGTTGCTTCAATAACACTTTACGCTGTTCGGCCATATCATACTCGTAAACCGAATTTGGCGTCACTAAAGAGGTATAACCATATCGTAACTTATCACTGTTGTATTCAACATTAATACCCGGGTATACCGTATAGGCAACTTCTCCGAAATCCAAATAGTGCTGTTGATGACTGTTTAAATTGTAAATCGCTAATTGAGTCAATCCATTTTTCCGTTCAGCAATCGCCAAGAAATCCTTAAATTCTTCGATATCACTGATCAATACATCTGGTCGATGGTCTAAGAATATTTGCCAATGAATACGCTCGGTGCGATCCAATGGACATTGCATGATTCGAAAATTAATAGCCCCATCATTCGTAAGAATTAAAAACCGATCTTCCAATACAACAACAGAATAAAGAACATCGTGAATCCTAGGCTGAAAAACACGAAATGCTGACTGCGGGAAATCCGCATTCAATAACCAGATTTCCGAGGATAATGTTCCCTCCGAGTTGATAAAGATATATTTTCCATTTTTCGATTTACCAACTGCAATATAATTTGTGTTATCTTTTTCTTCATAAACAGCCACATCCGAAGCCGGATCACTTCCCAATGTATGCCGCATAATCTTTTCACTGAGCAACGTAATAGGGTTCTTTGCGGTATAAAAAAGGGTTAGGTTATCATTTCCCCAAATTGCCGCCCCCTCGGTATTCCTTATCTGATCGGGGAAAATTGCTCCAGTCTCCAGATCCTTCACATATATCGTATATTCTCTACGGGAAACGGTATCTACACTAAAAGCAAGCAACCGGTTATCCGGACTCACTGAAAATCCTTTTGCTGTGTAATATGCATGTCCCTGAGCAAGCTGGTCGACATCTAGCAATACTTGTTCTTCGGCATCGAGTGTACCCTTTTTCCGACAGAATTTAAAATATTGTTTTCCCTCTTCTGTCCGGCTATAATAATAGTAGCCGTTTTTATAATAAGGCACTGACTCGTCTTTTTCTTTAATACGGGATTTAAGTTCATGAAATAGATCTTCCTGCAGGTGCGCAGTATCTTCAAGCATCAAGTTGGTATAAGAATTCTCTTCCTCTAGATAATCAATCACTTCTTGCGCTTTTTCTCCCTTTTTAAAGTAATCGATCATCCAGTAATAATCATCTTGAACAGTATCATTATGTACCTTTCTGATATGGGGATAAACAGCTGCTTTTGGGACCATCACGTTAGGCCAATATATTTTTTTATGGTGTTGCATGCTCTTTTAATATGCTATTTTGATGAACTATTTTTAGGAAACGGACTGTTTCACTGGAGTAAAACAGAATTTGTTTATAAATGGGTTGAATTTAAGATATTTCTTCAACAGTTCGGCGTGAAGGGATAGATTATAAGCACTTTTAATAAAAATTAACAGTTTCAGAAGAGCCATTAGCATTATCTTTGCTATCCTACTTCAGTCAGGCGTTGTTGCACTTACCTGCGTAGGAAGAACATGCGCAGGAAGAAAATTTAATATAAACACAATAGCTTATCATGTGTCATAGCTTCAATGAAAAAAATGAGTGCAGACACCTTATTAATAATTATTTGCATATGAATTTAAAGAAATCACTATATCTCATTACTTTAGGCGCTTTACCCCTCTTTTCTTTCGGGCAGTCGGATACCATTCCAGCAAATTGGTTCAATCTGGATTATAAAACGGACGGGGTAATGGGAATCAGTACCGAAAAAACATATAAAACTTTGTTGAAAGGAAAAAAATCTATCCCAGTCATTGTTGGTGTACTGGATGGTGGGGTGGATATTCATCATGAGGATCTCAAAGATGTGGTGTGGATCAATACGAAAGATAGTCTCTCCAATGGTGTGGACAATGATGGAAATGGTTATATCAACGATAAATACGGCTGGAATTTTATCGGAAACGCTGATGGAAAGAATGTTCAGTTTGACAACTTGGAATTGACAAGGCTGCTTAAGGCATTGGATCAAAAATTTGCTAACATCACAGCTGCATCTGAACTCAATGACGTAGGCCGAAAAGCCTTCGCCAACTATCGAAAGATGACTGCTGAATATAAAAACAAACTCGAAGAAGCGAAGATGGGACAGTTTTCATATGATGCGCTTAAACGCAATATAGATGCTGTCGTGCGTGAAATCGGTAAGAAACCCGAAGACATCACGCAAGAAGATATAGACAATTTTAAAGCAACCTCGAGCACCCAACGGATTGCACTTGGCTATGCAAAAGATGAAATACAAAATGGTGGTTTTGCCAAATTTTTCGATGATATTACCGAAGGCGCAAAATATTTCAATAACCAGGTAGATTACCATTTAAATAAAACGTACAATTCTCGACCTATCGTTGGTGATGATTACGAGGATGCTTCGGAGCGATACTATGGTAATGCCGATGTGAAAGGGCCAGACGCATTACATGGAAGCCATGTAGCGGGAATTATTGGTGCAAAACGTAATAACAACATTGGTATTAACGGAGTAGCAGACAATGTTAAGATACTCACCGTTAGACTTGTCCCTGATGGTGATGAGCGCGATAAAGATGTGGCAAATGCGATTCGCTATGCAACAGACAACGGCGCAAAAGTAATTAATATGAGCTTCGGAAAGGGTTACGCCTATAATAAACAGACGGTAGATGATGCAATCAAATATGCTGAATCAAAAGATGTATTGATGATCCATGCTGCAGGGAATGACAGTGAAGATAACGATATTGAACCTAATTTTCCGATGAAATATTATACTGATGCAAAAGGGGATACAACCGGAGCTGCCAATGCTTGGATCACAGTAGGTGCAACTGGCCTCCACCTGGACAACGAACTTCTTGCGGATTTTTCCAATTATGGCAAAAAAACTGTCGATGTTTTTGCACCTGGTGTGCGCATCAATTCAACCATACCGGATTCGAAGTATAAAGAAGAACAGGGTACTAGTATGGCTGCTCCCGTTGTTGCCGGTTTAGCCGCAATGATCCGTTCTTATTATCCAACTTTAAGTGCTGTGGAGACCAAAAAGATTATTATGGAATCTGTGGAAAAGCCAGACCAACTGGTACGCGTGAAAGTTGGTGAAGATGCAACAAAAACGGTTCGCTTAGCCGATATATCCGTCACTGGAGGTATTGTCAATGCCTATAATGCGATTATTAAAGCAGAGGAATATACCAATAGAAAGAAAAAATAAATATTTTCTCGTTTTTTATACCAAAACCATCTTTTGTCCGTTTAATTATTTAACTTACAGAGACAAAACACAAGATGCTTATGGTAGAAAATTTTACCCAATCAGAAAACGAAGTTCAAAATTTGATCACCCAAAATGAAAAGGTAATGACAGACGAGGACATTGAAAATGAATTGAAACTTCAATTACCAAAAATGTTGCTTCATCCAAGCAAAAGATGTATTAAGAATATACTCGCATATTCTAAACAACTGGAAAAAAGAAAGGCCTAATCTCGAGATTAGGCCTTTCTTTTTTAAACTTACATCGCTAGTAGCAATTGGTCTAAACCAGCGACAGTTTTTTTGCACCTTGTAATCTAAGGGTAGATTATTCCCCATGTAATGCATTCCAAAATTTCTTTTTTGATGGAAATTTTGGCTAGTTTTGAAGCAATGTTAAAACAAGAACGATACAAGGCTTTCGTAGATTATTTTTCCAAAAATAGTCCTGATGCACAGACAGAACTCAATTATGGTAATGCATTTGAATTACTTGTTGCGGTTATTTTATCTGCACAGTGTACAGATAAAAGGATTAATCAGGTCACGCCCAAATTGTTTGAGCGCTACCCCGATGCACATAGTTTGGCAGCTTCTAGCGTAGAAGAAGTATTTAGCTATATACGATCGGTAAGCTATCCGAATAACAAAGCTAAACACCTTGTCGGCATGGCTAAAATGCTGCTTGAGCAGTTCGACAATAAAGTGCCGGAAAAAATCGAGGATCTTGTGAAACTTCCGGGTGTCGGTCGAAAAACTGCTAACGTCATTTCTTCTGTCGTCTATCATAATCCAGCGATGGCCGTAGACACACATGTTTTTCGTGTAGCAAATCGTTTAGGCCTAACCTATCGCGCCACAACGCCGTTGGCCGTAGAAAAACAGTTGGTGAAAAATTTGCCTAAAGACACGATCGCGATTGCGCATCATTGGCTAATTTTACATGGACGATACATCTGTCTAGCCCGAAAACCACGCTGCGAGAAATGCCCGATCACTTATATGTGCAAATATTTCGAAAAAAATCATCGTATCAAAAGTGTTTCGGATAAGCTAGAAATAAAAAGCTAATTTTTTTAGTGAATAATAGTTGGTTTATGATTTTTAATTTTTAATTTTGAGAAATATATACTAAAAATATGAGCAACACAGATAAACTAAAAGCGTTACAGCTGACGTTAGATAAATTAGAGAAGAACTTTGGAAAAGGTTCAATTATGAAATTAGGAGATACTGCTGTTGAGCCTATCGAGGCTATTTCTACAGGATCTCTTGGTTTGGATATCGCCTTAGGGATAGGTGGTGTACCAAAAGGCCGTATCATTGAAATATATGGACCAGAATCTTCAGGTAAAACTACTTTAGCAACACACATTGTTGCCGAAGCACAGAAAAAAGGCGGTATTGCAGCTATCATCGATGCTGAACATGCTTTTGATAAATACTACGCTCAAAAATTAGGCGTAGATGTGGAGAATTTATTGATTTCTCAACCAGATAACGGTGAACAAGGTTTAGAAATTGCGGATAACCTAATCCGTTCTGGAGCAATCGACGTTATTGTTATTGACTCCGTTGCAGCTTTGGTACCAAAAGGCGAAATCGAAGGTGAGATGGGTGACTCTAAGATGGGACTTCAAGCTCGTTTAATGTCCCAAGCTTTACGTAAGCTGACGGGTACAATTTCAAAAACAAACTGCTGTTGTATTTTCATTAACCAGTTGCGTGAAAAAATTGGTGTAATGTTTGGGAACCCAGAAACGACAACGGGTGGTAACGCACTTAAATTCTATTCTTCTGTTCGTTTAGATATCCGTCGTACATCACAAATCAAAGACTCTGATGAAGTATCGGGTAACCGCGTAAAAGTTAAGATTGTAAAAAATAAAGTCGCCCCTCCATTCCGTATTGCAGAATTTGATATCATTTTTGGTGAAGGTATCTCTAAGGTCGGTGAAATCATCGATTTGGGTGTTGAATACGGCATCATAAAAAAGGCAGGTTCTTGGTTTAGCTATGGTGACACGAAACTAGGACAAGGCCGGGATGCTGTCAAATCCTTGTTATTCGACAACCCTGATTTAATGGATGAACTTGAGGGAAAAATCCGCGCCGAAGTGACAGGAGAAGATCCAATGCTTAACGTCGAGGAAAACGAAGACTAGTTGCTGTAAAAATTAGTATAATGTAGGTAGCCATTCTATATAGGATGGCTACTTTTTTATAGGACCTATCTTGACACCTTGCCACAAGGTTAAAAAATTCAAAGGTTGAGTCCGTAAAGCTACAAGAAATCGAATACTATTATGTTCAATCAAACGCACTAAAAAATTCGCTGACCGCGCCTAATGCTATAATAAAAATTAATCCTATTCAAATAGAATAAATGTGCGTAGAGAAGTGAAATTCTTTTAAAAATAGAAAAGGACGCTTAAAGCGTCCTTTTCTATTTATCAAGGTAGCTTAGCTTCCCTATTCTCCTTTTTCCAAGAAAGGATATTTATAATCTGTATCCGGATTAAATGTCTCTTTGATTGTACGTGGAGACACCCAACGAAGCAAGTTGATCATTGACCCGGCTTTGTCATTTGTACCAGAACCTCTAGCACCACCAAAAGGCTGTTGACCTACGACAGCACCAGTACATTTGTCGTTCACATAGAAGTTACCCGCAGCATGTCTTAATTTATCTGTCGCTAAATTGATAGCATAACGGTCCTGTGCAATAATTGAACCTGTTAGCGCATAAATGGAAGTTTTGTCGACGATAGCTAATGTTTCTTCAAACTTAGCATCCTCGTAAACATATATAGTCAAAACTGGCCCGAACAACTCTTCAACCATGGTCTCGTAATCTGGCTTTGAAGCTTCAATAATTGTTGGATGAATGAAATAGCCCTTAGATTTATCGTAAGTACCACCGACTACAATTTCTGCATCAGTAGATTCTTTAGCTCTATCGATGTATTTTGCCAATTTATCAAATGATTTCTCATCAATAACAGCATTGATAAAGTTTGTAAAATCTTCTGTTCCACCGATTGTAAATGACTTCACATCGTTCGTCATAGATTCTTTCAATGCAGGCCACAATGATTTAGGAATATAGGCACGTGATGCTGCTGAACATTTTTGACCTTGGTATTCAAAGGCGCCACGAACCAATGCCGTATTAGCAACTTTCAGATCTGCCGAGGGATGAACAACGATAAAATCCTTACCACCTGTCTCACCAACAATACGTGGATACGTTTTATATCGGTGAATATTATTACCAATCGTTTTCCAGATATCCTGGAATACTCCTGTTGAACCTGTAAAATGGATACCTGCAAAATCAGGGTGTTGGAAAATCACATCACCTGCATCAGGACCAGAAACGTACACCAAGTTAATAATTCCATCGGGAAGTCCTGCTTCACGGAAGATCTTCATTAGTACATTCGCCGAATAGATCTGTGTATTGGACGGTTTCCATACCACGACATTTCCCATCATGGCGACACATGAAGGTAAATTACCTGCAATAGCTGTAAAATTAAATGGCGTTAATGCAAATACGAAACCCTCCAGAGGGCGTTGTTCCACACGGTTCCAAACACCTTTTCCTGAAATAGGAGGTTGTTGCTTATAGATCTCAGTCATGTATTGCACATTAAAGCGCAAAAAGTCAGTGATCTCACATGCTGAGTCAATTTCTGCCTGATAGGGGTTTTTAGATTGACCCAACATCGTCGCAGCATTCAGCTCATAACGGTATTTTCCTGAAATCAATTCAGCAGCTTTTAAGAAAATCGCCGCACGATCTTCCCATGCAAGATTTTCCCAATCTTTTTTTGCGGCTAAAGCGGCATTGATTGCGTCTGTTACGTGAGATTTATCACCTTGGTTGTATTGACCTAAAATATGTTGATGGTCATGTGGAGGAGCTATTGTTACTTTTTTAGAAGTAGTGATTTCTTTACCGCCAATATACATTGGGATATCGATCTGTTTTGAACGTGCCTCATCAATTGCTGCTTTCAACAATTTACGTTCTTTTGTTCCGACAGCGTAAGTATACACCGGTTCATTGGTAGGAACAGGAACTGTAAAAAATCCTTTAGACATATTACAAGTATTTATTATTCAATCAAAAATGCTATTTATTAATCATGAAGTCTATCCACCCTCTTATTTGGTATAAAAGACCATGACTTCAACTTATTAACTTGAAACTAAATAGCGCTAATAGCGTAAAATTACCTTAAATATTATGAATACCCAAAGTTACTGCCTCTCTTTCACCACCTTGGAAAAGATACGTTTAAATTTTTCCAATTTCGGTTTAATGACCAATTGACAATAAGGTTCCTTTCCATTTAAGCGATAATAATCTTGATGATAGTCTTCTGCCGGATAAAATATCGTCGCCGGAACTACTTCGGTTACAATAGGTTTATTAAAAACCTTTTCTTTTTCCAAAGCCGAAAGATAATACCGCGTCTTATCAAGCTGTTCTTTAGTATGCACAAATATAGCAGACCGATATTGCGTACCAACGTCGTTTCCTTGTCGATTAAGTTCAGTAGGATCATGTGCTACAAAAAATGCCTCTAATAGCTTATCGTAACTGATCACACCGGGATCAAAAATAATATTCGTTGCTTCAGCATGCCCGGTGCTCCCGCTACAAACTTGGGTATAGGTCGGATTCTTGGTCCATCCTCCAGTATATCCTGAAACAACATTTACAACACCTTTCAGTTCTTTAAACTGTGCTTCGGTACACCAAAAACAGCCTGCGGCAAATGTCGCCGTATCCAGCTTAGCCGTATTTTTTTTAGGTAATTTTGAAAAGTCTGTTCTCTTTGCTCGCTGTTCCTGCCCCTGACAGGATGTAAAAACAACAAGTGCCACCAACATTATATAAAGATTTTTCATATGCATATTGTCAATTTGTTTGTATACACTAGATACCGTGCTGGTTTTATCAGCAACGCTGTACAAATCTAAATAATATAAAAAATAGCCCCAGTTTACTGAAATAAACCTTCGTGATCTTGTAGCTACAAACAGCAAGGAGAGCGAACTGAAACTTCTTTATAGCCAACACCACGGGAAACTTTCAGAAAAAAAAAGCGACAATACATTGAATTGTCGCTTTTTCTGATTTACTATCAAATCAACTTTTATTTTGCTGCAGCATAGTTCTGCGCTACGGCATCCCAATTGATCACATTGAAAATCTCTTCCAGATATGCTGGACGCTTATTTTGAAATTTCAAATAATAAGCGTGCTCCCAAACGTCAATACCTAAAATTGGTGTACCTTTCACTTCAGCAACATCCATCAAAGGATTATCTTGATTTGGTGTAGAAGTTACAGCTAATTTTCCATCAGCATCAACGATTAACCAAGCCCAACCAGATCCAAAACGAGTGGCACCAGCCGCTTGAAGTTGTTTTTTCAACTCATCGAATGAGCCAAAAGTAGCATCGATTGCTTCAGCTAACTCACCTGTTGGAGCTCCGCCCGCGTTTGGACCTAAAACTTTCCAAAACAAAGAGTGGTTGTAGTGACCACCACCGTTGTTACGTACAGCTGCAGAATATTTACTTACATTTTTGATAATATCCAATAACGATAGATTCTCTGCGTCTGTGCCAGCGATTGCTTTATTTAAATTATCCACATATGCCTGATGGTGTCTGTCATGGTGGATTTCCATTGTAGTCTTATCAATATGTGGTTCCAATGCGTCGGCTGCGTATGGTAACGCTTCTAATTCAAATGCCATATCTATTTAATTTAAATGTTTATTACTTTGTTTATATATACAAATATAACACAATATATAACGTTATGTTTTTATGTGTTACAATAAATTCAATATCTTACTACCGTTTTTGACGAAAAAATGATTTTACTAAATCCGCGCATTCTGCTTGCAAAACACCATGGGAAATTACAGTTTTGGGATGCAATATTTTATCATGAAAATGTGAATAACCGCGTTTTTCATCTTTGGCTCCATACACTATTTTCCCGATATGCGTCCAATAAGCTGCTCCAGCACACATAATACAAGGCTCTATAGTGACATATAATGTACATTCATCAAGGTATTTACCGCCGAGATAATTTGCAGCGGCTGTAAAAGCCTGCATTTCTGCATGGGCTGTTACATCATTCAATCGTTGCGTCAAATTATGCCCCTTTCCTATCACACGGCCGCGATGAACAATAACTGCACCAATGGGTACCTCTCCCTCTTCATAGGCTACCCTTGCTTCGTTCAAAGCCATACGCATAAATGACTCGTCACCATCAATCAGTTGTGTTCCTTCAAAATCTATAAATGTCATGGCACAAACTTAGCTAAGTTTAGATCCATTTGGTAATTTTTTATCGACAGAGGTCAAAATAATATCCCCATTTTCATCTGGAAATCCTGTCACTAGGCACTCAGAAAAAAAATTGGCGATCTGCTTTCGAGGGAAATTTACCACTGCAACCACCTGTTTTCCGATTAATTCCTCTTTGCTATAGCGTACTGTAATTTGGGCACTACTTTGTAAAATACCGATTTCATCTCCGAAATCAATTTTCAGTTGATAAGCTGCCTTTTGTGCTTTAGGGAACTCTTTCGTCTCCAAGACAGTTCCTACCCTTAAGTCAACTTTTTCGAATTCGCTCCAACTAATGGTACTCTTCATAATCTGTTGCTACTAATATCCTGAATCTCTTTACCTATCGTAAATAAAACATAGGAGGGTTTCCGCCGCAAACGCAAGGACAATCTACTGATTAGTTTATCTTCCTCCCCTGTTTGAAAAGCTAAATCCTCATCAGTTAAATGGTTGTACTTGCGGCGGAGTTTTTCTTTGGCTACTTGCCATTGTTCTTCGTTAATTTTCAGCATAACTAAGATTTAGGTATAAAATTTGTATATCTTTACCAGACTGTAAAAGTTTCTTTAAAGATACAATATATACATAAATAAAAGATTATGAAAAAGATTTTACCAGCATTACTTTTGATTTGTGGTAGCGTTGCAACGGCACAGGCGCAGCTTCTGCCCGGATTTGAGGTAGGTGTAAAAGGAGGTTTAAACTTCTCGAAGCTTAAAAGCGATGGCAAATATTTCAATTCTGACACGAAAGCTGGCTACCAAGCGGGTCTTTATGGCCGTGTTGGTGTATTAGGTTTCCATATTCAACCTGAGGTATATTTAACAGGTAAAAACACGACTGTTAATGGAAAGGATGAAAATGGCTCGACAACTACCACCAATGTTAAATTCACCAGTATTGATGTTCCCGTTTTATTGGGTAAACGTTTTGGTTTGGGACCGATTGGCGCACGGATTCAAACTGGTCCAATATTTTCATTTAATGTAGATGACAAGCAGGCTAAATTCATTGATCAATTAAATCCAAATAACTATAAAAAGAGTGGTACATCATGGGCATTTGGTGTAGGCGCTGATGTTTCCAGTTTGCGTGTAGACCTCCGTTATGAAATGGGTTTAAATAAAGTCAATAATGAGAGCCAGGCAAATCCAAAAATCAACATGTGGAGTATTGGCTTAGGCTATAGATTATTCAGTATTCTATAGTAGGCTAAGCCTAGTTTATATACCGTTCGAAAGTCCGTTTTTATTCAAAACGGACTTTTTATTTCAATAAACTTTAGAACCGTTCTAAATTGTTGCTTTTTCTTGTCAAAATGGTATCATATTTAATAGCAAATAGTAGATTTGCCTAATTAAAATTAAATTACAAGGATAATGAGTAAATCAAAGCCAGTTTTCAGTTCTTCGATTGGGAAGAAGCTAATCATGAGCTTAACAGGAATCTTCCTATGTTTATTCCTAGTTGTTCACTTGGTTGGTAACTTGCAATTATTTAAAGATGATGCGGGTCTAGCGTTCAACAAGTACGCCTATTTTATGACTCACTTTACACCAATCAAAGTTGTTTCTTACTTATTGTATGCTTCGGTAATTGTTCACGTCATCTATGCTATCACATTGTCGATGAAAAACAAGGCCGCCCGTCCTATTGGTTATGCCAAATATGATGGTCAAGCAAACAGCAAGTGGAATTCACGCAACATGGGTATCTTAGGTACTGTCATTTTAGTATTCTTAGCGACACACATGTCTAATTTTTGGTGGAAGTTTCACAATGATGAAGTGCCGTACATCGAATACCGTACTGATTTGGCAACAGGGCAAACCACAGCGAGAGAACTTCAAGCATCTGAATTTCATGACTACCAAGAAACGGTAGAAAACAATGTTCAAATCGTAAAAGCAAGAGATTTGTACAAGCAAGTTGACTTTGCTTTCAAAAATGTTGCATTGGTAGCTTTGTATGTTATTGCGATGGCAGCTTTGGCGTTCCACTTAATTCACGGTTTCCAATCTGCATTCCAAACTTTAGGTTTTAACCACAGAAGATATATTGGAATTGTCAGAGCAATCGGTGTTTGGGTATTTGGGGTATTAATTCCAATTGGCTTTGCAATAATGCCATTGTTTTTCTTCTTTAAATAATTCAGAATCTTTTAAGATAAAGCTCCGGCTCTATCGATCAATATAAAATTAAGAGATATGTTAGATTCAAAAGTACCAGCGGGCCCATTAGCCCAAAAGTGGTCAAATCATAAATTTAATCTGAAGCTGGTTAACCCTGCTAACAAACGTAAATTTACAGTTATTGTTGTTGGTACAGGACTTGCTGGTGCATCTGCAGCAGCGTCGTTAGCCGAGTTAGGATACAATGTAATTACATTCTGTTATCAAGATTCACCACGTCGTGCACACTCTATTGCAGCACAAGGTGGTATCAATGCAGCAAAGAGTTACCAAAACGATGGGGACTCTGTTTTCCGTTTATTCTACGATACAATCAAAGGTGGTGATTACCGCTCCCGTGAGGCCAACGTTTACCGTTTGGCAGAGGTATCTGTTAATATCATCGACCAATGTGTCGCTCAAGGTGTTCCATTTGCACGTGAATATGGAGGTTTATTAGATAACCGCTCTTTCGGTGGCGCGCAAGTAAGCCGTACGTTCTATGCCCGTGGTCAAACTGGACAACAATTATTGTTAGGTGCTTATTCAGCATTGAACCGCCAGATAAAAAAAGGGAAAGTAAAATCCTATACGCGTCATGAGATGTTAGACCTTGTTATGATCGATGGTCATGCTAAAGGTATCGTCACTCGTGACCTGGTTTCAGGTAAAATAGAAACGCATGCTGCACACGCAGTATTGATGTGTACAGGTGGTTACGGTAACGTATTTTTCTTGTCTACAAATGCGATGGGTTGTAATGTTACAGCTGCTTGGAGAGCACACAAACGTGGCGCTTACTTCGCTAACCCTTGTTATACACAGATTCACCCAACTTGTATCCCTGTAACTGGCGATCACCAATCGAAGTTAACATTGATGTCAGAGTCTTTACGTAATGACGGTCGTGTATGGGTTCCTAAAACTCAGGAGATGGCTGAAAGATTGCGCAAAGGTGAGATCAAAGCCAATGATATCAAAGAGGAAGACAGAGATTATTTCTTGGAGCGTAAATATCCTTCATTCGGTAACTTGGTACCACGCGATGTGGCCTCTCGTAATGCGAAAGAAGCTGTCGATGATGGTCGTGGTGTTGGTAAAACTGGCTTCGCGGTATTCTTGGATTTCAAAGAAGCTATCGGTCGTCTAGGAGAGGACGCTGTACGTGCTAAATATGGTAACTTATTTGACATGTATTATCAAATCACTGACGAGAACCCTTACAAACAACCAATGCGTATCTACCCAGCTGTACACTACACAATGGGTGGTGTTTGGGTTGATTACAACTTGATGACAACAATCCCTGGCTTATATGCTTTGGGTGAGTGTAACTTCTCTGATCACGGTGCAAACCGCTTAGGTGCATCGGCATTAATGCAAGGTCTTGCCGACGGTTACTTCGTCATTCCTTACACTGTGGGAGATTACTTAGCAAAATTAGGTTCATTTGCACCAGTAGATCATAATCATCCCGCTTTCGAAGCTACCCGCAAGGAAGTTGAAGAGAAAATCAACAAATTATTGTCTTTAAACGGTACACAAACTGTTGATGATATCCACAAAAAATTAGGTCTCATTATGTGGGAATATTGTGGTATGGCTCGTACAGCTGAAGGTTTGCAAAAAGCGCAAGGTTTGATTCAAGAGTTGAAAAAAGAGTTCTGGACGAATGTTAGAGTGCTTGGAGAAAATGAAGAATTAAATCTTTCGTTAGAAAAAGCTGGCCGCGTAGCTGACTTCTTAGAATTGGGCGAATTGATGGTTGTGGATGCCTTACAACGCGCAGAGTCTTGTGGTGGTCACTTCCGTTTGGAAAGCCAAACCGAAGAAGGTGAAGCAAAACGTAATGACGATGAATTCGCATATGTATCTGCTTGGGAGTACAAAGGAGACAATGTACCTGAGGAATTACACAAGGAAGACCTGGTATTCGAGAACGTTCAGTTAACACAAAGAAGTTATAAATAAGAAAGAAAATTATCATGGCACAACATATGAATTTAACGCTAAAAGTTTGGCGTCAAAAAAATGATAAAGATAAAGGTCAATTTGTAACTTATCAGGCAAACAATATCGCTGATGATATGTCCTTCTTAGAGATGCTTGATATTGTCAATGAAGAGTTGACTCGTAAAGGAGAAGATCCCGTATATTTCGATCACGACTGTCGTGAAGGTATCTGTGGGATGTGCTCATTGGTGATCAACGGTCGCCCGCATGGTCCGAAAGAAGGTACTACAACGTGTCAATTACACATGCGTAGCTTCCACGACGGACAAACGATCGTGATTGAGCCTTGGAGAGCTGCTGCATTCCCTGTATTAAAAGACCTTGCTGTTGACCGTACTTCTTTTGACCGCATTCAACAGGCAGGTGGATATGTAAATATCAATACAGGTGGTGTTCCTGATGCCAATGTTATTCCTATCCCTAAACGTATTGCTGACGAAGCTTTCGAATCAGCGACATGTATCGGTTGTGGCGCTTGTGTCGCAGCATGTAAAAATGCTTCTGCTATGTTATTCGTATCGGCAAAAGTATCTCAATTTGCACTGTTACCACAAGGGCAAACTGAGCGATATGAACGCGCGCAGGCGATGGTAGATCAAATGGATGCAGAAGGCTTCGGTAACTGTACAAATACTGGGGCTTGTGAAGCTGAATGTCCTGTGGGCATTAAACTAACAAACATCGCTCGCCTAAACCGCGAGTATTTGACTGCTAAAATCTTCCGACAAGAAGAGCCTCACGTTTAATTATTGGCATTCGATACCTTTCGTGTTTTCAATAGCTTACAAAGCAGCGAAAACAGTGCAAAAATTCTCTCTGACCAATCAAAGGAGGTCATATAGAAAAATAATATAAAAGTCCTTGCCATAAGAAAGCAAGGACTTTTTTTTATATTTACAATAATGTAAATTGATGAATGTGAATTCTGGTATAAAAATTCGACTACTCTTACTTATCTTAACGCTATGCTTTATAGGAACAGCTATCACCATCAAAGAATCTGTTACCAATAAGGAAATATTAGACATTGATACAAAATCACTCAATAACTATATCGCTCAACAAGAGAAAAAAGTCGACCGTATTTTCAACGATTCTCTTTTGCTCAAAACTTTCAAAAACTACGATCAGTATCCAATCGCGGTTTATCAGGCCTTTGAAAAATTCAAAACCAAAGAAAATGTCTATCTATTTCTTTTTAAGGACCATGAGCCGAAGATGTGGAGCACACATCTATTTGTACCGATTACTGATCAGGGATTTCCTGAAAAATCCAATTTTATCCAAGATGATAACCGCTCTTACGTCGTTAGAAAGAAAACAATTGGTAATATCAGTATACTCGCCTATATTATTGTAAAAGGATATACCAACAACAACAATCTCTATTTAAGCAGTTCACTGCGGAGAAACTTCTTCGACTCCAGAAATATCGATATTGCCTCCTATACAGATACGGTAACCATTAAAAACATTTACAGTAAAGAGGGGTCTTACCTTTTTTCTGTTAAGCTCAAAGACGGAGAGCATGAAAATGCTTATACAATTTTGCAATTTTTCTGCTGGTTACTTGCTTTAATTGCGTGGTTGATCTTCTTCAATAGTCTTTGCCTTCATATGGCCAAAACAGGCAGGGCTTGGTGGTCTATACTATTGCTATTGGCGATATTTAGTTTGGTCAAATTCGCCGATCTTAAATGGAATTTGCTATCTGAAAATGCGACATTTTCAATTTTCGACTCGCGCAACTATGCCTATAATCGTTTCTTCCCGAACATCTGGTCGGTCATGTCCACCACAATTTTAATATTATGGCTCATTCTATTTATCTATTCAATTCGCAAAGAGCTTAATTTTGACAAAATAAAAAATATCCGGCTCTTTAGAGTGCCCATAGCCATCGGATTTATTCTGAGTATATACCTGTCGTTCGCGCTATTATACGATATCGCCGGAACGTTAATTACGCACTCCAATAATATTTATTTTGATTTTACAAAACTGGTCGATTTACATTTCTTAAGTTGGGTCGATCTTGGCATTGTCGGCATAGGTATTTTGGCCTTAAGTATCTACATCGACCTTGTGCTCTTTTTTCTTAAAAAATTAGAGTTAAAGCCAACGCAGTTACTAAATATCCAACTGGCATGCGTCATCTTTGTCATTTTGATCATTTCCTTTTATATAGAAAAAAATAGCCTTGTCAACTTACTACTCGCGCTAATTATCCTTATTAAATCATTCGGTGAGAAGTATTTCAATCGGCATATACTCACAAACTATATCGCGGTACTGATACTTTGGGCAATCATAAGTGCTATTACGCACGCTCGTTTCTACCAGGAAAGAAACTTGATTGACATGAAGATATTGTTGGGCAACCTACAGTCCGAAGATGATGCAAATGCCGTGTCGTTATTCTCCGATATTGAAAGTAGTCTGGCAAACGATCAAGAATTAAAGCATCTATTTAATATCAGTCTACCCTACACAAACACGGAGGGCATCAACGACTTCATTAAGAAAAAATACTTTAGCGGCTATCTCTCCAAATACGAATTCAAAGCCTATTATTATGATCAGAACAATAATCCACTGAATGCTGCAAGCCAGAATAAGCTCAATGAGTATCGCGAAAAAGTGATCAATAAGTCGATAAAAGTAACTCAAAACTTCTATCGTGCCGGCGGAGAACTCGGTACACATGAATACTTTTCTATCATTCCAGTGTCGATTGACCAAAATAGAATCGTCAACGTTATTATCAATCTCTCCAATAAAGACTTCAGTTACACGGTCCCTTATCCCGAAATCCTTACCGATATGCGGATCAACAACTCACAGTATTATAATAAAGGAGATTATTCGATAGCCCTTTATAAAGCAGGTTCTCTAATAACACAATTTGGAAAATACACATATGAAAACAATTTAAGAGGTCTCAAAGGTACTCCTGGAGAATATATTGAGATTCTAGACAAAGATGCATACCTGCACATGGCCTACATCGCCAATAAATTTTCAACCTATGTTATCAGTAAACAAAAACCTTCTTTTTGGGACTATTTAGCAACTACATCTTTTCTATTCCTGGTGTTCTTTATGATTTTCATGCTGTACCACTTCATAAAATCACTCTATATTTTTCTTAAAAACACCAAGCTTACTATCCGAAATTTAAAGTATCAGTTCTACAGAATTGTGAATAAGATACAATATTCTACACGTATTCAAACATCTATTATCTCCTCCGTTATACTCGCTATTCTTATTTCAGGTGTAATTTCTTATATCAGTATCAATAAACAACTCTATAACAACAATAAAACAAGTAAAGAGCGTTTTATAATTGAACTTGGCAAACGGATGGAAAATATGCTGACATATACGGATGAAATTTCCACCGAAACTCAACTCATCAGCATTCTAAAGACATTGTCCGAAACAATTTCCAAGGACTTCAATCTTTATTCCAAATCAGGCAGGTTGCTGTATAGTTCACAGCGTAGAATTTACGATTTGGAGCTTTTCTCTACATTCATCAATCCCGCTGCACTGAAGAATCTATCGATATTAAAAAAGTCGGAGACGATTGAAGATGAGCGGATAGGTACTTTCCAATTTGAGACTAGTTATGCCACCATCAGGGACAAAAATTACAATACCCTGGCTTATATTGGCATACCAAACTTCTCCCTTCAAAAAGAAGAAAATATCAATAAAAATCTTCTTTTAAATACCATAGTAAATATTTATTCGCTGATCATCATTGGCTTTGGGTTTTATGCCACGTTTGTTGCCAACAGTGTCACCAATCCACTGAGCATCATCAGTAAGAAAATTTCACAGCTGCGCTTGGGACAACCCAATGAGCCGTTATTTTGGCAGCGAAATGATGAAATAGGTACATTGATCAAAGAATACAACCTCATGATCATAAAACTTGAAGACTATGCCAATAAAATCAAAGATACGGAGCGGGAATCCACCTGGCGTGAGATGGCTCAGCAGATAGCACATGAAATTAAAAATCCATTGACACCAATGAAATTGGGTATTCAGCAACTACGCAGATCTTACAAAGATGATGATCCTAAATTTCCAGACAGATTTAATAAATTCTCTATTTCATTTATCGAGCAAATCGATGCTCTAACGCATATTGCATCCGAATTTTCGCATTTTGCAAAATTTCCAAATACGATGATGGAGAATATCAATATCGTTGAAAAAATAACAAAGTCTATTTCGTTATACAATAATACGCCGAGTGTAAGTATCCGTCTCATCAATAACGCTGATCACAAAACATTGATTGTAAAAGCTGATGGTAATGAACTCTTGCGGACGTTCAATAATTTAATAAAAAATGCTATCGAGGGTGGCTATGGCCGAAAAAACATGAAGATCGAAATTTCCATTGAACGCTACTCGGATAATTTTGTTAAAATCGATGTCAAAGACAATGGGTATGGAATTCCGAAGGAAATGCAGGATAAAATTTTCCAGATAAATTTCACCACAAAAAGTTCGGGAAATGGTTTAGGATTGGTACTTGTCAAGAAAACAATCGAAGCCAGTAACGGTCAGATCTATTTTGAGACCGTAGAAGGCGAAGGCACGACATTTCATATCCTGCTTCCCTTACAGCAGGCAGAATCTTAATAGTGATTTAGCCACAACAGAGATAAGAGAAATTGGAGAAACCAAGTATATCCGGCTTATAGCTCAATAATGATGGTGTTTAATACGTTAAAGCTACTTGATAGCCATACCCTTATCCTTACGGATCGATATAGTAAGAATTTGTACTTCACAAAAAAGCTCTTTACAATCATGTAAAGAGCTTTTAGTTTATTTGTTTATCTCCTTTTAACGCAATACAATCGTAGATCGTCCCATGATTGCATTATCTTCATATAACAATACCGTATAGGCACCTTTAGAAAATCCCTGCTCTGCTGCCCAATAAATGATATAATCTTCACCCTTGTTGGTAAACAAAATATTATGTTTAAATGTATACTGTAATTTCTCGCCATGTACATAGAAAATATTATCGTCCTGCACGACTAGATTTCCTTGTGGGTCGATAATTCTAACATATATATCACGTTCTCCATTTTTTGCTAAAGGATTATCAGCAATGGTAAAACTGATTTTTAACTTATCAATTTTCTTCGCACGTTCTTCTACTAATTCCTTTCCATTTTTTTTGACTTCAAGGCCATTCATACTAATGCTTGAAACTTTCAAGGCAGAAGCTGTTGCAACCTTCTCTTTCAATTCAGAATTTGAAGTAACCAATGAAGTAATTTGCTTCTCCTTTTCGACTACAGATTCGTTCAGATTGATATTTTGTTTGGATAAAATTTGATTTTCCTGAATCAGCCTTTGAACATTTACGCGATAGGTATCAACCTGTTTTTTAAGCTGGTTGATCTTGTGTTGCGCTTCATCGATATCTTTGGGAGTAATACTTTTATTTTCGAGCTTCTTACGAAGCACCGCAATCTCCATTCTGGAATCCTCTTTTTGCAGCGTCATCTCAGGAGTCAATTGCACATTTTCTACATCAATTTTATCCAATTCAGCTTCAATACGATCTATCTGTACCTGAAGATTCTCTTTTTCTACTGTAAGCGTATAAACCTTTTCACCGTTGGTTTTAAACTTAACATAAAAATATATATTCGTTGCAAGTAATGCTGCTATCGCAATGATAAAGAAGTAAATTTTCGAAGAATCTTTCTTTTTTTCTTCTTCTTTCTTACTCGAAACAACGTCTGAATTTATCATAATATACTGTCATATTCATAGTATACAACTATACCATTGAATGTTTAAACAAAAATTATTCCAGTTTTATTTTCTGCTACAGATTGTAACTTATTCAAAATAATTTAAAGTCTCAAATCCTCCTTTTTTCAAGTATTCTTCCTTCCTCATCAAGTGAAGATCAGATTGTACCATATCTGTTACCAGCATCTGGAGATCATATTTTGGCTGCCATCCAAGTTTTGTATTTGCTTTTGTCGGATCACCAATAAGTAAGTCGACCTCAGTCGGCCTATAATATGCAGGATCAACTTTGACAACAGTCTGACCAAATTTAATCATTGACTGATCGATATTCAACTGCAGCAAACGCTCTTCATCAATATCGATAATAACACCCTTTTCCTGTTCTCCTTTTCCACTAAATTCAATCTCAATACCCAATTCAGCAAATGCCATCCGCACAAACTCTCTAACGGTAGTGGTCACACCTGTTGCTATTACAAAATCTTCGGGTGTTTCCTGCTGAAGAATCAACCACATCGCTTCCACATAATCCTTCGCATGCCCCCAGTCGCGTTGCGCGGATAGATTACCGAGGTATAGCTTATCCTGAAGTCCAAGAGCTATCTTTGCAACTGCTCTGGTGATTTTACGTGTCACGAAGGTTTCTCCCCTTACCGGGCTCTCATGATTAAATAAAATACCATTACAGGCATACATCTTATAGGCTTCGCGGTAATTTACAGTAATCCAATAACCATACATTTTGGCTACAGCATAAGGACTTCGGGGATAAAAAGGTGTTGTTTCGCTTTGTGGAACCGCTTGCACCAAACCATAAAGCTCAGAAGTAGACGCCTGATAAATCCGGGTTTTCTCAATCATCCCCAATAGCCTCACCGCTTCAAGAATACGTAATGTACCGATACCATCTGCATTTGCAGTATATTCTGGGGTGTCAAAACTAACTTTTACGTGAGACTGAGCAGCAAGATTGTAGATCTCATCCGGTTGGGTTTCTTGTATAATACGAATTAAATTGGTTGAATCAGTCAAATCGCCAAAATGCAAAGTAAAATTTCTATTGTCAAGATGAGGGTCTTGATAAAGATGGTCAATACGATCCGTATTAAATAAAGAACTTCGACGCTTTAAGCCGTGTACTTTGTACCCCTTTTTTAATAAGAATTCTGCTAGATAGGCACCATCTTGTCCTGTTATACCCGTTATTAAAGCAGTTTTGGTGTGTTGTTCAGCCATGTTTCTCTCTAGATTATGCAATACCCGACGAATCACCAGGTATTTGTCCCATCATCATATCTACGATAAGCGTATCCGTCCACAAGATTCTATGCATACATTGCTTCAAAATGTTGTGAATCCCCCCAGCTATGGCGTAAATAATCATAATGAATTGGGAATGTAAAAGTATTAAATTTTAAACAAAAAAAGCCATAGGAAATCCTATAGCTTAATGTTTTTCTACTTTTATCGTTTTGCGATTAATTAGAGCGCGTGAAATTAAAGACTAAATACGCCTCTCCATTAGCAACTGTCAATGGCATGCGCATAACTAATTTATTCCCATCCGAATAAGATAAATCTAAGCGATAACCAGTCGTTACGTTCTTTGCTTTGTCGCCTGCATAGATTTTTTTTAACTGAAACTGTGGTTCCCCTAGACCTTTTCCAGGATTATAGATAGACCAAAAGATCTCGCGTGATGCACCTGGAGCGCACAAAGTTCCCTGAGCGTTAAAGGTAATTGACCCCTTGCCATTTCCAATAAAATTCCATGTACTGCCTACAAAACATTCTGCAGGGGCTTCTTCAAAAACACTTTTAATTGTGAATGAAGATGGTAAATTCTCTCTATCGATTGTATTCAATGTCCAAGTTCCTTTAACGGCAGATTTCCAATCAGAAGCGCTTGGACCAGAAGCTGCACTCGTATTGGAAGAAGGATTTCCAGTTGATGTACCTTGCTTTTGTGCTCCACAAGAAAATAAGGTCACGGTAGCAAAAACAGTTGCTAATGATAAAACGAATCGATTCATATGTATAAATTTTAATTTCAAATTGTATTTTTGGAGTAAATTAATTCACAAATCATGAAGATTACAGCCAAAAATCATACCATAAGCAAAATAATAGCAAAAACTCTATTGCGGTTATTTGTCATTTTATTGGCCTTTGCTACTTATCCGCTTTTCTTAGGACAGGAAGCAAAAAGCAAATTGGATCAGATAAGCCTTGCATTTACGAATAAGATAGCCCTTTTAGCGCCTATTTTATTATTTTGCATCATCATTGGATTAATGATTGCTGTACTCAAGCACAAATATAACAGAATTGACCTAAATTGGCTATTTTCGCTCGCGACTATCTTTGGTATTTTGTATTTGATATTATTGTATTCAAGAATTTACCCAACGATTGCTTAAGCACAATTGCACATTTCCACAAAGTTTCTAACTTTGGATTCGCCAAATCGCTAATTACAGCCGAAGAGGATTGAACGCATAACTTTATATGGATAGAAAGAAGGGGCTCAAAATAGCCAAAAATATAGCAAAGATTGTTGTTACGGTGGGCGCCTTATATTGGGTATTCAGCAAGGTATCGGTAAAAGATCTAAAAGAAGCCATCATCCATTCCAACCCACTTTATCTATTCTTTGCTTTAGTCGCGTATAGTATCTCTATTTTTATTTCCTCTTCGCGCTTATTGACGTTTTTAAAAGCGATCGGCCTGGATGTCACTGAAAGATATAATTTAAAATTGTATCAACTCGGTCTATTTTATAACCTTATTTTACCTGGTGGTGTGGGCGGAGATGGATACAAGATATTCTTCCTCAGGAAACGATTTAATATTAAAGGAAGAAAACTATTTACGGCTCTATTTTTAGACAGATTAAGTGGTTTATGGGCATTATGCCTTATCATTGCAGCACTGGTAACCTATATGCCACAGCTGGGAATTCCAAACTATCTGACCATTATTTTATTTATTTTAGGGAGCATTCTCTATTATTTTATCGTCACCAAGTTCTTTAAGGAATACAAATCAACATTTTTAAAAGCGCATTTAAAGGCCATCGGCGTACAGTCGATGCAAGTTATCGCAGCTATCCTCATACTTTATGCTTTGGGTTTTAGCGGCAAATTCTCCCCTTACCTGTTTTTATTCCTAGCCTCTTCACTAGTTTCAATCATCCCCTTTTCCGTTGGAGGTTTAGGCATGCGTGAACTTGTGATTATGTGGGGAGCTGGTATCTTTCATGTCGACTCACACAATGCGGTATTAATCACATTGTTATTTTATATTATTTCTGCTCTCGTTGCGCTTTCGGGAATTTATTATATCTTCCATCCCAAAGCCATCGGAGAAGATAAATTGCCTACTGTCGAAGAAGTTGAACAAAGTCAAAAACTAGAAGAATAACATGGCAAATATTATTATTACAGGAGCCAGCAGTGGTGTTGGATTTGAAGCGGTATTGGATTTGACCTCTAAAAAGGACAACAACGTAATTGCATTGGCTAGATCAGCGGACAAACTAAGAAAGCTTCACGAAATTGCAGGCCAACTCAATTTTGATGGCGGAGCGTTATATCCTGCCCAATTTGATATTGTCTACGACGACTATGCTACGCTAGTCCCCTTCATTCAGTCAAAATTTGATAAGGTTGATATTTTGATAAACAATGCGGGTGCACTCATCTATAAGCCATTTATGGAAACTGATGGACAAGATTTTGCTGAAATGTTGCAGATCAATGTAATGGGGCACGTTAATATGATACAACATGTTGTCCCCATGATGCATGCAGGATCACATATTGTAAATATCAGCAGCATGGGCGGCTTCCAGGGATCCATGAAGTTTTCTGGTCTTTCAGCATATTCAGCCAGCAAAGGAGCATTATCGATACTCACAGAGTGTTTGGCAGAAGAATTTAAGGAAAAGGGAATTAAGGTTAACTGTTTAGCGTTGGGATCTTCTCAGACTGAAATGTTTGAGGCCGCTTTTCCGGGTGTTGAAGCCGGTACATTGGCCTTCGAAATGGGACGCTATATCGCGGATTTCGCTCAAAATGGACATCGCTATTTTAATGGAAAAATACTTCCTGTAGCGAATACAACACCTTAGTAAGTATACGATCTGCCCCAACTTAAAATCAGTACAAAAACAAAAAGAAGGTAATTTAATAAGCGGCTAAATTACCTTCTTTTTGTTTAAAACTATGCGGATAGATAATGAATTACTTGGTCTTCATCTTAAGCCACTTTGTCAGATCATCCATCAGTTGCTCGTTAAAGCTTTCTGAATTCTCAAAGTATTCTTCGATTTTACCCGTTTGAGTATTTTGAAAAAGATGGTTTAAGTTTGGATAATTTTTAATTGTCACATCTGTCGTATTTAGGTGCAGACGCTGAAGGCTATAAATATTTTCATTTGCAGGCACCTGAACATCTTTCCCGCCAAAAGAAGCAAAAATAGGTACTTTCAGCTGCTTCAGATAATAAGCCGGATCAATTCTGAGAAAAGTCATAAACCAAGGACTCATCATCGGACTGAGTTTAATTCTCATATCGGGAGTCAACGGATTGTTGTTATTTTGATGAATAAGTTCCTGTTCCAAAGTTTCAGCCAAAACCTTTGGTGGTTCATCCCTCATTAAAATAGTATATAATTTTCTGTTGTTTGCTTTATTGATCGTTAATGCCGCTTCCGACAATCCACCCGCCTTTCCTAAAGCATAACTCTGTAAGATTAACAATGAGTCTCCTTTTAATACCGGTCCAGATAGCAGTGCAATATACTTTACGTTATCATTCTCGGATGCGACTATTTCAGCAATTAAAGCACCCTCGCTATGGCCAATCATCCCGATTTTATCAACGTCAACGATGTTTTTTTTGCTTAAAAAATCTACTGCGGCGCTCGCATCAGAAGCAAAATCGATCGTTGTCGCTAAATTCACTTCGCCTTTCGATCCACCTATTTCGCGGTCATCATAACGCAGTACCGCAAAACCATTTTTAGTAAGATGATCAGCGAGAACCTTAAAAGGTCGGTGGCCAAACATTTCAGAATCTCTGTTCTGTTGTCCACTACCATTGACCAATACCACTGCAGGAAATGGTCCCTCACCCTTTGGATAGGTTAAGGATCCCGTTAAAAATGAATTACCTTTGTTATTTTTAAATGATACTTCCTCTTCCATATAGTTATAGGGAGGAAAAACATCCTGCTTACGAGACAGTCCACTCTGTTCATTTTCGCTCCTAACCAGAATCATCGCAGATTCAAAAGTTCCCTGCTTCATGCCGCCTTTCATCACATCTTTGTCCCGATCCAAAAAACCAGCATAAGCTAAACCGATATTTTTCACATCCATCCAAATAGAATCGTGTTGGATCCGTATTTGGCTTATTGCAAATTTTTGTGAAGTTTGCATTGGACTTTCAAAGGTTCCATTCCAATTTCCTGTGCTATCTTGCTGTAGATTGAATACCAGTAGCAACTTCTGCCCCGAAACACTTACCTCGCCCTTCCATGAGCCATCAAATGTCTGTGCATGGGAACATGAAAAATGGAAATAAATGATAAATAGGTACAAAATTTTTCTCATTGTCATTTTTTACTAAAAATATAACTGTTACTTAGATCCAATATAAAATATAATGCCACAAATAGTTTACTGATCTCCATTTTCTTATTGTTAACGATCACATTCATACCCCTCACCAACAAATTGAAGTGATAAAATAGGGATAACAAGCTGCCGATCGCAAAGATACCCAACAAGAGGATCTCCATTTTTATCAGCTCCCTCCAATGTATCATCGCCCTTTTGCACCGCTATCAGCCTTAATCGGCGAGTTTGTATAGGTCGTTGTACTAGCAAGAGATTTCAATTTATAAATCAGATCGTCGAGAATATTACGGACTGTCGGATAGGATTTTCCCATCTGATTTGCCATTTCTTTTAAACTTCCTGAATACTTCAAAAAGTTCATGACAAATTCCTGTTCCTCGACAGTGAGCTGCATGAGTAAGGGCAATGAAAATTTACCGACAACCTCAGTCTCACAGGAGTCACACACCAACTTAGAAACCTTTAACTTCGCTTCACAACAGGGACAATCAATTGGTATTTTTTTCATTAAACAATATGTATATTAACATTATTAAAGATAACATTAATAATGTTAAAACAAAACACTATAAAATCAATATCTTTCAAAAACCATTGCTTAATGATATATTTGTATCATTAAATAACGTTTATGAAGAAGTTTTTAGGCTATTTCCTATCTATAATATTTTGGTTCTGTTTTGGTTTATCCTTGATTATCTTCCACCCCATACAGTGGCTATGTTTGAAGCTAGGAGGATACAATGCCCATAAAAGGAGTGTAGATATATTAAATGCCTGTCTTGTCGCTTCCTATTACACGCTCTTTAACCGCGTGACATTTATCGACAATAAAAATATTCCAACGGGACAGCCCATTGTGTTTGTAGCCAATCACCAAAGTACGTTTGATATCCCCCCAATGATCTATTTCTTACGTAGATTTCATGGGAAGTTTATTTCCAAAATAGAACTTGCTAGTGGTATACCGAGCATCTCCTTTAACCTGAAACATGGCGGCGCCGCAAATATCGATCGCAATGACCCCAAACAATCTATTGCCGAGATACTGAAACTCGCCAACAATATGAAAACCAAAAACTGGTCGGCGTTTATTTTTCCGGAAGGAACGCGATCAAAGACGGGGAAAATGAAGGCCTTCCATGTTGGTGGAATTGCCACATTATTAAAGAAAAATCCAAATGCACTCGTTGTTCCGGTTGCCATCACCGGGTCCTACGAAATGGTACAATATGGGATGTACCCACTGACACCGTTTCTCCATATGACGTGGGAGGTACTCAATCCCTTAGATACGGAAGGTAAGACAATTGAGGAAATCGTAAAATCAGCTGAAGAAGCCATAAGATTGAGGGTCGAAAAATAGGAAAAAATTATTTGACTTGCCGACCTTTCCAGTCATACTTCCCAACATTACCCAATATACCGATATAAGTTAGGTAAAAGATATGCGCTAAGCTCAGTAAAGGCAGATACCATAAGAGTTCCTTTCTGCTTGCGAATACAGTTAAGGGCCGAATAAAAAGAAATTCGACGATCATCTTTAACAGCAATGCAAAAAGTACGACCCAGGCAACGAAATTTACGCCAAAAAGAGCGAGAACCAAAGCAACTAAAATCAATACATTAAAAAACCAAATGGAAATTCCCAAGGCGATCACACCTTTATTTTTATATTTAGTACTTTTCGAAGCCCAGCGTCGGCGCTGACTGATAAATGACTTTAGATCTGGTTTGGCATCCGTGTAAACAATAGCATCTTTTGATTTGCAAAACGTTATTTTTTCAGGATACTGTTCTGCGACTTTATGTAAGAAAAGTTCATCATCTCCCGAGGCAAGCTCATCGATTCCTTTAAATCCACCCATCTGTTCAAAAATATCTTTCCGATATGCCAGATTCGCCCCATTACAAGTTGTTGGTTTCTTATTTCCAATACCCGCAGCGCCAAGGCCTATCAAGTAAAGGAATTCCAAGGTCTGGAGTCGTTCAAAAAATACCTTTTCTTCTGAATACACTACTGGAGAAGACTGTAAATAGGCATTTTCTTTTTCGAATGTACCGACGACCGTTGCTAACCAATTTGGTCCCATACGGCAGTCTGCGTCAGTGGTTATAATAATTTCGCCCTTACAGCATGCTATAGCCCTTGAAATTGCCAGTTTTTTGTATGAATTCAAACGACCATTTTCATTCAATTGAATTAGCCTCACCCCTTTTCCAGCGTATTTCTTCACAATCAACGACGTATTATCGTCTGAATGGTCGTCAATAATAATAAGCTCCAAGAGTGCTGCCGGATAATTCTGCGCCAATATGCAGTCAATGGTACGGCCTATGTTTAGCTCTTCATTCCGCGCAGCTATAATCACAGAAATCGCTTTTGTTGGCTGAATAAGATTGCTGGGTACTGGGATTAAAGCCCAGCCTCTACGCATCCATAAAACCAGGATTGCGTAAACGCAAGCAAAACTGATCAATAAATAGTTAAGTATTTGTATCACCGAAAAAATTAATCTTAAAAACAAAAATAGAACCAAATACTGCCGGAAGAATCAAATTCACAAACCAAATACAGGAAACAATAGCCATGACAGCTATTTCTTGTGTCGTGATATAACTATATAGATTACTTGCTACAAAACTTCTTACACTGAAATCAAAAATATCCAATGTTGGTAAGGCGGCCTGGACAAAAAACAGGATAAAAATCATCAGAATCATGGATAACAGCGGCAGTTCAGGCAATGTAAGCTTCATTAAGATGATATACTGAGATGTAAAGATAATAAATCGTGCTAAGGAATTTAAAAGAACAATACTGAGTTCGGACATTGAATAATGCTCTAATACTTCAAAAAAAGGTTTAATACGGGTCAAAAACTTAATTTTACCGACCAACAAGTCAATCCATTTTACGTTGAAATATAATATGACAAATCCAGCAGCATAGATTATAGCGAGCAGCCATACGCCAAATTGTACCGATAAAGGGGGCGAAAGAAATCTACAGACAAACCAAGCAATACTCAACGCGCCGGCAACACTTGTCAAAACCAATTGCGCAAATAATCCTACTCCCATCGCCACAGCGCCCTTAGCCCTATGCTTGGGTTGTAGAAAAAGTACCCTCCCGCCATACTCTCCAATCCTATTAGGGGTAAAAATAGCCCATGAGAGTCCGCAAAAAACTGACTGAAATGCCCTCCAAAAAGAAATATTTTCCAATTTAGATGCGAGGTATCGCCATTTTACGACCTCAAGCAACCAATTGACAAGCATTAATACTACGATCAGGACAAGCGTCCATGCAACAGAATGTTGTTCCAAGCCAGCAATTAGTGTCTTAAACTTCTCAATATTATTTTTATCAGATACTTTCACGACGATATACCAGGTCGCTAGGGCGAACACCAATATCTTCAATAAAAGACTGACGTATTTTTTTTGTATTCCAGTCAACTTTTGATAATTAGAGAGCAATGTTACTAAATTTTAGCCAAATGATTAAGTTTTGTCGCATGCAATCCACGAATAAAACGCAAAATTTGTATTATTGCATATGCAGAAGGAAAAGGCGAAAGAAAGAATAATTTTAGGAATCGATCCTGGAACAGTCGTACTCGGATATGGTATCATCAAAGAAGTGGGCAATAATATATCACTGATCTCCATGGGTGTGATCAAAATGGGCCATTTAGATGATCAGGCACTAAAACTACAACGTATTTTCAAAAAAACCTCTGCTTTGATGCAAGAATATAATCCCGACTGTGTAGCACTCGAATCACCGTTCTATGGCAAAAACATACAGGTAATGCTTAAGTTAGGACGAGCACAGGGTGTTGCCATGGCGGCAGCACTTGCACAAGATATTCCGATTTTTGAATATTCTCCAAGAAAGATAAAACAATCTGTCACAGGGAATGGAAATGCCACGAAGGAGCAGGTTTCTGCAATGTTAAAGAATCTATTGAAATTTGAAGAAACACCTCAGTTTCTAGATGCTACTGACGGCTTGGCAATTGCTGTGTGCCATTCTTTTCAGAAGAATGCGGTATCTGGCAGCAGTAAATCCTACTCAGGATGGTCCTCCTTCATCAAAGACAATAAGGATCGCGTCAAGTAATTACATCTGCACCTGACGAATCACACTTTTTACGTTTAACTCGACGATATCGGTCATCGTTTTACATTTGAGGTAGGAGTTATTCTGATAGAATTCCGCATAGCCCTCGCGTAGCTGTTTAATATTTTCTAAAGTGGAGAGTACCTGCGTCTGCGAAGCATCCCTCAAATCAGCAATTCGGTGTCTTTCGCTTCGAACTCTGTGTACAATGGAAGAACGCTCCTCTTGTTGATATTGTAATACTGTCTTTTCGTTCAAATGTTCCATGGCCAGCTTAACATAGGGAAGGTTTTCCTTAAAAAATTGAGGCATATAAACTTTCGGATTCCCCTCATAAAACTGTTGGTCGAAATCAATAGCTCTAATTCTAAATTGAAAATCATCAAAATCAGGCGTAATCTGCATGACGAAATTATAGGCTCGCATATCACCCAATAAGGTAATAATACATCTCTCATTAAATTTTACAAACTCTTTGGAAATTCGGGTCAAATTATAATCCGGAGAAAACATCCGTGTTTTTGAAAACGTATCTCCAGGGATTCCGACAATATGTTCTTCAACCAGCGTATCGTGGTCTACCATGTAATTTACCTGATTGGGAGACAATATTTCTTCCAGCTCCAATCCATATATTCTCGACGCGTCGGCCTGTTTGATGTAGAAATAATCGTAAACATCATTTAGACGATTTACGATCCGTATACGAAATGGCTTCGTATTACCAAAACCGCAATATTCTACACGATCAATATATTTATGTTGTACTATACGCGTATTACCCGATGCTTTCAATTTTGCATAAATCACCTTTAGTCCGTCATACAATTGATCCATAAAGTAGGGTGGATATAGTGGAGTCTCCCAAAAGGTGTCGTTGCCAAATTTATCCATGACAGGTACTGTTTCCGTGAAATTCAGAAGATCCTTATATCCTATTGGCAGCTTTTCATCGCGCTGATACAGCTTAAGATATTTATGAAGTCCCTCACCAACTTCAAAAATTGGTTTCTTCTTCGAAATCTTTACGTCTTGAACTTCTTCCATCTCCTTTTCCGCTTTATTTTATTTACTCTACCAAAATATGGCGTTCAAATTTTTAAATGATCATACGATAAAACAAAATCATCAAATTTATAGTACAGTAAATCGATATTCTTTAATTATTCGCAATATATACTTAAATAATCTAGCCCAATATTGCTATCGTCCATGATAGCAATTACTTATCCAACAACAAAATATGCGCTAAAATAAGTATAACCACTTTCTATCAAAAACATATAACATTATCAATATCAATTCGTATTTTTTATTAAATTTACATCTATAAACCGAAAATTCTTAGTAATTTTGAAATAAATTTAATTATTTTAGCTATTGGTCCGATTCTGATGCAACGGCCAGTTAATGAACACAAAACCCATTGTTAATGGAAAATCAATATGCAAACTATGATCTAGACAATTTGGATATCCAAATCTTGTCTATTCTAATGAACGATGCCTCTATTCCTTATACCGAAATAGCAAAAAAGCTAATCGTATCAGGTGGTACAATTCACGTTAGAATGAAGAAGATGGAAGAACTAGGTATCATTAGAGGATCAAATCTGATTATCAATCCTCAAAAAGTCGGATTTGATATTACGGCTTTTTTGGGTATCTATCTTGAAAAAGGTTCACAATATGCAGATGCAGTAGATAAATTGAAAGAAATCAAAGAAGTGGTCGAATTACATTATTGTACTGGCCAATACAGTATTTTTGCCAAAATAATCTGTAGAGATACAGTGCACCTCAGAAAAGTACTGAATGAAGATATTCAATCTGTGCCTGGAATCCAACGTACAGAGACCATTATCTCTCTAGAAGAGAGTATAAAACGTCAAATCAGCTTGGTCTAGTATAAAAAAAGCTTCCATCAAAAATGGAAGCTTTTTTTATACTATCATTTCTAACATGCCGATATAGAGATCTATTCCAGCCCTAATCTCGTCAATATAAATAAATTCATCCGCCATGTGTGAGCGTGCGCTATCGCCAGGCCCTAACTTCAAAGAGGGAACAGGGATAAGAGCCTGATCACTCATCGTAGGTGAGCCATAAACTTTACGTCCCAGTGCAATACCCGCTTTAACGATTGGATGGGTGTCAGAAATCGAAGACGACTTCAAACGTGTCGAACGCGCTGAGACCTCCGATTTCACATGAGCTTTGATAATAGCTAATGTCTCTTCATTCGAATAAGCGTCTGTAGTCCTCACATCAACAACAAAGCTACAAGTAGCCGGTACAACATTATGCTGCGATCCCGCCTGAATAACTGTTACCGACATCTTAATTGGACCTAAGGTTGGTGAAGTTTTCTCAAATAAATAATTCCGAAACCAATCAATATCTTTGATCGCTTTATAGATCGCATTATCTCCTTCATCACGCGCAGCATGTCCAGCGGTTCCCACAGTGGTACAATCCAATACCATCAATCCTTTCTCTGCAACAGCCAAATCCAACAAGGTGGGCTCCCCCACAATAGCAAAATCAATAGGACCAATTTCATCCAAAACAGATTCTATACCATTCCTACCAGAAATCTCTTCTTCGGCGCTTGCAACGAGACAGAAGTTATATTTTAAATCCGATTGCTGGTAAAAATACAAGAAAGTTGCGATCAAAGAAACCAGACAGCCACCAGCATCGTTACTTCCCAGACCGTACAATTTCTCGTCCTCTACCGTAGCCTTTAGCGGATCCCTTGTATAACCTGTATTTGGTTTTACTGTATCGTGATGAGAGTTGAGCAGTATTGTTGGTTTAGCACGATCATAATGGGCATTATACACCCAAATATTATTGCCCTTTCGATAGGTTTTGATGCCTCGTTCCTCAAAGAAACCATAAATAAGATTTGCTGTAAGTTCCTCTTCTCTACTTAAAGAGGATAATCCAATTAATTGTTTCAAAAGATTTAAGGCATCCTCAAACAGGCATTCCTTATCCTTCATGATACAATCCTCCTGCCTTATCTGCAGACAGCTTAATCCCTTTTATAAAGGCAGAACTAAAACCGTTATGTTCCATCTCATTTAGTCCCGCAATTGTACAGCCCTTAGGTGAGGTTACTTTATCAATCTCTCCTTCAGGATGAGCATTGGTATGCAGCAACAAGTCAGCAGCCCCCTTTGCGGTCTGAACAGCCATTTTAAGTGCGTCATGTGCATGAAATCCAATTTCAACTCCGCCTTGTGAAGCCGCACGAATAGCACGAAGAAAGAAAGCGATACCGCACGCACATAATGCCGTCGCCGATGTCATGAGATCTTCATTAATGACAACCACTGAACCCACCGATTCAAACATATTTTCAACCTCTTTCAAACTATCGTCCGTAGCATTGTCACTGGCAATACATGTCATTGATTGACCTATTGCTATTGCCGTATTTGGCATCGCACGTATTACCGTGGCATCCTCACCCAACTCTGCTTTTAAATCAGCACAGGAAACTCCCGATACAATGGACACAAAAATTTGATTTGTCTTTTCAATTACAGGGGCTACTTCTAGCAGCACCTTTTTAAGCTGTTGCGGTAAGATAGCAAAGACGACAATATCAGCCCCCTGTACTGCGGTTTTATTATCATTGCTTACTGAAAAGCCACGGCTCGCTTCTTCGGCCAAAGCGTTCAGATTTCTCCTTGTCAATGTAATATCAGCAGCATGCGCAAATTGACTTTTTACAAGTCCCTTTGCCAAAGAAAGACCGATATTACCACTTCCGATAATGGTGACCTTTTTCATAGCGATCGTTAGGTTTAGGTTAGATTTTTATTTTAATGTCAAACAGGTACCAAACTGCCCTTGCTGGAATAAATGCAAATTATTAGCATTTCCAATATAGACCTCTTGAACACCTTTATTTATAGCATTGAATGCATTTTGCAGCTTAGGAATCATTCCTTCATGAACGACACCGGATTCCTTCAGCTGTTCAAACTCTTCAGACTTGATGGTTGGGATGACAGAATTCTCATCTGTTACATCACGTAAAACACCATTCTTCTCAAAACAGTAAACCAGAGACGTTTCATACAACGAAGCCAAAGACACCGCCAATGAGGAGGCGATGGTATCCGCGTTGGTATTAAGCAATTGACCAAGGCCATTGTGAGTAATCGCTGAAAATACAGGAACAAACCCGGCTTCTAGAAATTTCTTAATCGCAAGGGTGTTCACAGAGTCATGGAGCAAATCACCCACAAAACCGTAATCGACATCCTTAACGGGACGCTTTATAGCTTTTATAACATCACCATCCGCTCCTGTTAATCCAACAGCATCACATTTCAGATTTTGTAGTTTGGCAACGATAGTCTTGTTTGTCAATCCAGCATATACCATCGTTACCACACGTAACATTTCCTCATTTGTGACACGACGTCCCTCAATCATTTGGGCTTGAATCCCCAATTCATTGGCTAAACGAGTCGCAATTTTACCCCCGCCGTGGACAAGAATTTTCTTTCCTGACAATGCGGAAAACTTTTCTAAAAAAGAATCCAATTGGTGCTCATCATCAATAATATTGCCACCAATTTTAATTATATTTAATACACTATTAGCCATTACGCAACTTTTCCCAATAAAAATAGTTTTTCAATAATCAATAGGACTGGATTATACCAAATCCTCTAACATACGTTTCAAAACAACCTGAGCAGCCCATACACGGTTGCTAGCCTCCTTAATCACAAGTGAATTTGGCCCATCCAAAATCTCAGATGATAACTCCAGATCTCTTCTTACAGGCAGACAATGCATGACTTTAGCGTCATTCGTCAAACTTAGCTTCTTATTATCCATCATCCAATTATCTTCCACACCATATACCTCACCATATTCCTGATAAGAAGACCAATTTTTTACATAAACAAAATCAGCATTATTTAAACTTTCCTCGAGATTATTTGATATTGTTGCACCAGCAGTAAACTCTTCACTTAACTCGTATCCCATAGGCTGAGCTATCGTGAAATCGACCAATCCTTCCTCTTGTGCTTTACACATCCACTCTGCAAAAGAATTGGGTACTGCTTGAGGTAAAGCCTTAACGTGGGGAGCCCAAGCTAATACTACCTTTGGTTTTTCAACTTTCTTGTACTCCGTGATGGTAATCATATCCGTCAAACTCTGTAACGGATGACGTGTTGCGCTCTCTAAGGAAACAACAGGAACGCCACAGTACTTCATGAATTTGTTAAAGAGGTCTTCGCTATAATCTTCTTCCCGATCTTTCAGTTTTGGAAACGACCGTAGTCCCAAGATATCACAATATTCACCCATTACAGCTGCGGCCTCACGAATATGTTCAACAGTTGTCCCGTTCATCACAACACCATCCTGTGTCTCAAGAGCCCAGCCGTCTTTATCCATATTCATGACCATGACATTCATCCCCAAATTCATCGCCGCTTTTTGTGTGCTTAAACGCGTACGCAAACTCGGATTCAAAAAAACAAGTCCTAACGTCTTATGCTGACCAAGTTCCTGATTATCATAGGGTGCAGCCTTCAAAACCAACGCTTCATGAACAACGTCAGCTATACTAGGTACATCCTTAACAGAGAAAAATCTTTTCATCTATATTTATTTATTCGAGTGCACTTCAACGGACAATATTTAGACACGTCACACTCAGTATATATTTAAACTAATACAACACAATAAAATCTGCTCAGGCTAAACCATCATGGATTAAACCCAGCGACAGTCTTATGCAACCGTTACTGCACTGATCTGCTTCTTCAATGCTACTAAAAATTGATCAGCATGCTCCTTCGTAATATTCAAAGCAGGCAGCAAGCGAATGACAAAAGGCTTAGCTTCTCCAGTAAATATACGATTCTTTAACAAGAGATCTTTCTTTACATGAGCCAAAGATTCCGGCAATTCTATACCAATCATTAAACCTCGACCTCTTACTTCTATAATCTCCTCAATCTGTTTAAGTT
Organism: Sphingobacterium sp. 2149; assembly: GCF_031455655.1. NCBI lineage: Bacteria > Pseudomonadati > Bacteroidota > Sphingobacteriia > Sphingobacteriales > Sphingobacteriaceae > Sphingobacterium > Sphingobacterium sp. 2149. The sequence goes on along the minus strand of NZ_JAVDTD010000008.1, from coordinate 238,235 downwards.
CATCAATAAGATATTGTCCCACCTGAGCAGCATTTTCCATAAGCTTCTCTTGTTGGATAACCTCCAATACAGCCAATGCAGCTGCGCAGGCCATATGATTTCCTCCAAATGTCGTTCCTAAGCTGCCATAACTAGCCTCAAATTTCGGTGAAATACTAATTGCGCCAATAGGGAAACCATTTCCCATACCCTTTGCCATGGTATAAATATCTGCATCAACTCCGGAGTAGTCTTGCGCATAAAACAAGCCAGTTCTTCCATACCCACATTGTACTTCGTCGGCAATAAACACAGCCTTATATTGGTTACAAAGAGATCGGATCAAGCGAAGAAAGGAGACTGAGGCTTCTCTGATCCCTCCTACCCCTTGAATACTTTCAATAATCACAGACGAAATTTCATTGCCATATGATTCGAAGGCGGCCTTTAAAGCTTCTTCATCATTAAAAGGAAGGAATACAACATGGTCTGTCTCATTAACGGGCGCCACGATACTTGGATTGTCTGTTGCTGCCACTGCAAGTGATGTTCTGCCATGAAAAGCTTTTGAAAACGCTATAACCTTTTTCCGTTTGTTATAAAAAGAAGCTAGCTTAAGCGCATTTTCGTTTGCTTCCGCGCCCGAATTACAAAGGAATACATCATAATCAACCTTACCGGAAACCTCCCCTAGTAATCGGGCAAGTTCACGCTGAATTGGAATTTCAACAGAATTTGAATAGAAGCCAATACGGTTCAATTGTTCTGTGATACGTTGTACATAATGTGGGTGCGTGTGTCCGATCGATATCACCGCATGGCCACCATACAAGTCCAAGTAAGCATTTCCTTCGGCATCCCACACCGTCGATCCATTAGCCTTTACAATGTTAATGGGATTAATGGGATAAACATTAAATGGTTTCATCTTAATGAATTATAGATTGATAAACGAAATAGCTAGTAATAGAAAAAGCTATCAGATTTTAGCAATACAAATATATTAGTTATAACGGTAGGAATGGTTATAAAATAAAAAAAGTCCCCTTAAAAAGAGGACTTTTTTATGCTATATCAGAAGAAGACTATTCTCCGTCAACTTTTTCTTCACCTTCTACTTCAGCTTTAACTTCTGCAGGAGCTTCAGTTTCGGCAGCAGCAGCTTTCTTAGCACCACCACGACGGCGAGTAGCTTTTTTCTCAGAAGCAGCAGCCTTTTTACCGTAGATTTCGTTGTAATCAACTAACTCGATGAAAGCCATTTCTGCATTATCACCTAAACGGTTTTCCATTTTGATGATACGTGTATAACCACCTGGACGATTAGCAACTTTTTCAGATACTTCGCGGAATAAGATAGAAACTGCATCTTTATCTTTCAAGTAAGCGAATACTGTACGACGAGAGTGAGTCGTATCATTTTTAGATTTAGTAATCAAAGGCTCAACATACGTACGCAACGCTTTTGCTTTAGCCAAAGTAGTTGTAATACGTTTGTGTTTGATCAATGACGTTGCCATGTTAGCCAACATTGCTTTTCTATGGCTATCCGTACGGCCTAAGTGATTTACTTTTTTTCCGTGTCTCATTTTGGATTTTATTATACTACATATACCGTTCTTGCATTCCCTAATCTACTACACATTCAATGGTTTATATTCCATCAAATTGAGCCATTAGCACAAGAGGAATTATATATAGTGGTCGCTTATTAAATAATTATTCTTCGTCTAATTTGTATTTTGCCAAGTTCATTCCGAATGACAAACCTTTCGATTTCACCAACTCTTGAATTTCACTTAACGATTTTTTACCGAAGTTCCTGAATTTCAACATATCAGCTACGTCGTAAGTAACCAACTCAGCTAATGTGCGAATATCAGCAGCTTTCAAGCAGTTCAATGCACGCACAGAGAGATCAAGATCTACTAACTCTGTTTTCAAGATCTTACGCATGTGTAAGATTTCTTCATCAACAACTTTCGTTTCTTCTTTAGTTTGAGATTCAAGAAGCATATTCTCATCAGAGAACAAGATAAAATGTTGAATTAAGATTTTAGCAGCTTCTTTCAGCGCCTCTTCAGGGTGAATTGAGCCATCAGTAGAGATATCCAACAATAATTTCTCGTAGTCAGTTTTTTGCTCTACACGGTAATTCTCAATGGTATATTTAACATTCTTGATCGGAGTAAAGATCGAATCGATTGCGATAACACCTACTGGCGCATCAACGACTTTATTCTCATCAGCATTTACGTATCCACGACCTTTGGCAATACTCAATTCCAATTCAATTGTCACTGAATTATCCATGTTACAGATTACCATGTCAGGGTTTAAGACCGTAAAGTTATTAGAGAACTTGGTGATATCACCAGCTAAGAACTGTTCTTGACCATTGATTACTACAAATACCTTTTCGTTGTCGCCAATCTCACCTGTTTTTTTGAAACGGATTTGTTTCAAGTTCAAGATAATTTCAGTTACGTCTTCAACAACACCTTTTATCGTTGAAAATTCGTGCGAAACGCCAGAAAACCTTATCGACGTAATTGCATATCCTTCTAAAGAGGACAATAGAATACGGCGCAAAGCATTACCAATGGTTACACCAAAACCAGGCTCCAATGGACGAAATTCAAACGTACCATCAAAATCCGTAGATTTTTGCATGATAACTTTATCCGGTCTTTGAAATGCTAAAATTGCCATTTATTTTCTTTTAATTTTTTATTTGTAATAATAATAGTAATACAATAGAAGATGCATACCCCAAAATTGGACTATGCATTCTTCTATTTTATTTATTATTTAGAGTATAACTCAACGATTAAGTTCTCTTTAATGTTTTCAGGAATATCAGCTCTTTCTGGATAGCTTAAGAAAGTACCTTTCAATTCCTTCGCATTCCACTCTAACCAAGAAAATTTATTTACAGTACGACCTGCAACTGAATTTGTAATGGCCTCAAGCGTTTGAGAACGTTCACGAACTGCTACAACGTCACCAGGACGTAAGCTATATGATGGAATGTTAACAACTTCGCCGTTAACAGTAACATGTTTATGGGATACCAACTGACGAGCAGCGGCACGAGAAGTAGCAATACCTAAACGGTAAACTACGTTGTCCAAGCGAGCTTCTAGTAATTTTAAGAAGATCTCACCTGTAATACCTTGTTTAGAGGAAGCTTTAACAAATAGATTTGCGAACTGACGCTCCAATACACCATAAGTGTATTTCGCTTTTTGTTTTTCCAACAACTGAATAGCATATTCAGATTGTTTACCTCTGCGTTTAGAAGCTCCATGTTGTCCAGGAGGGTAATTTTTCTTTTCTAACGCTTTATCTGGGCCGAAGATCGGCTCTCTAAATTTACGGGCAATTTTGGACTTAGGTCCTGTATATCTAGCCATTTTTTTTTACAATTAAAGTATCTATCAGCCTATAGCCAATGAATCTTATCTTTAAATTAATTAAACTCTTCTACGTTTTGGAGGACGACAACCGTTGTGAGGAAGTGGAGTGATATCTTTAATAGTAGTCACATCAATTCCCACAGTTTGTAATGTTCTGATTGCAGATTCGCGACCAGCACCAGGACCTTTTACAAACACTTCAACTTTACGTAGACCCAAGTCGTGTGCAACTTTTCCACAGTCTTGTGCAGCTTGACCAGCAGCATATGGCGTGTTCTTTTTAGAACCACGGAAACCCATTTTACCAGCACTAGACCAAGAAATAGTTTGACCTTGATTATTCGTCAAAGTTACAATGATATTATTAAACGTTGCGTTAATGTGAGCCTGACCTACAGGTTCGATAACAACGATACGCTTTTTTGCAGCTTTTTTAGTTTTAGCCATTTCTTATTTATTATTTAGTAGCTTTTTTCTTGTTTGCAACTGTCTTACGTTTACCTTTACGAGTACGTGAGTTGTTTTTAGTACGTTGACCACGAACTGGTAAATGTTTACGGTGACGCAATCCGCGGTAACAACCGATATCCATTAAACGTTTGATGTTTAATTGAACTTCGGAACGCAATGCTCCTTCAACTTTCAGTTCGTCGTTAATGATAGTACGAATTGCTGCCAATTGGTCATCATTCCATTCTTGTACCTTCACATCTTCGCTGATACCAGCCTTTTCCAAGATATATTCAGCTCTTGTACGACCGATACCAAAAATATAGGTAAGGCCGATCACACCTCTTTTGTTTTTAGGTAAATCAATACCTGCTATCCTTGCCATATAATATTAAGCTATTATTTTTTTAATGAATTAACCCTGACGTTGTTTAAACTTAGGATTCTTTTTGTTGATTACAAAAACTTTACCTTTGCGACGGATGATCTTACAGTCCGCGCTACGTTTTTTTATTGATGCTCTTACTTTCATGATATTTATTTTTTCAAAAGCTTGTGCTAATACAAGGGCTTACTGCTATTTGTAGCGATAAGTAATCCTTCCTTTAGTCAAATCATACGGAGACATTTCCAATTTAACTTTATCACCAGGTAAAATTTTGATATAGTGCATACGCATTTTACCAGAAATATGGGCAATGATTTCATGTCCATTTTCCAACTCTACCCTAAACATAGCATTAGAAAGTGCCTCTCTAATTATACCGTCTTGTTCTATTGAGGCTTGTTTAGCCATATATTCTCGATTAAATTTAATTTAAAAGCCTGCGAACAGGAGTGCAAAGATAAATAAAATAATTGAAAACCAATTACTTTTTACCCAAAACTTTCTCAACATGTTCGAATGTCAGCAACACATCGGGTTCTCCTTTTCGGATTGCAACCATCTGTTCAAAGTGCGCTGATAATTTTCCATCCACTGTACTTACTGTCCAACCATCGTCCCAAAAACGAACCCCAGCACGCCCTGCGTTGATCATCGGTTCGATACAAATAACCAAACCTTCTTCCAGTTTTGGGCCAGCACCTCGTTTTCCATAATTAGGAACCTCGGGTTTTTCGTGTAAGTGGTAACCTACACCATGTCCTACCAGTTCCCGCACAATTCCGAATCCGAATTTGCTCACATATTCCTGGACAGCCGAAGAAATATCTCCAACACGCTTACCAGCAACAGCCTGCTCAACACCTTTGTACAATGATTCCTTTGTTACATCCAACAACAATTGTGCTTCCTCAGATATTTCACCTACACCAAAGGTATAAGCAGAATCACTGATAAAACCGTTCAAATTAACACCTCCATCGACTGAAACAAGATCTCCGTCTTTAATTTCGTAATCGCTGGGAAAACCGTGTACAATTTGATCGTTGACAGATATACACAAAGAATATGGAAATCCCTGATAATTTAAGAACGCTGGCGTCCCACCATTATCATGAATATACTCATAAGCTAATTTATCAAGAGATATAGTCTTTACCCCGGGCTTAATCACTTTTGCGATTTCACCAAGCAATTGCGAAAGAACATCTGCTGACTTTCGCAATTGCTCTATATCTTCTGCTGACTTATAAAATACTTTAGACATCTAAAGAAATTAAATTGCCGAATGATCCATTCCCTCAACAGACGCAGCCGAACGGCCTTTAATACGACCTGCTTTCATTAATCCATCATAATGACGCATCAACAAATGAGATTCAATCTGTTGCAAAGTATCCAACACCACACCTACTAAAATCAATAAAGACGTACCTCCATAGAAGTGCGCAAATTGATTATTAATACCAAACAAACTTGCAATAGCAGGAAGAATAGCAATGATCGCTAAGAAAATCGCGCCAGGAAATGTAATATTTGATATTACGCGGTCTATAAAATTACTCGTCTCTAATCCCGGTTTAATACCCGGAACAAAACCTCCGTTCTTCTTCATGTCGTCCGACATCTGTTGAGGATTCACCATGATTGCTGTATAGAAAAACGTAAATGCGATAATTAACACCGCAAATGTTACGTTATACGCTACAGAAGTATAGTTACTCAACGAAGTCAAAAACTCCGATTGAAGATTTGGGAAGAACTGCCCCAAACTCATCGGCACAAACATAATCGCCTGCGCAAAAATGATAGGCATTACACCTGCAGCATTTACCTTTAAAGGAATATACTGACGCACCCCACCGACTTGCTTGTTTCCAACAATTTTCTTCGCGTATTGTACAGGGATCTTACGAACCCCCTGTACGATCAAAATCGTAAAGATCACAACAAAGAACAAAGCCACAAATTCGAGCAACAATGGAATTGGACCACCACCACCTTTCGCCATTCTCGAAACCCATTCCGCAGTGATACCACTTGGCAATTGAGCGATAATACCAGTCATGATGATCAAAGAAATACCATTACCGATACCTTTATCTGTAATTTTTTCCCCTAACCACATCACAAATAAAGTACCGCCTGTCAAAACTACTGCAGTAAGAATAGTGAACAATGGATCTGCAATTGTCTTAGCACTTGGCTCGATCTGAGTACGCACATAGGCAAAAGCTTGAAGCAAAGTAATCCCTAAAGTTAAATAGCGAGTAATTTGGTTCATTTTTTGACGACCACTTTCCCCTTCTTTCTGCATCTTTTGGAAATAAGGAACCGCGATGCCCAGCAATTGAACAACAATGGATGCCGAAATATATGGCATTACCCCTAAAGCAAAGATAGCTGAACGGGAGAATGAACCACCCGCAAACATATCCAGTAAGCCCAATAAACCCTCTTTCTGACCAGAAGCCAGCGCATGAGGATTTACACCTGGTAATACCACGTGACATCCAATACGGTAAATCAAAAGAAAAAGTAAGGTATTTAGAATACGCGTACGTAAATCATCGATTTTCCAAATATTGGTTAAGGTTGTGATTAGTTTCTTCATTTATTAAATTTTAACGATAGAACCGCCTGCAGCTTCAATAGCTTTTTGAGCAGAAGCAGTAAACGCGTGCGCTGTTACTTCAACTTTAGCTTTCAACTCACCGCGACCCAAGATTTTAACTTTGTCATTTTTAGACACTAAACCATGAGCTTTCAATGCGTCGAAATCTACAGCTGTCAAATTGTATTTCTCGATCAACGCTTGTAAAGTATCTAAGTTTACACCATTATACTCAACACGGTTGATGTTTTTGAAACCAAATTTAGGCACACGGCGTTGCAAAGGCATTTGACCACCTTCGAAACCGATTTTCGTAGAGTGACCTGAACGAGAACCAGCACCTTTGTGACCACGTGTTGAAGTACCACCACGACCAGAACCAGTACCACGGCCAATACGTTTGCTACTTTTTACTGCACCTTTTGCAGGTTTTAAATTACTTAAGTTCATTTTTAAACTAAATTGTGCTAGCCCTTCGCTCTCACTAAACAGGTACTAGCGATTAAAAAATAATGATTATTAATAACAAGTAATGGAAGAAGTCCAAAGACCTCTTCCATATGCTAATATTAAATAGTTTCGATAGCTACTAAATGGTTTACTTTACGTACCATTCCAATAATTGATGGAGTAGCTTCAACTTCTACTGAGTGGTTGATTCTTTTCAAACCTAATGCCTCAATAGTTTTCTTTTGGCGCTCGCTTCTGTCGATAACGCTCTTTATCTGGGTGATTTTGATTTTTGCCATGATAATTAACCGTTAAATACTTTGTTCAAATCGACACCGCGGTGTTGTGCTACTGTATATGCATCACGCATATCTGATAAAGCTGCTACAGTTGCTTTTACCACGTTGTGTGGGTTAGAAGAACCTAATGATTTAGCCAATACATCTTTGATACCAGCAGACTCCAATACTGCACGCATTGCACCACCAGCCAAAACTCCTGTACCACCTACTGCTGGTTTAATCAAAACTGAACCACCAGAATATTTACCATATTGTGCGTGAGGAACAGTACCTTTGATAATAGGAACTTTTACCAAGTTTTTCTTTGCGTCATCGATACCTTTAGTGATTGCTTCAGTTACTTCTTTAGCTTTACCTAAACCATAACCAACAATACCGTTTTCATCACCTACTACAACAATTGCAGAGAAGCTGAAAGTACGACCACCTTTAGTAACTTTTGCTACACGTTGGATACTTACTAAGCGATCTTTTAATTCAATTTCGCTTGATTTTACTCTTTTTATATTGCTTAATGCCATTTTTTTCTATGATTAAAAGTCTAAACCGCCTTCGCGAGCACCTTCAGCCAAAGATTTGATACGGCCATGGTATAAGTACCCATTACGGTCAAAAACTACTTTATTAATACCTGCTGCTACTGCTTTTTCAGCAACCAATTTACCGACAGCTTTAGACTGTTCCACTTTGTTACCTGATGCAGCAAATTCTTTTGATAAGCTAGATGCAGCAACTAATGTTTTACCTGCATTGTCATCGATGATTTGCGCATAGATACCTTTGTTACTTCTAAAAACCGATAAACGTGGACGTTCAGACGTTCCAGCAAGGTTTTTTCTGATTCCTTTTTTGATTCTCTCTCTACGAGATGCTTTTTGTCCTGCCATGATTATTATTTTTTAGCTGATTTACCTGCTTTTCTTCTCAATACTTCACCTGCAAACTTAACACCTTTTCCTTTGTAAGGTTCTGGTTTACGGAAGCCACGGATTTTAGCCGCTACTTGTCCGATCAATTGTTTATCGGCACACTCTAAAGTGATTGTAGGGTTTTTACCTTTTTCAGCAGTAGTTAATACTTTAACTTCGTTTGGCAATACAAAAACAATCTGGTGAGAGAAACCTAAAGTTAACTCTAATACGTTACCAGTACTTGAAGCACGGTAACCTACACCGACTAACTCTTGCGTAGTTTTGTAACCTTCAGTCACACCGTAAACCATGTTAGCCAACAGGGAGCGGTATAGACCGTGTAATGCTTTGTGTTTCTTTTGATCAGTTGGACGTGTTACAACGATATTGCCTTCTTCTTGAGCAATCGTGATGTCACGGTCAACTTGTTGTGTTAATTCGCCTTTAGGACCTTTTACTGAAACTAAGTTTTTGTCCGAAATAGTAACAGTTACCCCAGCAGGGATAGCGATAGGCGCTTTTCCAATTCTTGACATTTCTTTGTGCTTTTACCTAGATTAATAAACGTAACATAAAACTTCACCACCAACATTTTGAAGTCTAGCTTCTTTATCTGTCATTACACCTTTAGATGTTGACAAGATAGCAATACCTAAACCATTCAAAACACGGGGCATAGTATCAACGCTTGCATACTTTCTTAAACCAGGTTTACTCACACGTGTCAACGTACGAATAGCCGGAATTTTGCTAATTGGGTTATATTTCAATGCGATTTTGATCGTACCCTGTACGCCATTCTCATCAAATTTGTAATTAGCAATGTAACCTTTATCAAAAAGAACTTTAGTGATTTCTTTTTTTAGGTTCGATGCAGGAATTTCAACAACCCTGTGGTTGGCCTTGATGGCATTCCTTACTCGTGTAAGGTAATCCGCAATTGGATCTGTAGTCATTATATATGAAAATTTGTGACAGCGGTTTCCCTCCCAACCGTTGGTATGGGACCTTCTATCTGTTAAACGATTTTAAAATGCAAAAAACCCGGCAATCCTAAGTTGAATTGCCCGGGCAAAATTAAGTATTTTTTTTAAATTACCAAGAAGCTTTTTTCACCCCTGGGATTTTGCCATCTAAAGCCATCTCACGGAATGTTACACGAGAGATACCGAATTGACGCATATATCCTTTAGGACGGCCAGTCAATTTACAACGATTGTGTAAACGTACTGGAGAAGCATTTTTAGGCAATTTATCTAATGCAGCGTAATCGCCAGCAGCTTTTAATTCTGCACGTTTTGCTGCATATTTAGCTACCAATTTAGCGCGTTTTACTTCGCGTGCTTTTAATCCTTCTTTAGCCATTGTTATTAGTATTTTGATTTTTAAATGGTAAACCGAATTGTTTCAACAATTCTAAAGCCTCAACATCATTTTGAGCAGAAGTCACGAAAGTGATATCCATACCTTGGATCTTGTTGATTTTGTCAATGTTGATCTCAGGGAAAATGATCTGTTCAGTGATACCTAAGTTGTAGTTACCACGTCCGTCAAAGCCTTTATCGTTGATACCGCGGAAGTCACGAATACGTGGAAGCGATACGGCTACCAAACGATCCAAGAACTCAAACATATTGTTGTCACGCAAAGTAACACGTGCCCCTACAGGCATACCTTTACGTAATTTAAAGTTCGAGATATCTTTTTTCGATTTTGTAGCGACAGCTTGTTGACCTGTAATTAAAGTCAACTCAGCGATAGCGTTATCGATTAATTTTTTGTCAGCTGTTGCAGCTCCTACGCCTTGTGAAACAACGATTTTCTCAAGTTTAGGAACCTGCATAATACTTTTATACTGAAATTTTTCTTGAAGTGCTTTACGGATTTCCTCCGCATATTTCACTTTTAATCTTGGTACGTAAGTCATTATTTAATTTCCTCCCCTGATTTTTTAGCGTAACGAACTAATTTACCATCTGCGTTTAACTTACGACCTACACGTGTAGTTGCACCCGTTTTAGGATCGATAACAGCTAAATTAGAGATGTGAATACCAGCTTCCTTCTCAATGATACCACCATTAGGATTAGCTGCACTTGGTTTAGTGTGTTTTTTCACGATGTTAGCGCCCTCAACGATAGCTCTATTTTTATCCACTAAAACAGTTAATACTTTTCCTTGAACACCTTTAGAGTTACCAGCGATAACTTTCACTAAATCACCTTTTTTAATTTTGATTTTGTGCGTAGTTGTTTTTGTTTTCTGTGCCATAATTATAAAACCTCCGGTGCTAATGATACAATTTTCATGAACTGTTTCTCACGCAACTCTCTAGCCACAGGGCCAAAGATACGTGTACCACGTGGTTCATCATTATTATTTAATAATACAGCGGCGTTGTCATCGAAACGGATATATGAACCATCTTTACGACGGATTTCCTTTTTCGTTCTAACGACTACTGCTTTAGAAACGGAACCTTTTTTCACGTTTCCTGAAGGCATAGCGCTTTTCACCGATACAACAATCTTATCTCCGATTGATGCATAACGCTTGCGCGTACCGCCCAATACACGGATTACTAAAACTTGTTTAGCACCGCTATTGTCAGCTACATTAAGTCTTGATTCTTGTTGTACCATGTTATTTAGCTCTTTCTATAATTTCAACTAATCTCCAGTTTTTTGTTTTACTCAGCGGACGAGTTTCCATAATTAATACCGTATCGCCGATACCGCAGGTATTAGTTTCGTCATGAGCTTTAAATTTAGTAGTTTTTTTAACGAACTTACCATAGATCGGGTGTTTCACTTTACGCTCCACTGATACCACGATAGATTTGTCCATCTTGTTGCTAACTACTAAGCCGATTCTTGTTTTTCTTAAATTTCTTTCCATTTCGACTTTAAATTTATGCCTCAGAGGCTGTTTCATTTTTAGCTGCAGCTTTGCGTGCACTGATCTCTGTACTGATACGAGCGATAGTTCTGCGTGCTGCTTTGATCACGTTAGGGTTCTCAATAGCTGAAACAGCATGTGCAAATTTCAATTTTGTAAGGGCTGTTTTCTCTTCTACAAGACGAGCTTTTAAGTCCTCATTAGATAATTCTAAAATTTCTGAATTTTTCATGTTTTTTCAGTTGTTATTTGGGTTATCATCGGTTTATATATAGCGTTAGGGGTAACGGCCCTAACGCTTAAATGATGACATTACCAAGATTTTATGCTTCAACGTAGTCTCTACGAATCACAAACTTAGTTTGAACCGGAAGTTTTTGAGCGGCAAGGCGTAAAGCTTCTTTGGCAATTTCCAAAGGCACACCTTCTGCTTCAAATAACATACGGCCTGGGCGTACTACTGCTACCCAGTATTCTGGAGCACCCTTACCTTTACCCATACGTACCTCTGCAGGTTTTTTCGTAACCGGTTTGTCAGGGAAAATACGAATCCAAACTTGACCTTCACGTTTCATATAACGTGTAACCGCAATACGAGCTGCCTCGATTTGACGACTAGTGATCCATGCTTGCTCCATTGTTTTGATACCGAAAGAACCGAAAGCTAACTCCGCTCCACGAGAAGCGTTACCTTTCATGCGGCCTTTCTGCATCTTTCTGAACTTCGTTCTTTTTGGCTGTAACATGTTCGTATACTTTTTAAATCTGCTTCTTCAGCAGGTTTTTGTTGTAATCTAAATAAAACTATTAATCTTTTTTCGGACCACGGTTGCTTCCACCACGGTTGTTTCCACCACGGTTGTTTCCACCGCGACCACCTTTGTTATTGCGGTTGTCACGACGTTCGCCACCACCTTCGTGGTTGCCACGTGATTTTACACCAGATGCTTGACCAATGTTTGGAGATAAGTCACGTTTACCGTAAACCTCACCTTTACAGATCCAAACTTTGATACCAATTTTACCGTATGTAGTCAATGCTTCAGCTAAAGCGTAGTCGATATCAGCACGCAATGTGTGCAAAGGAGTTCTTCCTTCTTTGTATTGTTCAGTACGCGCCATTTCAGCACCGCCTAAACGACCAGAACACATGATTTTGATACCTTCTGCACCCATACGCATGGTAGAAGCGATTGAAGTTTTCATTGCACGACGGAATGAAATACGTGCCTCTAATTGTTTAGCGACACCTTCTGCTACTAACTTAGCATCTAACTCAGGGCGTTTGATCTCGAAAATGTTGATTTGAACATCCTTTTTAGTCAGTTTCTTCAACTCTTCTTTGATCTTGTCAACTTCTTGACCACCTTTTCCGATAACGATACCTGGACGAGCAGTGTGAATTGTAACAGTGATACGTTTTAACGTTCTTTCGATAACAACTTTAGCTACACCACCTTTTGCGATACGAACAGAAAGATATTTTCTGATTTTTTCGTCTTCAACTAATTTATCGGAATAGTTTTTACCTCCGAACCAGTTAGAATCCCAACCTTTGATGATTCCTAATCTGCTACCTATTGGATTTGCTTTTTGTCCCATTTCTCAATAAATTAGTTTTGTTCAACGTTTAATTTGCTATCAACTACCAACGTAACGTGATTTGAACGTTTACGAACTCTGTATCCGCGACCTTGAGGAGCCGGACGTAATCTTTTCAATTGACGACCACCACCTACTGATACTTCTTTTACAATTAGTTCGCTTTCTTCCACTGATTTACCTTCGTTTTTGGCTTCCCAGTTTTTGATTGCAGATAATAATAATTTTTCTACACGAGCAGCAGCTTCTTTACTTGAGTGTTTTAAAATGTATAATGCATTTTCAACACGTTGACCACGAATTAAATCTACCACTAAGCGCATCTTACGAGGCGAAGTCGGGCAGTTCAATAATTTGGCATCCGAAGCTCCTCCTTTTTGAGCTTTCTCTTGCTCTTTGCGTTGTCTAATTAAGACAGACTTTTTAAGTTTTTTTGTTGCTTCCATTACCTATTATTTTTTCTTTTCTGCGTGGCCTCTGAATGTACGCGTAGGAGCGAATTCACCAAGCTTGTGACCTACCATATTCTCTGTTACATAAACAGGGATAAATTTATTCCCGTTGTGCACTGCGAAGGTATGGCCAACAAAATCAGGGGAAATCATTGATCTACGAGACCATGTTTTGATAACTGACTTTTTGTTAGTTTCATTCATAGAAAGAACTTTTCTCTCTAAGTTGTGATCGATATAAGGACCTTTTTTAATTGAACGAGCCATTATTTTTTCCTTCTCTCAATGATGTAACGATTCGATGTTTTCTTCTTGTAACGTGTTTTGAAGCCTTTAGCTAATACACCTGTACGTGAGCGTGGGTGACCTCCTGAAGTACGGCCTTCACCACCACCCATAGGGTGATCTACTGGGTTCATCGCAACACCACGAACTCTTGGACGACGACCTAACCAACGTTTGCGACCTGCTTTACCTAACACTTGGTTAGATCTTTCATGGTTCGATACTGAACCAATCGTAGCAACACAAGTCAATAAGATCATACGTGTTTCGCTCGAAGGCAATTTGATGATTGCATATTTACCATCACGAGCAGACAATTGAGCATAAGTACCAGCCGAACGAGCAATTGAACCACCTTGACCAGGATTTAATTCAATGTTGTGGATGATAGAACCCAATGGAATGTTTGCTAATGGTAATGTATTACCAACTTCTGGGGCAACTTTATCACCTGCTATTACAGTTTGACCAACTACTAAACCAGCTGGAGCAAGAATGTAACGTTTTTCACCATCTGCATAATGCAACAATGCAATACGAGCAGTACGATTTGGATCGTACTCAATAGTAGCTACTTTTGCAGGGATATCTTTTTTATCGCGTTTGAAATCAATTAATCGGTATACTTTTTTATGTCCCCCACCGAGATAACGCATAGTCATTTTACCGGAGTTATTACGACCGCCTGATTTCTTGTTGATTTTAACTACTAACGATTTTTCAGGAACGTTTGTAGTAACATCAGAGTAGTCTGCGCCTACTCTAAAACGAGTACCAGGGGTTACCGGTTTGAATCTTTTAACTGCCATTTTTTATTATATAGTACTGTAAAAGTCAATAGTTTCGCCGTCTTTAATAGTAATGACAGCCTTTTTATACTTAGGAGCTCTACCAGATACGAAACCTGCTTTTGTGTAACGGCTTTTTGCTTTACCAGCTACTACTGCAGTGTTTACAGCAAGAACTGTAACACCAAACATAGCCTCAACAGCTGCTTTGATCTGGATTTTGTTTGCTCTGTGATCTACTTTGAAAGCGTAACGGTTTAATTTTTCCGTTAACAAAGAAGCTTTCTCAGTCAAGATAGGTTTTTTAATAATTTCCATATTACTTAGCTAATGCTTCCTCCAAAGATTTAACAGAATCTGTTGTCAACAATAATTTTGTTGCGTTCAATACATCATATGTATTTAAATCAGATGCAACAATAACTTTTGCTTTTTTCAAGTTTCTGCTTGATTTATAAACAATTTCATCGTAAGCTGGCAATACCAACAATGTTTTCTCATCAGCTACATTCAACGCATCGATTAAAGCAACATAGTTTTTAGTTTTGATAGCATCGAATTTCACTTCGTCCAATACCACAATGTTATTATCTTTTGCTTTGTAAGACAACGCTGATTTACGTGCTACTTGTTTCAATTTCTTGTTCAATTTGAACGAGTAGTCACGAGGTTGAGGACCGAATACACGACCACCACCATTAAACAATGGAGATTTGATAGAACCCGCACGAGCACCACCAGTACCTTTTTGTTTGTGTAATTTACGAGTAGAACCCGCGATTTCGTTACGTTGTTTAGATTTGTGAGTTCCTTGGCGTTGGTTCGCTAAGTATTGTTTCACATCCAAATAGATCGCATGATCGTTAGGCTCTAACCCAAATACCGACTCAGGAAGTTGCACCTTGGCACCTGTTTCTTTACCTGATAAATTTAAAACTTTAACTTCCATCTCTACTATTTGTCTACGATTACATAAGAACCTTTAGCTCCTGGAATGGAACCACTAACAACGATAAGGTTTTGCTCAGCGTAAACTTTCAACACCTGTAAGTTTTGAACTTTAACTCTGTCACCACCTGTACGACCTGCCATGCGCATACCTTTGAATACGCGTGAAGGCCATGATGAAGCACCTAATGAACCTGGAGCACGCAATCTGTTGTGCTGACCGTGAGTCGCACCACCTACACCACCAAATCCATGACGTTTCATTACACCTTGGAAACCTTTACCTTTTGAAGTACCGACTACATCTACGTACTCACCTTCTTCAAAAAGAGTAACGTCAACTACGTCACCAAGTTGTTTTGCATCTGGGAAAGTTTTAAACTCTACCAACTTACGCTTAGGCGTTGTATTTGCTTTCGCAAAGTGCCCTTTCAAAGGAGCTGTCGTGTTTTTCTCCTTAGCTTCGTCGAAACCAAGTTGAATTGCCGAGTAGCCATCCTTTTCTTCCGTACGTATCTGCGTAACCACGCACGGCCCGGCCTGAATCACTGTACAAGGAATATTTTTCCCATCAGCGTTAAACAGGCTCGTCATTCCTACTTTTTTTCCAATAATACCTGACATGTTGTAAATTAATTAATTAAAAGTCCTTCGAAGCAGTAGGGCTTCGCTCAAGACATACTTTCCCCTTTAAGGGATTGCAAAGTTACAAACATTTTTATAACTGTCAAATAATTAATGAATTATTTTTTTATTTTATCCTGTAGCAGGAAAACTGCCTTAACCCCTCCTGCCCCCCTTCGCCTATCAACAAGAATCACAACGTTCGAAGAAAAAGAAATAAAAAAAATGAGTTTCAAAATTTATACTGCCATACAGTTGTCATTGGGCCACCTAAATTTGTGGCATATTACAGCGCAAGAGGCGATGTAAATTTTTAAATTTTAAATACGAAAAAATGAGTACAGCGATCATTTCGAAACAAGAATTACTTGAACACTGGTTGGGCCATAGAAAATTGACCCGCCAAACTATTGAAAAATTTCCCGAAGAAGAATTGTTCAATTATAAAGTAGAAGGCATGCGAACTTTTGCGGATATGCTGAAAGAATTATTGGCAATTGCCGTTCCCGGCCTACAGGAGATCGTAGATAACAAAAGTGGTGAGCTAAACGAAAATTTCAGCTATTCAACAAAAGCCCAGCTTTTACAAGCGTGGGACGAGGCAACTCCAATACTCATCGATCTATTTAACAAAATCTCGGAAGAACGCTTTGCTGAGGAATTCAATTTGTTTGGACAGTACAAATCGCCGGTCGTCCACAGCATTCTTTATTTTATAGATAATGAAATCCATCACCGCGGGCAGGGATTTGTCTACCTGCGCTTGCTTGGCATTCAACCACCGTTTTTTTGGGAAAGGGGATAATTTCGGACATAACCCGACAAGAATACTTGCTTGGATCCAACAGGAAGAACCTAGCAAGTATTCTTGCCCACTTCAATACAGCTGAAGCCTGCCTGCACCTTGTCATGATTAAGCTGTTCTAAAGCTGATGACAGCAATCGTTTTACCACTCCTTTCAACGACTCGGGCTCGATAATATTTCCTTTGTCAGCAAACATCAAATACCAACGTGCAAATCCATTTTCCATATTTACACATTCGAAATGCATTTCAACATAATCTTCCGCAATCACTTCCTGCTGAAAGCCGAAATAATGACGGTCCCATTCCATATACCTTGCCATTTCCTTATCCACCCGTACCACGACTTTAGTAGTCGGATCTTCATGTCGTTTGTTGAGAAAGAAAGATAGCTCAGGATGTTCTCTTCCAAAATCATCTGTAAGTATTCGGATATTATTTATACGGTCCAATCGAAATTGCCTATAATCCTTTCGTAGTTTACAGAATGCGAGGATATACCAGAATTTACTTTCAACAAAGATACCAACAGCTTCAATTTCCCTTTTCTCAGGATTTTTGTCCGACGGTTTGGTATAATAAATCTCTACGCACTTTTTTGCAGCGATACTTTCGATCAATATGTTGGTGCCATGCGTTAGCTTTTCGTTGAACTGATGTCGCCCACCCCGGACAAGAAATTTATCTCCGACTAGGGCGACTTGCTCTTTTTCGTTGCCTCTCAGTATCGCCTTCATTTTAAGCAATGCTGTGGCAAAATGATTGGCAAGATTCCGATCCGTATATTTTTCAACCAGTTTCTCCGCTGCGACAAAACTTAATGCTTCTTCTTTTGTAAATTGCAAGGGTGGCATTTTATACCCCTCCACTAAAGAGTATCCGCTTCCGGCTTCGCCATAGATTGGAACTCCAGCCTGCATCAAGGAGCGGATATCACGGTAAATTGTACGCTGGCTCACTTCAAAGCGTTCTGCCAAAGCCCCCGCTGTCACAACAGGTTTGGCCTGTAGATGCATATAAATAGCGAGTATACGATCAAATCTTTTCTGGATATCCGTCATTGGGATAAAGGTACGAGTTATTCTATTTTCTTTAACAAATATAAAGATATGTTTTCACAGGTATAGCGCTGAATACTTTTTCAATTCATCACTCAAATCTCGCACAAATTCCCTTGAATTAACAACGAACCCAGCCTTGGAATCGATATCTCTGCCCTTCATCTATATAGTCGCCGTCTCATTGACATCTGTGTTAAATCCGAAGCTGGCACCCTACTTCTGGTCAACCAATCCAATAAAGAAGAAATTGCTAAAGGAGACGAGTTCCTGCTGCGCAATTGGAGCTACTACGGGTTGATCGAAAAAATCAAATACAAGGCCAGCATGGCTGGCATAAACGTTATCGTTGAATAATTTCAAAAATGGCAAAGCTTTACATCATAAAGCCTTGCCATTAAACTTATCTTTAAGCATAACACTTTATCTTTAAGCATAACACTTTTCTAATCCAGCTTATGGATTCCGTCGAAAACAACTATATAACCCCACAATAAATGGAATTCGAAAAGTCGTCTTTGAGTGTATCCCATACACCTACATAAACATGGCAATCGAATGCTTTCTTGCTTATCCCCTCAACTTCAAATGAGCAGGAACCCTGATTTACATTGGCAATAGATATTTTCAACCGCGACTCGCCCTCTATGTCTATCAATCCCACATTGATTTTATATATACTGCTTCTATATTCATCATCTACAGTCCAGCTAAGATCAATCCGATCACCATCCAAACTTACTTGACAGTTAGCTAATGGGGTAAGCGGACCTGAAAACAGGAGGAGTTTTTCAGGATTCACAAAAGGCTTATTATTTTCACCTAATTCAAGAGTTTCTTTAAAAATGTGGCGCTGCGCCAATTGGAAAGCTCCTACACGACCTCCTTTTGTCGCGAGTCATTGATAACCAAACTCTAGAATTACTTTATTGGCGCCAGCAAACTTACCTGCAACTTTTTGTTTTTCTCTATTTAAAAGTTCGGCCTCGCTCGGCGGAGACGTTCGTTTTTTTCTTTTGCCGCCACGTACGACATTTTGGCCTTTCAATAGATAAGCACTCACCGAACCAAATTTCCCAACAATAGCACCGTTCGGACCATTTTGTAAAATTGCCATAAAATTTTTCTCCTTTTGTCTATAATTGATGGTATATAACTTATTACTAATATAACATCAAATTGCCCATTAAAAGAGGAGTAACACTACTTTTACAAAGTATTAACAGGGGGTTAACAGGGGTAATCCCCCTGTTAACCCCCTGTTATCCCCCTGTTAACCCCCTATAAATCCCTTGTCAATATAGGAATTGGTGTTAAATTGGTAGTTATTTGAGCGTACGAGATGGATGTACGAAATAAGTACTTCACTTTTTCCACAGGATGTTAACAACTTTGTTGAAAACTCAAGAATCCTCTCGTCAGGGCTTGATAACCTTCTCTCCACGGAGCAATCGGTCATAGCGCACCAATGCCTCTACATAATAGTAATCCGCATAGGTTAACGGAACATCAACTTCTGTTTTATGTGGAATAGAACCGACACTATGTTTTAAAATATACCCTCCGGCCTCTTT
The DNA here is from genome assembly GCF_031455655.1 of Sphingobacterium sp. 2149. NCBI lineage: Bacteria > Pseudomonadati > Bacteroidota > Sphingobacteriia > Sphingobacteriales > Sphingobacteriaceae > Sphingobacterium > Sphingobacterium sp. 2149. The sequence goes on along the minus strand of NZ_JAVDTD010000008.1, from coordinate 218,691 downwards.
GAAATCTGCTTTATAAGGTTTAGCAGAAAGCGACCGCAGCATTTGTTCAGCCTTTGAGATATAGAGCTGGCTTTCACTACCTGTTGTGTATTGTGCAAGTTCCAGCAAAGCCGAAGCGGTCACCGAAGCGGTCGATACATCACGAAGGTCTTTCTGGCTATAATATTTACTATCCGGAGTAAGCTTGTTCTGGTCCATATCCCAATAAGGTATGAGATCTTTCGGAAGATTGGGATGATTCAGGTAAAACTGTGCAATATGTCGAGCGTGCTCCAAATACCTCCTGTCGCCGGTCTCGCGGTACATCATCGTATAACCATAAAGCCCCCAGGATTGCCCTCTGGCCCATGCAGACTCATCAAAAGCTCCTTGCGCAGTCTTTCTCGAAATAATACTTCCATCTTTCGGATTGTAATCCACGACATGGTAGGAACTATAATCTTTTCGGTAATGGTTGACCATCGTTGTATTGGCATGCTGCACCGCAATATCCCGATAACGCTGATCACCTGTCATCTTGGAAACTTCCGTCAAAAATTCCAGGTTCATCATGTTGTCGATGATCACCGGATAGGTCCAAGACTGGCCATCCCAATTTTTTCCACCGTCCCATGAACGAATCGTTTTCGGTGCTTCATGGAAACGTGTCGCCAACGACGCTGCTCCAGTACTTAAAATTTCTTTATAGGACGCCGAATCACCCGTCAAGCGCAATGCATTCCCAAAGCTACAATACAACATGAAGCCCAAATCATGTGTTCCTTTGTTATATTTTTCTTTCTCCAGTTGCTTCAGTTTACTTTTGGCTTCCGTCAAAAGCTTTTCATCCTTGGTATACTCGTATAAGTATAACACTGTACCGGGATAAAAGCCAGAACACCACCAGCTCGAACCCCAATTTACATATTTGCCATCTTTATAGGTTGTAGGCATATCCGATTCATCGATCGATGCTGCCAGGTAGGCAATTTGTTTGTGTGCATCTTCTAAATTGGAGCGGACAAATTCTTTGTCGAGCCCCAATTTCACCGCCGTCAAGTTCCGCTGACTGGAACAGGAGACTCCCTGCATTCCCAGCCCAATTATCAAAGCCCCCGTAATATAGTGTTGTATCTTCATTTTATCCAATCCTTAATCTTTTGCTTTTTTATTCCTTTTTCGTTTTAATAACTTACATAATAGTCTTTGGGAAATTGCTCTGCCTTCCAGCATTTTTGGGAAGTCCATGGTTGTGGAGCACAGGTCCAGAACTCATCCTCTGCCGGTAACCCCAAGGGCAGGAAAGAAAGAGAGGCCACATACATTGAACCTGCATTTGTATAGTAATCTGCGAGATTGGATTGTTTATCACCTACCACGCCCATACGCAGCCATCCCGAGGGCGCAAAGGTTTTGTCAATATAAATATGACGAAGTATCGTGGTTAATGCAGCCCTGACCTGTCCTTTCGAAATGTCTTCGGGCAACTTATTTTCCAAAGCAACTGTTGCCAGCGGCTGGAATGCGGCATTCTTATACGTTGAGGAACGTCCAACAACGACATAATGGCCTTCCGGCGAGATCATGCGTTCCAGATGATGCGCATAGCGCTGCATGCGTTTATAGGCCCGCTCATACATCTCCTTGTATTTTCCACCAGCTGGGATATTATGACGCAGCGACTCCACCTGCATACAATGGATCACATAACCATTGTAGTGGTCAAAACTAAAATGGGCACCATCACTATACCAGCCATCTCCCACATACCATTCCTGATCAAATTTATTGACCGCATAATCGATCTTTTCCCGTACAAATTGCTCTCCTATGCTGTAAAGAAACGTTTCTGTCATTGCGGCAAACAGCAGCCAATTGCTCTCATTCGGCTTAATCTTGCGCAATAGTTTGAACTCCTCAACGACTCTTTTTTTAGTCACTTGGTTTAAAGGTTCCCATAAAGCTTTTGGAGCCCTCAAAAAAGCCAGTGCAAGATGCGCTGCATCCACAAGAGTCTGAGAGGAAGGTCCTCGCCAAGTAAAATAATCCGGGGATTTGGGGTCTACTCCATATTGTATACCGAGCAGCGTCTGTTCTCTCAATTTTTTTCGCAGTTTCCCTTCCTCAGTTAGGTCATCCGGTAGGGCCAACCAAGGTGCCATTCCGGCCAACAAGCGCCCGAAGGCTTCCAGATATCCCACTCCGGGATCCCTGCTATCAAAAGTTGGACTTACCTCCATCGGCATATTTTTACGCCACTGTTGTTTACTAATATTGCTCAATATGGGGGCTGCCATCTTATGTAAGATAGATACCCAATAAGCCCGGTCATTTTCGGTCAAATTTCTTTTATCGTCTAAAGTACTTGCTTTTGCTTCCATTGGTAAAGACGCCGTTAATGCGCCTACTCCAGCTCCGCCTAACAATTTTAATAAGGATCTTCTCTTCATTGATAAGGGTTTATAAATTAAAAATATCTATTGTACATAAAAATACTAGCCGAAGTAAACCAATCGCTTCAGCAAACGACTGCATGAGCGATTGATAACAAACTTCCTCCTTAATAAATCCATCCTGGTGTCGGTTTCAGATTTCTATTTAATTCTATTTCGGCCTTTGGAACTGGCCAAGTGTACCATTGATCACCTATCCATTCATAAGTAGTACCTCCAGTGTTCTCACTACCTCCCCACGCATGTTGCGAAAATTTCTGATCAAACTTTGTCTCTTTCAGCGTCTTCCAACGCATTTCATCAAAAAAGTTAACGCCCTCCCCAATTAATTCACGACGTCGTTCATCTCGTACATAATTACGTGCATTAGTTTGATTTGAAAAAGAAGAAGCCATTGTTGGAATTCCAACTCGATCCCTGACTTGTTTTACTTTTGCCATAGCACCGGATAGGTCATTCATCTCTACTAATGCTTCTGCCCACATCAACAAAACATCGGCATAACGAATAATAGGCTCGTCTACCGGATTTTGCTCACGACGGGCATATTCTAATCCTTCGCCCACAAACTTACGATGGATATACTTAAACTCGGCCTGTGCATTTGCACTTCCCGAAGTATAATAAGTGCTGGGCAAACTACTATTCAAATTGGGTTCAGCTCCAGATTGGTCTACATAATACTTACCAGTGACGGGGAATCTATAGGTATACACACCTGCAGCAGTAGAATTGCTATTTACGCCTTGAAAAGATGCATAAGGTGTCAAGACATTATAAGCTAACCTTGGATCTCTATTTGCGTAGGCTGCTTTCAGTCGCGCCTCATTACCTTCTGGCAGATAAAATGCCCGCGCAGTACTATTCAATTTATTTAATTCCGTATTGATTACTGTGGTCACCGTTGGGTGAACATCATTTCCATTAACTTTTTGATCTCGTATAAAAAAGACTTTTCTATTGGGAGCGCCTAAAGCATTTACTGTATTCCATTCAGGAATGTAATCCGACCAACTAAACGGACGGACAGTAGTTCCGTCAATAATTTCTTCATATAAATTGACCAAAGCTGGAGTTACTTGTAAATCTGTCCAACATCCTCGACTATCTTTTGCTCCCTGTTGAAACGCCGCTGTGTATTTCTGCACAGCTGAACCATATCCCGATGGTTCCTCAATATACTGAACGCTCAAAATCATCTCTTCACAACGTTCATTTGCTACTTTGAACAATTGCTTATAATTGGCGAAAAGTTTATAACCACTCTCACCAACCTTTGCAAAGTCAGCGACGGCCAAATCATATTTTTTTGTCATGAGATAAGCACGTCCACGTAATGCATAGGCCGCACCTTTACTTACTCTCCCCTCCCCTTGAATTTGATTGTTTGGCAAAGCGCTTTCATTAATTGCGTCCGACAAATCTTTAACAATAAGTGCCCAAACCTCTTCTTCTGAACTTTGGCCTTTATTACCTTCTGCTGGACTAATAGGCTCTGTGTAAATAGGAACACCCAAACCATTCCGGCCATACAGTTCATTAAGCCGCATGTAAAAGAATGCCCGCAAGACTTTGCATTCAGCGACCAGCTTATTCTTTTTTTGCTGATCCATCGCTGCATCTGGTATGTGAACTATAGCATCATTAGCGCGGTGTACCCCATCATACAACCATTTCCATTGGAATGAAAAATAGGAATTACTTGGATTAACGGCACTGGAAAAAAGGTTGTTTAAATTATATTCCCCTTGTCCAGTCATACCAAAGGCCTCATAAGCATAATACCCAATATTGGCAGAGGTCCCTACAATTCCATCACTTCTTACCGGACGTTGTAACGAATAATAAACGCCTATTACCCCCTGATCAACCAACGTTTCAGATGACCACATTGTTCCCGACGATATTTTGTCATTAGGTGTAAGGTCCAATATTTTTGTACAAGACGATAAAGAACTTGCTATACCAATTGCTATGACAGATTTTAATATTTTTTTCATCTCTATTTTTATTTTATTTGACTAAACAGCGTTTAAAACGAAGACGTTAGTCTAGTCTTACGCTATTGAAAACTCAAATTAACTCATCCTTCTGTTCGGAGATTAAGTTAAAAAGTTACCGATACCCCAGCGGAATATAGCTTCGCAATCGGATAAACGATCAGTGAACCGCCTAGTTCCGGATCCACTCCCGGAAAATCTTTATGTTTAAAAGTCAACAGGTTTTCTCCTGTTACAAATACCCTTAAGTCCTTAATTTTAGCTTGATTCATCCATTTCTTAGGAAATGTATAGCCTAACTGCAAAGACTTTAACTTTAAATACGAGGTATTGTACAAATAGAATGTATTAGCCTGCATGATTGAACTTGAAGAAAGCAAACGTGGATATTTACCATTGATATTTGCATTTGGATCTGTAGCAGGATCATAATTATCATAATCGCTATTGGCTCTTACGGCATCATAGGAATAGTATTTTTTCCAAGCGTCTGCTGGCAATTGGTCACCTGTATTCGCTAATATTGATCCGTTTGATCCACGCTCATTAATATAATGGTAAGAGCCAACGCGACCAGCCAACAACATATTTAGATCAAATCCTTTGTATGCGGCTGTCAGATTTAGGCCAAACACAAATTTGGCAACAGAAGACTTGCCGGTGAATTCACGGTCATCATCATTACCGTACTTACCATCACCATTCGCATCTGCCATAAGCATTTGTCCATACCAAATATTTGCTGCCCCAGGCCCCACTGAATTGTTATTGAAAGAATAGTTTGCGGCAATCATGGATTTTACCCATTCCAGGTCGGCTTTAGTACGAATCATTCCATCTGTAGGCCCTCCATTGGGATCTACACTTCCATCAGATTTCAGATAAGTTCCAGTACCGGCATAAGGCCTCCTCAAAAACCATTCATCAAGCATATGCTGTTCCACACGACGTTCGTTCCCTCCCGTAGATACATCTGCTAAATTCGTATAGCGCCAAGTTGGGTTACCCCAAATATCGAGAGTCGATGGATCTTGTTCATATTTTAATGTGCCTTTAAAACCCGAAACTCTGTTCATGTTGTAGGAAATGTTGCCATTTACGCCATACCTAAAATCTCCAATTTTATCGTTCCAACCCAGATTAAGCTCTATCCCCTTATTATTCATTGAAGCGGTATTGGACATCGGCGCATTGATGTTTCCCATTGTCATGTAAATAATCGCTGCAGTTAAGATATCAGAAGTCTTTCGGGAATACATATCGGCCTCGACACTCAAACGACGATCCAAGAAACTGGCCTCTAACCCCAAATTATACGTGGTCAGTTTTTCCCATGATAAACTCAGATTCTGAATGGTTTGTTGAATCACACCATTTGCAACCGACTCGTTGAATACATTATTCACTTTCTGATAAAGGGTCTGCCAGTCGTAATTCCCACTTATCGTGTTTCCTAAAGTTCCATAGGACCCTCTAAGCTTTAAGTAGTTAACCGTTGTTTTGGCTGGATCAAAAAAACGTTCGTTACTGATAACCCAACCTGCCGAGAAAGAAGGGAAAAAGCCAGTACGATGTCCCGGAGCAAACTTGGACGAAGCATCCGAACGAAAGTTTCCTTCGAACAAATATTTACCATCATAGGCATAGTTTACCCGACCGAAATAAGAAACCATGGCATTCTCTGCCTTTGCATCTCCTCCAATTGATTCCATGGTTGCGCCAGAGGTAATATCGGTTACGTCCCAGTCTAGTAAGCCGCGTTTTGTAGCACTGAATCCGCCTGTTTTGGAATAATACTGTTCATACCCCGCTAAACCACCAACATCGTGTTTTCCAAAAGTATGAGCATAACGCAACAATGCATTAGCTGTATAATTGGATGATTTATAAGCGTATCTATAAGTCGTTGCCTGGTCCAGATTTCCTATCCCCTCTTTGGGCTTCTCAAAGCTTTCTCTAAAACTATACCTCGGCAAATTTTGGGAATAATTTTCATCCTCACGCATATATTCACTGTAGTTAAAGCGAGCCTCTGCAATAATTCCCTTCCAAATATCTGCGTTAGCATACCATGTACTATTGATACGTGTGTAGTTGTTTTCTCCCCCATTTGACGCTACCTGCTGCAGAATATTATCCTTATTTGTTGTGTTAGGATCTTCACTGGAACCATATTTTCCCTCATAAATTGGTGTCATTCCAGGAAAAGCCTGCAGCAAATAGGTCATTGAAGTGCTGCCCGGCTGCTTATACTCCTTTGTTGCATAGGTCTGTGTACCGAAAGTAATTCTATCCGCAATTTTTGTTTCTACATTGGTCCGAATATTAAATCTTTTCATTCCCGTATTCGCCAATGTTCCAGGATTATTTTGATACCCTGCTGACAGGAGATAAGAAGATTTATCACTTCCTCCTGTTACCGAAACGCCATAGCGCTGATAATATTGAGGTTGGAAGAGAACCTGGGCCCAATCTGTATTTGGATATGCCAACCAATTTGGAATGCTATTGCCGGTTATTGGATTAAAGTATAGACCATTGGGATCGGCATTTGCTTTGCGCCAGTCTTCTATAGTTGAAAGCGTATAATCTGGAGATGTTGATGTTGGATTAGCGTTTACCTTAGCGATATTATGTAGTTCCATCCAATCCGCTGTACTCGACATAAACTTCAAATCAGTTTGCGCTTGTTCACGAGCATATAAAGCGTTGAATGTGATTTTAGGCGCTTCACCTTTCTTCCCTTTTTTGGTGGTCACAAGAATTACACCATTAGCGGCACGAGATCCATAAATTGCTGCCGAAGCCGCATCTTTCAAAATAGAAATGCTCTCGATATCATCTGTATTTAATGGAACCATATCGGCTACAGCGCCATCAACAAGAATCAGTGGATCATTATTATTAAATGATCCCGTACCACGCACTCGAATAGAAACGGATTCACCACCGGGATTTCCACTTCCTTGCGTAACTCGTATACCAGGAGCAGTGCCGCCTAAAGCCGCAGCAAGGTTCATAATTGGCCTATTGGTGAGCTTATCTGCACCAACGGTAGCGACAGATCCTGTCAAATTGACTTTTTTCTGTGTACCATAACCTACAACGACAACTTCATCAAGCGCCGAAGTATTTCTTTCTAGCGTAACATTAATGACCGAACGTCCTTTAGGATTGATTTCTTGATCCTGATATCCTATGTATGAGATCAAGATTGTAGCATTTTCTGAAACAGAGAGGGTATACTGACCCACCTCATTTGTCGAAGTAGAAGCACTTCCACCCTTCTCCCGAATCGTTACACCCGCTAAAGGTGCTCCTTGACTGTCTGTAATCCGCCCCGTAATTGAAATTTTCTGCTGTGCCATACTCGCACCCACAGTAAACATCATCATAGCAGACAGTCCAACTTTGTAAAACTTTGCCATACTTTAGGAAATTAGTTTTATAATAAAAATTGGTTGTTTAATAAGCCAAAGATGAGTCTATGAGCGAATTATGGGGGGTAAAAATCTTAAATATTTAGGGGTAAAATCTTAAATTTGACACAAATACCCCATAACCATGAGCATACTACCTATCTTGTGCCGACAATTTCTGCTGTTGATATCCATCATTTCCTTTTGTTATGCCCAAGATCTTAAATTTGAGACACTAAGCCAGGATAATGTATTGGATAAACAAGCGATATTGACAATTGCTCAAGATAGACAGGGTAAACTTTGGTTTGGCGGCGGCCCCAACCTATTTGTATACGACTCGCAGAATATCACTAATATTTTAGTGCAGGATACTGCTTTTAAAAAAGTAGATTATATTAATAAGATTGGTATCAATGCAAAGAATCACCTTTTCATCGCTACGGCAACTCAATTATTTATTTTTGACATCGACAAACGCAAAGCTGTATTGAAACAGGGAAAACCTTTTCAGGAAAAAATCGTCGTCACCGACATCCAATTTTTATCAGACCAAATATTTCTATGCACGGACAAGGGGCTTTATCAGGCAATCCTGACCGCCGGGACCTACAATCTCCAAAAAATTCTGGACCGTCCCTATGTACAATCCATTATTCAAACCAGCCCCACTACTTATATAATAGCAAGTTACAAAGGCATTGAGTCTTTTTCTCTGCAAAATGATCAGATCTCCCATATCCGGGATCTAATGCTGCCCCCGCTCCCCTTAAGAGAACGTATTTTCAGTACCCTATATCTTCATCAAAATATGCTTTGGCTTGGGACAAAATTGCATGGAATATTCCAATTTAACTTCACGGATAACACATGGAATAATTTGAATGAAACCAATAGTAATCTATTGAGCAATAACGTCCGGAAAATTGTGCCGACAAAAAATGGTGAACTACTGATTGGTACCTTAAAAGGACTCTCAATCTTTAACGGATCGGCACAGTTCGTAAACTATAAACATAATACTTCCGTTAAAAACTCATTGAGCCAAAATTCGATCTATGATATTTTTATCGATCGGCAACAAATCACTTGGATAGGAACCTATTTTGGTGGAATAAATGCTATTTACCCCAATCTTATCCCCATACAGCATTATTCAACCCGTTCGCTTTTTGGTCTTCGACTCAATAGCGATATTGCCAGTAGTTTCGCAGAATCAGAAAATGCGTATTGGATCGGAACGGAGGAAGAAGGAATCAATAAAATTGACAAGCGAACAGAAGCCACCTCTCCATTATCACAATTGACCCAGTCGAATCTGATTAAGGACTTATACGCAAAAGATAACAAAATCTACGCAGCACAATATGGTGGCGGTTATTCCATTATCGATGCCCAATCTGGAAATGCGCAACACTTTTATCTGGAAAAAGATCGCCTAAATCTCAAAAATAACATCTACAGTATTTACGTCGATCCTACGCATCGTATTTACCTTGGAACCAATAAAGGACTCTATACCGTGGATCCAGGGAAACAGCCGCAATATAATCCCGTTTTAAAGACAGCTACAATCGATGATATACAAGCTGATGCTAAACAGTACATTTACTTTCTGAGCGGAGGTTCGCTTTTTCGAAGAAAACCTAATGACTCAAACATAAAAGCGATACAACAATTGGATACATTGACGGTAGGAGGATTTTATGTTCATCCGAATGGGGATATCTGGTTAACATCCAACCAATATTTATATCATTTTGATCAGCATAGTCACTTAACCAAGGTATCTTACTTTCCAAGCAACGCACTAGGTTGGCCCATCTATGTGAACAATAAGGTATGGCTTACCAGTAAAGATGGTCTCATCTGCTTTGATCCCGAAACAAAACATAGCTATCTGCTCAATCAATATGATGGTTTACCGGTTAAAAATCTTCTTGGAGCTAAAGTCTTTGCCAACAAAACAGGAACATTATTTGTCACCACACTCAACGGTGTAATTTCCCTAGATACTCGAAAAATAACCTTCAATCAAAACATCCCCAATGTCCTCCTCCGAAATATCTTCCTCGAAGAGACTCCACTAAACTACGGAAGGATTCAGAAAACGGAAGATGCAAACAGCTATCAGCTCAGCCTCCGACACGATGAAAACTTTCTTACTATTAATTTCTCAGGTTCTAATTTCATCAAACCGCAAAAGAATAGGTATCGATACAAGCTCGACGGTTTTGACAAGGATTGGATCGAAACAAGTAATCCTTCAATACGATATACGAATGTTCCAGTAGGTACACATAGACTGACCATATTCGCGAGTAACAATGATGGCATTTGGAGCAGTACACCGCTACGGATTATTATCGACATTCAACCTCCATTTTGGAGAACGTGGTGGGCCTATCTAATGTATGCAGGATTATTTTCTCTGGGCGTACATCTGGTTATTAAGTTTGTCGTCGAAAGGAAGATGTTAATCAATTCGGAACGGGAGCAGGAAAAGAAAATAAAATTCTTCACGCAGATATCTCACGAAATTCGTACTCCGTTGACTTTAATTACTGCTCCGTTAGATGAAATTATATCAGAAACAGCTCATCTTACCGCTACCCAAAATAAAGTAAAACGAATAAAAAAGAATGCCAACAAACTCCTAGGAGTCATCAACGAATTACTCGACTTTAAAAAGTTCGACGACAAGCACTTTGTCCTGAAAAAAACGGACATCTCTTTTAGGGAATACATAGAAGACACCTTCTACCTATTAAATGATCTTGCCAAAGCAAAGCATCTCAACTATTACATCAGGCAGTTGGATTCCGTAGGCTTACAATCCATAGATACAATACAATTTGATAAAGTCATGTTCAACCTGCTGTCAAATGCGATTAAGTACACACCTGAACAAGGCACTGTTTATCTGGATTTGGTCGATAACAACCACACAATAACTATTAACATCGTCGATAATGGAATTGGGATCGCAAGCGATAACCAATTCAAAATATTTGAAGAGTACTATCGCGAAGAACAAGCTCAAGATGCAATAGGCACTGGAATCGGACTTGCGTTAACCAAACATATTGTACAGCAGCACAAGGGGGATATCTTTTGCCTTACACAGGACGATGAAAAAGGAAAATGGACTGTGTTTACCATAAATCTACCGAAAGATCTTGGACACAAATCAGATAATCAGCCAGATACTCAGCTCATAGAGACTCCTGCAAAGGAAATAGAAGACGTTAGAATACCAGCCCTAAGCATCCTTGATACCTCCGTGCAAAAAACTATTTTAATTGTTGAAGACAATAAAGAATTAATGGCAACAGTGGTGGGTCTGTTTCAAGATGCCTACACGATCATTACAGCTCACAATGGTGAAGAGGCTCTTTCGAGGGCATTGGAATATGTCCCCGATCTGATTATTTCGGATCTGATGATGCCTTATATGGATGGTGCTCAACTGTGCGAAGCCATTAAAAAAAATATAATCACTAGCCATATCCCATTCATCTTGCTGACCGCAGTTACTGATAGCAACACGCAGACTTTAGCGTTGGAAAACGGCGCAAATATCTATTTGACAAAGCCTTTTGATAATAAACAACTCTTTCTTTCTGCGCAAAATCTCCTCGCTATCAGTCAGGCGAAAAGTAAGGCGTTTCAGGTCAAGACAACTACTTTCGACAATGAACTTGATGCACAATTCATTTCCTCCTTAAATCAATTGATCGAAAAAAATCTTCAATCGGACGGTTTTGATGTCAATTTTATTTCTCGAACAATGGGGATGAGTGCGCCAATCCTCTATCGTAAGTTGAAAGCGATATCCAACTTATCGCTCAATAACTATGTGAAAATGTATAGGCTAAACAAAGCGAAAGAATTACTGAATTCGGCCATGAACATTAGTGAGGTTGCCTACGCTGTGGGATTTTCCGATAGAAAATACTTCAGTAAGGAATTTAAAAAACAGTTTGGACATAATCCATCAGAACAAACAGCAAATTCGAGCCAAACGACTAAATCTTAGCTATATTTTCAATGAAATCGCTATCCTGTTCCACAAAAAAGAGATGCTCAGAGCATCTCTTTTTGATCTATTCCGGTGTCATTAAAACGAGTTCCTCTCCCAAGAATTTGCCTTATTTTTTGATCGCTTTATTTAGCAATCGCTTTAATCATTGGTTCACCATCCAATAAACGTTGATACCGCACCAAAGCCTCCACATAATAATAATCTGCATAGGTCAATGGGACATCAATTTCCGAATTCAACGGTAGTGCTCCAACACTATGTTGCAAGATGTAACCACCATTTTGACCATAAGGAGCGAGATAGGGTGCCTTCGAAAGGCTTCTAAGAATCGTTTCCGCCTTATTAAAATAATCCAAAGCTTCAGTTCCTTTTGTATATTGTGAGAGCTCCAATAATGCTGAAGCATATAATGCTGCCGCAGATACATCCCTTAGATCTCTGTTCGGATACATTTTATCCGACTTCGCAATTTTATCTTTATCAAAATCCCAATAAGGAACCAAATCAGCAGGCAGATTTGGGTTACTTAGTATGTATTTTGCGATTTGCTGTGCCTGCTTCAAGAATTCTTTCTTCTTTGTTTCACGATACATCATGGTATAACCGTATAGTGCCCATCCCTGTCCTCTTGCCCAGGCCGACTCATCAAATGCTCCTTGATGTGTCTTTTTTCCGATGGCCTTACCGGTCTTCTTATCATAATCGATCACATGGTAGGAACTATAATCTTTTCTGAAGTGGTTTTTCAAGGTTGTTTCAGCATGAGATACCGCAATATCATAGCATTTTTTATCTCCGGTCACCTTAGATACTTGTGTCAAAAACTCCAAATTCATCATATTATCAATGATTACCGGATATTGCCATGATCCATGATCCCAAGAACGTATTGTTTTGGTAATCGGGCTGTAGCGAGACGCCAAGGAATTGGCACCAGTGCTCAATATGGGTATATACTTTAGCGTATCACCGGTAAGACGAAGCGCATTACCAAAACTACAGAAAAGCATAAAACCCAAATCATGTGTACCTTTGTTGTTCTTTTCTTTCTCCAGATACGTCAATGTTTCTGTTGCTTTCTCCAATAATGCTTTTTCTTTGGTACCTTCATATAGATACAATAACGTCCCTGGATAGAAACCCGAGCACCACCAGCTCGAAGAAGAAAATACGTGTTCACCCTGCTCAAAGGTTTTCGGAAATTTTTCTGCAGGAGTTTCTGCCGCAAGAACCTTTATCTGATTCGCAGCAGCGTCCAGCTGTTCCTGAATAAAGGCTTTGGACAAATTCGGTTTCACTGTCTGCGCCTGGACAATCGGGCATATGCCCAATGCGGCTAATACTAACACAAAAGATTGATTTAGTTTCATTATCTATTAGATTTTTAGTCAGTCGATGCCCGCGAATCAATTTGATCGGACATAATTACCTTTCTCCCTAACACAAATTGAATTGATTAACAAATCGTGGAAGTGCAGCTTCTAGCTACATCCATATGATTTTACAACCTATTCTACAATCCAAAAAATTGGTATTCTTGAATTCATCTTTTAGGATTTGCTATCAGAGCGACAATAAAGATGCTGCAATATTTTACCGGAATCAAGCTCCTTTTACGAAAACGATTAAGTATAATTGAAACGTACTGGACTAACACATTGTCGCGGCGGCTTGCTATTGTACTGAAATGTAACAATTCTCAGACAAAAATGACATCGTAGGTACACAATCGCATACTATATTGGAAAGAAATAGATTCACAGCTATTCTTTTGTCATTTTTTAATAAAACATAAATAAACAATACGTAAAATTTTAGTTATCAGTTTACATTCATCAGTTTTTTATCTATTTTTAAGACTAAATATCCAATGCCGTTAATTTTAACAGCCTAATAGAGGATCAATTATAAAACAACTAATCCAACCAAAATGAAAGAACAGAATTCATCAAGGCGTGATTTCATAAAAAAATCCGTGGTCGGTGCTGCGGCATTTTCTATCGTACCACGCTTTGTACTCGGAGGACAGGGCTATCTTGCTCCGAGCGACCATCTAACCAAAGGTGTCATTGGTGTCGGCAATATGGGCCGTGGACACTTTGGCTATGCCGGAACTAAAACAGTAGCCATTTGTGATGTGGACAAAACTCATCTGGCGGCAGCACAAGCAGACTTAGGCGGTGGCGTGAAGGAATACCATGACTTTAGGGAGTTGATTAAATCTCCAGAAGTAGATATTGTGCATATCGCTACTCCCCCACATTGGCACGGATTGATGTCTATTGAAGCAGCAAAAGCAGGAAAGGATATCTGGTGTGAAAAACCCATGACGCGAACTATTGGTGAAGGTAAAAAAGTGAAAGAAGCCATCGCTCAGCACGGCAATATCTTTCGTCTAAATACCTGGTTTCGTTTCAAGGACGACTTTTATGGCATGAATGTTCCCGTAAGCAAAATCAAAAAATTAGTCGATACAGGCATGTTGGGCTGGCCGTTGAAAGTCACGATAAGCAAGCATACGGGTTTTGACTGGAAATTCTATTGGGTAGGAAAGGAAAATTTACCGGAGGAAAAGGCACCAGCAGAACTTGACTACGATTTTTGGTTAGGTCCAGCGCCATACAAACCTTACAACAAGCACCGTGTTCACACGACCTTTAGAGGATATTGGGATTATGATGGCGGTGGTCTTGGAGATATGGGACAACATTATATGGATCCTGTTCAATACTTTTTAGGTAAAGACAACGAAAGTCCCATTACTGTCGATGTTGATGCTCCGCAACAACATCCGGATGCTGTGGGTACATGGCGACGCATTACATTTACTTATACCGATGGTTGCCAGATCATTCTAGACGGCGATGCAAAGGATGAAAAGGCAGCCTATATCGAAGGACCAAAAGGTAAATTATATAGAGGATTTCAGTCTGATATACCCGATTTGGAAAGAAAGCTTGCACAATACCCTGAACCTGCACCACAGATTGTCGACTTCCTGGAATCTGTACGCACAAGAGAAAAGTTTGCACTGAATGAAATCAATGGACATCGTTCTTGTACTTTGGTCAACATGGGATTAGCAGCATTGCGACTAAACCGATCACTAAAGTACGACTCCCAAAATGAGCTATTTATTAACGACGATGCCGCAAATAGATTAATTCACCAACCAATGAGAGGCCCTTGGTCTATTTAAAAAGATATCCTAATGAAAAGAATATTCAATTCGCTGACTGTATTGCTTCTTATATCTGGTGCAACCTACGCTCAGCAACCACAAAATAGAACGACTGCAACCAAAATAGCAGACGTATTGGCACAGCAGCCTGCCGAAGAAAAAGAAAAGTTTTTGCTTGCAATGCATGAGCTAGAAGGCTTCTCTGCTGACGATGTTGTCACTTTCCTTAAGGGACTTAAAGCACCAGGTAGCAATAATGCTCCGATAGAATTTGCGGCAAACAGCTATTCATTCTATGTAAATCAACCAGGTAAAGAGCAACAAAAAAGAGTTTTTGTTGAAGGATTGGCAAAATCCCTAGCACAATTGAGTGAACCAACAAATCAGGTCTTTGCCCTACGCCTATTACGTCAATGCGCAGATAATACCGCTATACCTGCTGTCGCAAATTGTTTGGCAAACGATTATCTTGCCGATGCTGCAGCGAGAACCCTTGTATCTATTCGTACCCCTGAGTCGACAGCAGCATTAGAAAAAGCTTTGCCTGCGTCAACGACAGAGAAAACTACTATTGCCTTAGTTACCGCGCTCGGAGATCTAAAAGATAAAAATGCCGAAAGTGCCATTTTAGGATTGACACAAAAATATAATTCGGATGGCTTCCAACGGACTGCATTAATCGCGTTGAGCAAAATCGGGGGCACAGCTTCTGAATCGCTATTCCAGGAAAAATTAAATGCTGCCGGGTATAGCTACGACAAATTTGATGCAGTTGGACTTGGCATTGACTATGCCCAAGCACTGATCGACAACAAGCATGATCAAGATGCGATCAAGTTTCTGAACAAATTTTTCCAGGAATCCCAAAAAGCAAAATCGATCAACGGTCAGATTGCATCGCTCAAATTATTGACAACAATTGACCCAGCGAAACAGCGAAAGAACTTATTGGCTGCAGTAAAGAGCGATAATGATGCCTACCGGAATATCGCATTGCAATTACTCGGAAAATATGGCAAAGGCAGTGACGCAAAAAGCTTGCTTGCTTTAGCGAGCAAAAGTACACCGGAAGTTCAAGAAAGTGTATTGAACTATTTAGCGCACAATGGTTCTGCAAGCAGCTTAAAGCTAATCCATGGGTTAGTCAATAAGACTGAGTCTCCGGCAACTAAATTGGCTGGATTGAGTGCATTAAATACGCTTTCACAGGGAAAAGAAACCAATACTTTAATCCAAGCTCTTAATACCGACCAACAATTCAACAATTCGGTAAAGGCATTGATCCTCTCATCTAAAGATGCAAATGTCGTTACCGATGTCAACAATGCCCTTGCAAATGTAGACGACGACAAGAAGATTCAATTGCTGGACATTTTGAGTAAACGTTCCAATAATGCGTCATCCAAAGCTGTATTGGCAATAAAAAGTGTAAATCCTGCTGTAGAAGAAGGGATCAATAAAGCTCTCCCCAATGTAGCGCAGGAAGCAGATTTAGAAGAACTCTTCAATAGATTAAACAATACGACAGACAGTAAATCTGCTGCGCTATTGCAACGTGCCCTAGTCAACGTGATTCGGTCGAGCGCAGATTCAAAAGGATTAACTGAAAAAATCGCCGCTCGCCTATCGAACTCAGCCGCGACAAATACCGCCAAATATTTCCCTATTTTTGCTGGACTGGGCGACGCACAGTCATTGAAAGCTGTAACTGCATATCTTAACAACTCTAACACAAGTCTACGATCAGCAGCAATCGAGTCGTTGGCTACCTGGTCTTCCGCAAACGCGTTACCAGAATTAATAACACTATCCAGAACAGAAAAAGACGATAATCTTTTCAATACAGTATACAGAGGATTGATCAAATCAATCTCTTCTTCTTCAAATACACCTGAACAGAAAACTTTATTGTTGCGAGATGCATTCAGTGTCGCCAAAACAGCAGAACAGAAAAGAGCTGCGCTATCGGCATTGCAACCAACAGGAACATATCAGTCTTTCGTTTTCGCAGCTGACCTGATGAACGATGCTCAACTTGCCGGAACAGCAACTAATGTAGCGATGAACATTGCAATGGACAATAAATTCTACGGTAAGAAGGTCAGAGAAGTTTTGGAACAGGTAATCGGTAAATTGTCCGGTAGCGAAAGTGGATATCTCAAAGAAGCTGTTGTTCGTTATCTTGCTGAAATGCCCATCAAAGAAGGCTATGTCGCTCTTTTCAACGGAAAGGATCTCACTGGCTGGAAAGGATTGGTCGCCGACCCGATCAAACGCAGTAAGATGAACGAAAAAACTTTAGCAACAGCGCAAGCTAAAGCGGACGATATCATGCGCAAAGGCTGGACAGCAGCCAATGGTCAAATTGTATTCAGCGGAAAAGGTGACAATCTCGCAACCGTAAAACAATATGGTGACTTCGAAATGCTGGTAGACTGGAAATTGGAAAACTATGGTGGAATAGAGGGTGATGCTGGCATTTACCTGAGAGGCACGCCGCAAGTACAAATTTGGGATATCGCCAATACAAGAGTAGGCGCCCAAGTGGGATCTGGCGGATTGTATAACAACCAGAAAAATGAAAGCAAACCCCTGAAAGTTGCCGATAATGCTACTGGTGAATGGAATACGTTTAAAATCAAGATGGTGGACGATAAAGTCACAGTTTGGTTAAACGGGCAGTTGGTAACCGATAATGTCCCTCTCGAAAACTACTGGGATAGAAACCAATCAATCTTCCCCACTGAACAAATTGAATTACAAGCGCATGGTTCGGTCGTCTATTATAGAGATCTCTTTATCAAGGAATTCCCAAGAAAACAAATCTTTAAGTTGAACGATCAAGAGAAAAAAGAAGGTTTTGAAGTACTTTTTGATGGAACAAATCTCGACAAGTGGACAGAAAACCAAGCTTATGTGATCAATGACGAAGGTTATATCTGGGTATACCCAAATGCAAAATTTGGTGGCAATCTTTATACAAAAGAAGAATACGCTGACTTCATTTTCCGCTTCGACTTCAAATTGACTCCCGGAGCCAACAATGGCGTAGGAATACGAGCACCTTTGGAAGGAGACGCCGCCTATGAATCCATGGAGATCCAGGTGCTGGATGATGATGCAGATGTCTATAAAGACTTGAAACAGTATCAATATCACGGTTCAATTTATGGCGTTGTTCCTGCTAAAAAAGGCTACTTAAAACCAGTTGGTGAGTGGAACGCTGAAGAAATAATCGTGAAAGGGAATCGCATCAAAGTTACCCTGAATGGTACTGTCATTGTGGATGCAGATATCGCAGAGGCAAGTAAAAACGGTACCCTGGACGGAAAACAACATCCTGGACTTAAACGTACGTCTGGTCATATCGGATTCTTGGGGCACGGTACTGAAGTATTCTTCAAAGACATTCGGGTAAAAAAACTCAAATAGTATAGATGTATAAGCAGCGGGGGGATAAGGTATCTTATCCCCTTTTTGCTAAATAGCCAACTTACTTACCGATTAAGAAAATAACCAAATGATTCCAAAACTTTTGCTAAATTAAAGCCCTGAGGATTCTATTTCAAAAATATGATGTTTTATGACTAAAGCCGTAAATTTACTGATTAACAAAAAGTTGGAGAGTAAACCTGAAAAGAAAAATCTATTCAATAAACTCTCCATTATAAAATTAATAGCCGAATTAGGATCTGTATCGGTAAATGACATTGTTAAAAACCTGTATTTAAGCCTGCCTACAGTGAATAGCTTGATCGCAGAATTACTGGAAGATGATTTCATACGTCAATTTGACAAAGGAGAATCTATTGGTGGGCGCAAACCTAATTTATATAAATTACGGGATGGATTGTTTCAGGTTTTATCGATTGAGCTTCAACGCTTCTCGATTACTATGAGCATCATGGATAATAATCAGCATGTAATTGCAGAAACGATCGAGCTTGAAAATGAATTATCCCGCAATGCAGAAAATCTAGTAACCATTACACAAATTATTGATCAATACCTGATCGATAAATCTGTTGATATCGAAAACTTGACAGGATTGATTATTGGCATGCCTGGATTGATCAATGCAGAAGAAGGTACCAATGAGACATTTTTACACGATGAAAATCAATCTATTTCCGACTATTTCGAGCTTAAATATAAAAAGCCAGTCTTCATTCTGAATGATGTTAAAGGAGCAGCGTACGCTGAATTGAAATTTGGTTTGGCAAAAAACACCAAAAACAGCCTGATTATTTTAATGGATTGGGGAATAGGTTTAGGAATTGTATCAAATGGTGAAGTATATCTTGGCCGGGATGGCTACTCTGGTGAAGTGGGTCACATGCCTTTTATCGACAACGGTGAACTTTGTTACTGTGGAAAAAGAGGCTGCCTAGAGACTGTTGCTTCGGGCATCGCATTGGTTAACAATGCCAAGCAGGAAATCCAAAAAGGAGAACTGACTAAATTAAATGAATTACTAGCAGAAGATCTACAACATTTAACACCAACTCATATTATTGAAGCTGCAAATAAAGGGGATCAATTTGCAATCAATCAGATTTCCAAACTGGGCACAAATCTTGGAAAAGCATTCGCATCGCTGATACAATTGCTCAATCCGGAATTAATCGTGTTAGGTGGAAAAATTGCAAAAGCAAATGAATTGATCACTATTCCGATACAACAGGCTATTAATTCGTATACCATGGCAATATTGAAAGAACACTGTGAAATAAAAGTTTCCAGCTTGAATCTGGACAGCAATACTGTGGGTCTTACAAACTATTTTATCACAAAGTACTTATCGGTTGAACTGCTTCGGAAATCTAAAATCTAAAATTGTCCTGTACTCAATAAAACCAGGGTACAGGCTCTTTCAGTTTTAATACCGTGCTCCATTGCGAGCTGCTCTAATTCAGGATTCTCTGCGCCTGGATTGAATATAATCCGTCTCGGTTTCGTTGCCAAAATATAGTCATAATATTCTTTCTGATTATGTTCACCGACGTACATCGTCACAGTATCAATATCGGGGTAGACCACGCCTTTCTTTTCAATAGAAACTCCAGCTGCTTCACCACCACTCAGACCAATATTAACAATATCATGTCCATACCTATGCAGCATATTTGCGGCTTTATTCGAATAACGAGAAGGGTTGCTACTAGCACCCAAAATCAATGTTTTTTTCATTTTTATATTCGTTTATATCACCTATTGATCGCCCCCGGAAACTTACTCATCAATGATAAAATCGCCGTGACTACTATAGGCATTTTTACGCAATATGGGCATTCCCAAGATTTTATAAAGCTCATCCAATTTAACCAAACTTCCATTAGTCATATTAGAAAGCAGAACAATAACAATATTTCTTTTTAGATCTCTTACGTAAATATGTCTAAAACCGTGCCACCAACCTGTATGGTAGACAATATGTTCATTGCCATGCTCAAACGTACGCCAGCCATAACCATAGCTAAAAATCCCTTTTTTCGCATCGGGATATCCTCTGTATGCCGAATCTAATGTGGACTGTTTTAACAACCTTCCATCCCTCAAAGCGAGGTCAAAGCGATAAAGATCACGAACGGTACTATAGATCCCCTTGTCACCGAGTGGTCCATCCTGAAAATTTTGTACAACGGATCTCCTCCATATCTTATCGTGTCCAATAACGTTGGTAGGAATCTTATCATATACAGCCTTTGAAAGTGCAGCCGTATTTGTCATCCCTGCAACATTGAACACACTATCTTTCATATAAGTAGCGTAGTCTTGCTTTGACACCTTCTCTATAATAGCTCCTAAGACCATAAAGTTCGAGTTATTATAAAAAAAACGTCCCCCTGGTGCCCCATAGCGATTAGGCTTAAACTCGGTCAGCATTTTCATTACATCCTGATTAGTCATCCCCTTCTTACGATCAGGCCAGTGTTTTTCTGAAAAGTAGACATAATTAGGTAATCCCGAACGATGAGTCAATAACATTTTTATGGTAATGCCTGGATATGGAAAATCAGGATAAAAGTCATTGATCGTTTGATCGAGGCGCAACTTTCCAGCCTCCACCAACTTTAAAGTCCCCACGGCTGTAAGCGGTTTAGAAACGGAAGCCAACTCAAATTTGTCGTCAATTTTTAGGCTATCCCGTTTTAGGTAATTAGCCCAGCCAAATGTATTTTGATATAAAATTTTTCCATCTTTGGCAATAAGAACATTTCCGTTGAATGCAGCTTTTGAATGAAGATTCTTCATAAAAGCATCGATTTTCAGATCTGCATTATTGGGATTATAAACCAGTCTTGTACTATCTACTTTTGCCTGCGCTATTGCTGCTTCCTTCTGCTTTTTCTCTTTTGAGCTACAGGCAACTGTAGATGCCAACAAAAGAGCGACCATTCCCTTTAAAAAAAATAATTTCACTATATGATGTCTCCCGGATTTTTGTATTATCTGTATTGTATATCAATAAATATCACCTATTTCTCTTCTATTAAATGATATAAAATTATCGAAGTTAGTAATCGAAGATCAAGCGTATTGATAATAATGCTAAAATGAAGATTTTAGTATAAAAAAACGAATTTTTTCCTCACTATATTGTTATTCATCGTTTATGTTACCTAGTCTACTTGCTACGGTCTTCCTTTTAAAAACATTCAAGCCTTTTTAGGTGCAACATCTCGATGGCATTCCCAAGATTAAATGGCCAGCCTTTCGCTTCAACGAGCTTAAACTAATTAAAAAAACAAAAAAAGCCACTTTATTGCTAAAGTGGCTTTCATTCCTTTGTTAAAGGACTATGCTAACAATCTTACTGGATTTTCAACCAAAGATTTTAATGTCTGTAAAAATGCAGCTCCAGTTGCGCCATCTACCACACGGTGATCACAGCCCAATGTTACTTTCATTACATTACCCGGAACTACTGCGCCATTTTTAACAACAGGAACAGCCTGAATTGCTCCAACAGAAAGGATTGCCCCATCTGGAGAGTTTATGATGGATGTAAATTCGTCAATTCCGAACATCCCTAGGTTGGAAACAGTAAATGTAGATCCTTCCCAATCGGCAGGTTGTAATTTTTTAGCTTTCGCTTTTTGAGCGAAGTCTTTTACTTCTGCAGAGATATGAGACAATGATTTGCCATCTGCGAACCGTACAACAGGAACTAATAAACCATCCTCAACAGCCATGGCTACGCCAATGTTGGTATGCTCATTGAAACGTATTTTATCGCCTTGCCATGAAGAGTTTACAGCAGGATGTTTTTTCAATGCAACAGCGACAGCTTTTACAACGATGTCATTGAAAGAAACTTTTACTGGAGCAACTTCATTGATTTGAGCTCGAGCAGCCATAGCATTATCCATGTCTATAGATACTGTCAAATAGAAGTGCGGTGCGGTAAACAATGACTCAGCCAAACGACGCGCAATAGTTTTACGCATTTGGTTAACTGGTTTTTCCGTGTAACGTTCTTCCCCAACATACGTAGGTAAAGTAATCGCTTTTGCTTCTGCAGGAGCAGCTGCGGATTTAGTCTCTACAGGTTGTGCAGCAGCAGGAACGAATGACTCAACGTCTTTCTTCACAATACGGCCACCATCTGCAGAACCCTTAATATCACTTAAGTTGATCCCTTTTTCTTGCGCAATTTTACGTGCTAAAGGTGAAGCCTTCACACGAGAATCGTCGTTGCTAACAGTCGGTGCCGCAGGAGATGATGCAGTTGAAGTAGCATCAGCTTTAGGAGCTTCAGTCGTCTCGGCCTTTGGCGCATCAGATTTTTGATTCAACAAAGGAGTAATGTCAGTTCCAGCAGGACCAACGATTGCTATAATGTCGTTAACCTTTGCAGCTTCTCCAGCTTCAAGACCTACATATAACAAGGTACCGTCAGCATAGGCAGTAACTTCCATCGTAGCTTTATCCGTTTCTACATCTGCAATGGCATCGTCAGATTTGATCGTATCACCAACTTTGAAGTTCCATTGTGCAATAACACCTTCTTTCATGGTATCACTCAACAACGGCATTGTGATTACGGTACATCCTAATTCCTCAGGAGTTACTGTACTTGCCGAAGATTCTGGAGCAGAAACTTCTTCTTCTTTTTTGTCTTCAGTTTTTTCTGGTGCTTTCTCAGCTTCAGGAGCATCTCCGCTCAACAGCGCTTGAAAATCTTCTCCTGGTTCTCCCAAAACTGCAATAACAGCGTCAATAGCTACTGCTTCGCCTTCTTTAGGACCAATATATAAAAGAGTTCCTTCTTGGTAAGACTCAAAGTCCATAGTAGCTTTGTCCGTTTCGATCTCTGCTACTAAATCGCCAGAATTCACTTTATCACCAACTTTTTTGTGCCATTTCGCGATAACCCCTTCGGTCATTGTATCGCTCATTTTCGGCATTCTTACTACTTCAGCCATTCTTTGTTATATTATCAAGTTAAAGAGTATTAATCTAAAATAAATGGATAGTCTTGTTGTACATAGACATCTTTGTACAACTCATCTACAGTTGGATAAGGAGATTCCTCTGCAAATTTAACCGATTCCTCAACTACTTTTTTCACATCAGCTTCTACTTCAGCAAACCAAGCGTCATCAGCATAGTTGTTTTCTAAGATAGCATGTTTAGTCGACAACAATGGATCACGGTCTTTATAAGCTTCCAGTTCTTCTTTAGTACGATACTTCGCTGGATCAGACATCGAGTGTCCTTTGTAGCGATAAGTACGAATTTCCAAGAATGTAGGTCCTTCGCCCGCACGAGCACGTTGAACAGCCTCATCCATCGCGTTATGTACAGCAACAACATCCATTCCATCTACTGGAGCTGAAGGCATATCAAAGCCCAAGCCCATCTTGTAAATATCCTGCATATTAGTTGTACGTTGTACAGACGTACCCATAGCATAACCATTGTTTTCACAAACAAAAATAACAGGCAATTTCCACAACATCGCCATGTTAAGTGTTTCGTTGAATGCACCTTGACGTACAGCTCCGTCGCCCATATAACAGATGTTCACATTATCTGTACCAAGATATTTCTCAGCAAATGCAATACCAGCACCTAAAGGAATCTGACCACCAACAATACCATGGCCACCCATGAATTTATGCTCTTTGGAGAAGAAGTGCATAGAGCCTCCTTTACCTTTGGAACAACCTGTGATCTTTCCATATAATTCAGCCATACAAGCATTGGCAGAAACGCCTTTAGCTAAAGCGTGGGCGTGATCACGATAAGCAGTGATTAAAGAATCTTCAGGTTTAATAACCGACATCGTTCCAGCGACAACTGCTTCTTGTCCTATGTACAAGTGACAGAAACCACGAATCTTTTGCTGTCCGTAAAGTTGACCTGCTTTTTCTTCAAACTTACGCATAAGTAACATCGACTTATACCACTCCAAATATGTCTCTTTTGTTATAGGTGTTGAACTCATTTCAAAGTTTTGATTTTCTTACTATTCTAGACTACAAATCTAATAATTTTGGACGAATTTCCTTGTCCAAAAATCAATTTTATTTCTACTTTAAGACACTTCTAAGACATTTGATTTAAAGTATAAAGCATTTGATTACAAATAAATGAACGGCACAACCAAATAAATCAAAAACTTATGAAAATAAAAAAGCCAAACGACTTAATAATCATTTGGCTTAATCTATTTTACACAAACTGCTCGTTATCGAAGTTTTTGGATCAGCTCACTTTCAGTAAGCTTTATTTGCTCACCACTTTCCATGTCTTTTAAAGACAATTGCCCCGAAGCAGCCTCTTCTTCCCCTACCAATAACACATAGGGAATTCCTTTACCATCCGCATACCCCATTTGCTTTTTCAATTTTACAGGAGTAGCATAAAGTTCCGAAGCAATATTTTCTTGACGAAGTTTGTTCAGTAAGCGAAGTGTATACACTTCGAGTTGCTTATCAAAATTAATAATAAGAAGTTTTGTGGTTTCTGCTTTACCGGTTGGAAAAAGATTCAATTCTTCGAGTACATCATAAATTCGGTCAGCACCAAAAGAAACCCCGACTCCGGTCAACCCCTTCAGTCCAAACATCCCTGTGAGATCATCATAACGACCGCCGCCACCGATGCTTCCCATAGCAACCTCATTGGTCTTGACCTCAAAAATACAACCCGTGTAATAATTTAGACCACGAGCCAATGTAATGTCCAGATCTATGATTTGATTAAGCAACTTTTCTTCAGCACCTAATTTGCCGACATAATCAAATACTTCTTCAATTTCCGCAATACCGATTAAACCGACAGCAGAAGTTGCTAAAATCGCTTTTAAGGAAGACAGTTTCTCTTCATTCGAGCCTTCCAATAAAATGATAGGTTTTAAAATAGCAAGATCCGCCTCTGTAAAGCCTCTCTCAAGCAATTCTTTGTTGACTCCATCCAAGCCGATTTTATCCAATTTGTCGATCGCTACAGTCATATCGACAATCAACTCCGGCTTTCCGATAATTTCGGCAATACCTGATAGAATTTTCCGGTTGTTGATTTTAATAGTAAAGTCTTTCAGTCCAAAACGCTCGAAGGCCTCTTGATAAATCAGAATGAACTCTGCTTCATTCAGTAAACTTTCAGATCCAACCACATCCACATCACATTGATAAAACTCACGATATCTTCCGCGCTGTGGACGATCAGCACGCCATACGGGTTGTACTTGAAAACGCTTAAATGGTAAAGCAATATCATTCTGGTGCATTACGACGTAACGTGCAAAAGGCACAGTAAGGTCATATCTTAGCGCTTTCTCTGAAATATGTGGAATGAGTTTATTGGAATTTTTATCTTGAAGCAGGCTGTCTGGCGCTTTTGCCATGTAATCACCCGAATTAAGAATCTTAAAGATCAGCTTATCACCCTCATCGCCATATTTACCGGTAAGTGTTGTTAAATTTTCAAATGAAGGGGTCTGTATTTCACTATAGCCATATTTTCTGAATACCGTTTTCAGTGTATCGAAAATATAGTTGCGTTTGATCATTTCGGAAGGCGAAAAATCACGCGTTCCTTTTGCCAAAGAAGGTTTTACTACTGCCATATTTGGCAAAGTTAATAAAATCCTTTATTCTACTTCTAGAATTTTAAGGAATTCACAGGCTTTCTCCGCAGCTGATTTCTCTGCAGATTTTTTATTGAAATCGCGACCTAGTCCGCATACCACACCATCAACGACGGCTTCAATACTAAACATTTTAGAAGATTCACCCTGCGGATTGTCTGTTTGCTGAAATACGATCTCTTTGCCCGTATGCTGACACCATTCAATCAACCTACTTTTAAAGTTTGTTTCAGTCTGTTCCAATAGAAGAATATCAACATGCTGCTTAATGATTCTATTTAGCAGGAAGCTTTTTGTAAAAACATAGCCTTTATCGAGATATACGGCTCCTATTAATGCTTCGAAAGCATCGCCTAGTAACGACCCTTGTTTATTCGGAAAACTGATCATTCGTGCATCGAACTGAATCAGTTCATTAAATCCTAATTTTCGGGACAGCTGATTCAGATTTGCTCTACTGACAATCTTCGAGCGCATTTCGGTCAAGAAACCTTCATCTTTATAAGGATATTTCTTAAATAACAATTCGGCGACAACCGAACCCAAAACAGCATCACCTAAGAATTCCAAACGTTCGTTGCTATTCTTTGCGCCCTCTTTAATTGTAATAGCCACAGACTTATGTCTGAAAGCCATTTTGTACAAGTGTACATTTCCGGGCACAAATCCAAGCAGGTTTTTTAGTTTTCTAACGTATTCCCGCTCCGGCGAAATATATAATTTATATATCCTAGCAAAAGGCATCTCTTCTAAAAATAAGGCGACAAGTCCTAATTAAAGAACCTGTCGCTAGCTCATATTATCAAACCATGTTTGAAGGATCAAACATTAAGCTTTATATTTTTTCACAATAACGGTAGCATTATGCCCTCCGAAACCAAATGTGTTACTCAATGCTGCGTTAACAGTTCGTTTTTGCGCTTTATTGAATGTAAAGTTCAATTTATTATCAATTTCTGGATCATCCGTAAAGTGATTGATTGTCGGTGGGACAATATCATTTTGGACAGCAAGAATAGAAGCAATAGTTTCTATCGCTCCTGCAGCTCCCAAAAGGTGCCCAGTCATTGATTTAGTTGAACTGATATTCAGTTTATATGCGTGTTCACCGAACAAATCGACAATAGCCTTAGTTTCACTAATATCACCAACAGGAGTAGATGTTCCGTGAACATTGATATAATCAATATCTGAAAAATCCATCTCTGCATCGTTGACTGCCATTGTCATGGCTAGTTTAGCACCCAAACCTTCAGGATGCGAGGCCGTGATATGATGTGCATCAGCACTCATTCCACCACCAGCAATCTCTGCATAGATTTTTGCTCCACGTGCCAAAGCGTGCTCTAAACTTTCTAAAATCAAAGCACCTGAACCTTCACCAGAAACAAAACCATCTCTATCCTTATCAAAAGGGCGTGAGGCTGTTTTTGGATCGTCATTCCGAGTTGACAAAGCGTGCATTGCATTAAATCCACCAATTCCAGCTTCATTAACTGTTGCCTCGGATCCACCCGTAACAATCACATCAGCTTTCCCCATACGAATATAGTTGAAAGCATCTATCATTGCATTGGTAGCTGACGCACAAGCCGACACTGCAGAAAAGTTAGGTCCACGAAGACCATGACGCATAGAAATATGTCCTGGAGCAATATCAACGAGCATCTTAGGAATGAAGAAAGGATTGAAACGCGGGGTTCCATCTCCTTTTGCAAAATTTGCAACTTCTTCAGTAAAGGTTGTTAAGCCCCCAATTCCTGAACCCCAAATTACTCCGATACGGTTTGTATCTAATTTTTCAAAATCTAAGCCAGCATCTTTAATTGCCTCATCCGTTGACGCAATTGCATACTGTACAAAAGGATCGACTTTACGAGCTTCCTTACGATCCATAAAATCATGTGGATCAAACCCCTTTACCTCACACGCAAACTGAGTTTTGAATTTTGACGCATCAAAATGCGTAATAGGAGCAGCCCCGCTTACACCATTTATTAAAGCCTCCCAGTAAGCTGAGACGGTATTACCAATTGGTGTAAGGGCGCCTAATCCTGTTACTACTACTCTTTTAAGCTCCATTTATTACGATTAGCCTAATTAAATTAGTTAGTTAACGTTTTTTTCTAAATAAGCGATTGCTTGACCAACAGTACCAATAGTCTCTGCTTGATCATCAGGAATAGCAACGTTGAATTCTTTTTCAAACTCCATGATCAACTCAACAGTGTCAAGTGAATCAGCACCTAAATCATTAGTGAATGAAGCTTCTGGTGTTACTTCGTTTTCGTCAACACCTAATTTTTCAACGATAATTGCTTTTACTCTTGAAGCGATATCTGACATGATTTTATAGTTTAATTGTTTAATAAATCTGTGCAAAGAAAAATAAATTTCATCAAAATTCAAACCTAAATTGATATTTAGATGAAAGTCACCATGTTAGGCGACCGAACTAATTCGCGTATTATACTAGCTAACCCACTCTATATTAACTTAGTTCAAGTATAACAAAAAATATTTTGTATTCCAAACACTCAGCTAATTAACTCAAATTTTACACAAAAAGTATATTCCAACCTTAAAATTATTAGTACCTTCGTTATAAAAGGGAGATAAATTTAAGCATTAAAGTGGTCAATAAGTTAGTAACAAGATTAGACATGGACATGGAAGAAGAGTTGGATTTCACCCTACTCGCCATCACCTGCCCGTTGAAAGATTACCGACTCTGTCACTTCATCAACAAGGAGACTAACCTGAATTTTTCCAGAGGCAAGGAGAGCAAATATGATCATGACGGACGACAAAAAAATAAATCCGAAGAGGAGCTAGAATATCATATTGTCTTTGACCCAAAGAAAAAAATCAACTACCACTTCACTGCTTTTCATTATCTTATACCCGACGCTGACACAGAATATTTCCTAATCAACAATAAGAGCATCGAAGGAACTTATTTAATTCCTGAAAACCCGCACTTTGATTTTTTTATCATTATCAAAAACTTCATCTGCGAAGAAGATGTAGCGCATATGATCAAAAGGATCAGCAAATTACCCGAAGTCGTCATCGCAAAAGAAATATCACCAAAAATATTGAAATCTAAAGAAAATCTCATATTTTAGCAAACTGTAGGTTAGTGTAGCAAATACACTTCCGTTTAGATCTAAATTAATTCGATTTAGTTTTGACAAAACACAACAACATAGCTCGCTATCTGTTGTGATTAATGAAGAACATTTAAAATACAAAATAACAGATGGAAAAAGTTCAAAAAAGGACTAAAATTGTCGCAACATTAGGCCCTGCCTCGGCAGACAAACAAGTTTTGACCAACATGATTGCTAAAGGGGTTGATGTGTGTCGGTTGAATTTCTCTCATGGCAGCCAGGCAGATCACCTTAAGGTAATCGAAACTATAAATGCAATAAATAATGAAACAGGATTCAATGTTGCCATCTTAGCCGATTTACAAGGTCCGAAAATTCGGATCGGAAAAATGAAAGAAGGTGGAGCTGTTCTGGTTAACGGTTCAAAAGTTGAAATCACCACACACGAACTTATCGGAGACGAAAACAGAATTTACATTACATACGAAAACTTTCCAAACGATGTTGAAGCCAACGAAATCATTTTACTTGACGACGGAAAACTTCAACTTCGTGTTTTAGAGACCAATCATAAAGATACAGTTACTTGTGAAGTCGTACACGGTGGTGTCCTTACTTCGCGTAAAGGTGTTAATTTACCAAATACCAAAGTATCTATTCCTTCATTGACAGAAGAAGATTTAGATAACCTGAACTTTGCTTTGGACCATGGTGCAGACTGGATAGCCATGTCATTTGTACGCTCAGCAGAAGATATTGCCCAATGTAAAAAAATCATCGCAGCAAAAGGAAGTCATGCGCGCATAATCGCAAAAATTGAAAAGCCTGAAGCGATCGAAAATATTGATGCAATTATCGAAGCAACAGATGCTGTTATGGTTGCTCGCGGAGATCTAGGTGTCGAACTTCCCATGGAAGAAGTACCAGGACTTCAAAAGATCATTGTACAAAAATGTAGAGATCTTTCTAAACCAGTGATCATTGCAACGCAAATGTTAGAAAGCATGATCACTACACCTCGTCCTACACGTGCAGAAGTAAATGACGTAGCCAACTCTGTATTAGATGGGGCTGACGCCGTTATGTTAAGTGGAGAAACTTCTGTAGGTGAATTCCCTGAAATTGTGATCGAAACAATGAGCAAAATCATTATTCACGTGGAACAAACTTCTTATCCTTATTATAATGAGAAAGTTAGTGAAATCCACGATGGTACACTTATTCCTGATGCTATCTGTGCTTCCTCAGTCTATCTTGCTCAAAAAACAAATGCTTCTGCAATTGCTGTATTGACATCTTCAGGAGCAACAGCATTTGAAATTACCAGTTATAGACCAAATGTTGATATTTTAGTTTTTACAGGAACACAAAAATTGCTAAAACAGCTCAGCTTACTTTGGGGCGTAAAAACTTTTATTTATGACAAGTTCGAAAGCACCGACGGATCTATCCATGATGTTAACAAATTTATTGTAAAAAACAACTACGTTCAGCCCGGAGCGATCATTATTAATACCGCTTCAACTCCGTTGATCGAAAAAGGTAAAACAAATACAATCCGTGTTTCCCAGTTGTAGAAGGTAAACATATGGACAAAAAAAATAGCGTTCTATTTGGAACGCTATTTTTTTTGTCTGTTTTTATATAAGGAATCTATCTTTAATTTAAAGCCCTCCATCTTCAGTGAATCGCTTATTCGTTTGAGCGGAAGATCAGCAGCTTGTCCATCTGCTTTAGGCATCTTTTCCGTCCCGGGCATCGGAGCTAGACTATCCATACGCCTTAACTTTTTAACGGGCATGTGATACTTCTCATCTGAGGAGTCTAATTTTAGAATAGGCATTTTCGATTTCTTTTCCTCCACTAGAGGAAGCTGCGGTTTCACCTTAGCTTCTTGCCCCAAAGCAACGGGACCGATAGAAGCCAATACCAATGATAATACGTAATTTTTCATCTCTATATCCTTTTTTTTAAGAGTCCCAAAGCTCATGTGGGATCAGCATATGCTTTATCCATGCTTATTGACTCTTGGTTATCTTAAATTGAAATGAAAATAGCTTACATTAGCTTAATTAGATTATATATCTATAATACGGTAAAATTCTTCATATAAGCTATTACCCACACTAATTTACAAACAACCACATCTATTTTTAAATAGATCGCTGTTAAACATTGTTAAAACGGCTTCAAAACACATTAGCATCTTTATATTTGTAACAATTTAGAAAATGAGCTGTCAATCATGGGGCTATCAGAAGTAGGCCTCAGGATAAATATGCAAATGGAAACAAACGATACGCTATAAACTTTGTGATACAGTAAAAATTATATTTATTTAACCCTCTATTCAAATGAAGAAAAATAGCATTGTATTAATCATTGGACTGATGTCATTGGCCCTTATCGGTGTTTTGGCTATGCAATTCTATTTTTTAAGAGATTCTTATCGTCAAAAATCCCAATTGTTTGATGAATCCGTGAATGCTGCGATAACAGCTGTTGCGGGAAAGTTGGAACGGCGGGAAGTTGTTGACTTTGCTAAAGTTCAACAGGAACGAAATCTTGAAAAATCCAAACAAGAGCAGGCAAAACAACGCCTTTTAGCCGAGCAACTCGAAATCCAATATAGAATTGAAGAGTTAAAAAACAAGCAGCATACTATTTTCTCCAACTTCAAAGAGCAAGAAGATCAATTACGTGCGTTATATCCGAATGTCATCGAAATTAAAAATTCATTTTATGAAACATACATCAAGAGACCGGAGTACCAAAAATACATCAAATTTTCTGTTTCAAATGAGCTTACCGATGACAATTTAGTACAAGCCTTCATCATGCTAAACGCATCGAAGGTAGATGATCAGGTGAGCGGAAAAGATGATAGTACGCGCTTTGTTATTCCTTTGCTCGATGGCCTGGTTGATCAGCAAACCAAATTCAGGGTAGCCACCTTACCTCCAAGAGAGAATGCAAAACTTACAAAAACGATCGCTGATTTAGAAAAAAGACTGGATGTGCTTAATAAAAAGAACTCTTGGTCGGGGTTTAACGTTTATGATTCTGTTGCCATGTTGGGGGGTAAAAAGGCTGACTATATTGAAGATGTCGCTATTGGAATGGAATTAGCTAAACGCCCATTGAAAGATCGACTGAATATTATCATCGTTCAAGAGCTTATCAAAGAGGAATTGGCTCAACGCGACATTAAAGCGCCATTTAATATCGAAATATGGAGCACAAACAATATTTTACTCAATAATATCCTTGACGAAGCGGCTTTAAAAAATCCTTCAAATACAACCCGGTACTCCACTGCTCTCTTTAAAGGCGACATTGGTGCTGCACCGGGAAAATTAACGATTTATTTCCCAAACAAAAAGGCGATCATCGCAGATAATATGGGTTATCTACTTTTGCCTATGCTTGCGCTACTTTTTTTATTGGTGGGGTGTTTTGCATACACGCTGATTATCATCTTTAGACAAAAGAAAGTTTCGGAGATGAAAACCGATTTTATCAATAATATGACACATGAGTTTAAGACGCCAGTTGCGACTATCATGATTGCTAGTGAATCGCTTAAGGACCCCGATATCAATGCCGATCATAAACGCGTTCAAAAATTAGCCAATATCATCTACGACGAGAACGTTAGGTTAGGAAATCACATTGAACGTGTACTTGATTTAGCCCGATTAGAAAAAGAAACCTTAAAACTAGATCAGGTAGATGTTCATATTAACGATCTTGTTTCTGCTGTTACGGACAGTATGCAACTGAGAATGCAAAATATTGGCGGAAAATTCAGTATTGATCTGGCAGCCACGAAAGATGTCGTCGTTGGCGACGAACTGCATTTCTCAAACGTATTTTATAACCTATTGGATAATGCAATTAAATACAATAAAGGTGATCTACATGTGAGTATACAATCAAAAAACGTCGGTGATAGTATTGTGGTCACTATAGCTGACAACGGTATCGGTATGAGCCGAGATCACCTGCAAAAGATTTTTGACCAATTTTACCGGATACCGACAGGCAATGTCCACAATGTAAAAGGATTTGGTCTTGGTCTAAGTTATGTACAAGATATTCTGAGGAGACTGAACGGAAAAATTACGGTTAAAAGCGAAAAAGATAAGGGCACGACCTTTGAAGTAATTTTGCCTACAAAAAAATAAAAGGTTCCTTTTTTGTATATTTCCTCTGTAAAAGAATTTCAAAGGTAGAGGAAGCTGATTTATCAGCATCAAGGGAATTCGTTAAAATTAAAGTATTCATTATGCAAAAGATATTATTAGCAGAAGACGATCCTAATTTGGGGGATCTTTTAAAAGACTATCTCGAATTAAAGGGAAAATTTGACGTCACACTATGTACAGATGGTGATGAAGCAATATCCCAATTCAAGAAAAATAACTATGACCTCTGCATCTTCGATGTCATGATGCCTAAGAAAGACGGCTTCTCTGTTGGACGTGAAATCAGAAAAACAAACAATACTGTTCCAATAATCTTTGCCACAGCGAAAGGTATGATGGAAGATAAAACTGAAGCTTTTGAACTTGGAGGGGATGATTATATCACTAAGCCGTTTCGGGTTGAGGAATTGTTACTTCGCATCAATGCCCTGCTAAAACGCAGTGTTCGGGATAAAGAAGAAGAGGTAGTTGCAGACAAATTTGAAATTGGCGATTATTTCTTTGATTACACAAGTCAGCAGATTTCCTATAAAGGGCAGATGCAGAAACTATCGACTAAAGAAGCTGAACTTTTACGCCTGCTCTGCCTAAAGAAAAATGATGTATTGACAAGAGAGGAGGCTTTATTAAAAATATGGCATGATGACAACTATTTTACTGGTAGAAGTATGGATGTCTTTCTCAGTAAACTTCGAAAATACCTGAAAGAGGATAGTAAAGTTGAGATTGTAAATGTGCATGGAAAAGGTTACAAACTTTTGGTAAGCTAAAAACAGTGGGAATGAGTCATACGATCATTCCCATTTTTTTGTCTGTAATGCATTGAATTATGAAATAAAGGAATGATTCGATGAAAAGAAGAGAAAAAAAGAATTTCATTCTTAGTAGAATATAAAAAATAGGTGCACTTTCATAAAAAATTTGCATTTTTAAAATAATTGCGCTACCTTAGCATCGCTTATAGAGAAAGGCAGAGGGAATAGACCCGATGAAGCCTTAGCAACCTGTCCCTTGACAAGGTGCTAAATTCTACCCATTAGTAGATGGGAATGATAAGCCGAAGTCACCAAATTCTAGTGTGTCCTTCTCTCTCTAGCAAGAAATATAGTTGAAAAAAAATATTAAAAACATTCATTATGTTATTGACTAACAATTTAGGTTACCCTCGTGTGGGCGCGTTCCGCGAATTGAAAAAAGCCAATGAGGCCTATTGGGCTAAAAAATCTTCTGTTGAGGAATTATTGGACACCGCAAAAAAAATACGTGAAGGCAATTGGAAAACACAAAAAGATGCTGGAATAGATTTAATCCCTTCCAATGATTTCTCTTTTTACGATCAAGTATTGGATTTAACCCTTACGGTTGGTGCAATTCCTGCCCGTTACCATTCCTTATTGAATAAAGTAGACAACAACTACAGCTTAGACTTATATTTTGCAATGGCACGCGGTTTCCAACAAGAGGGCATCGACGTGACAGCAATGGAAATGACCAAGTGGTTAGATACCAACTACCACTACATGGTACCAGAATTTACAAAAGATCAAGAGTTTAAATTGACTTCTGAAAAATTCTTAAATGAATACAACGAGGCAAAATCATTGGGCATTGATACTAAACCAGTTTTACTTGGTCCGATCACTTACCTATTAATCGGTAAAGAAAAAGAAGCTGGCTTCGACAGGATCGATTTATTGGATAAACTTGTCCCTGTATACGAGCAAATATTGTCTAAACTAGCTGAAGCTGGTGCGCAATATGTTCAGATTGACGAACCTTTCTTAGCATTGGATTTAGATGCTAAAGTAAAAGCGCTATATCAGCCTACTTTTGAAAAATTAGCTGCAGCAGCAAAAAACATCAAATTAATCGCTACCACTTATTTCGAAGCGTTAAAAGATAACGAAGATATCGCGGTTAATTTGCCTATTCATGCTTTACATTTGGATCTTGTCCGTGGTGAAAACCAACTGGATACCGTTTTAGCTAAAGTTCCCGCTTCATTGACATTATCTTTAGGTATTGTTGAAGGCCGTAACATCTGGAAAAACGATTACGAAAAGTCATTGGTTAAAATCAAGCAAGCAGTTGATGCATTAGGAAAAGACCGCGTTTGGGTGGCTCCTTCTTCATCGTTATTGCATGTTCCTTTTGACCTAGATAATGAGCATAATGAACAATCATTACCTGCTGAAGTAAAAAATTGGTTAGCCTTTGCCAAACAAAAATTAGCTGAAGTGAAAGACTTAGCTGTACTGGCAGAAGGCGAAGTTGGTGCGGAAACAGCGAAACGTTTTGAAGCGAACAAAGCTGCTGCTGAAAGCCGTCGCACTTCTCCATTAATTCACAAACCTGAAGTTAAAACACGTACAAGCAATATCACTGATGACGATGCAAAACGTACTTCAGCATTTGCAGACCGTAAAGCAGCGCAACAAGCGAAATTTAATTTGCCGGCATTCCCTACCACAACGATAGGTTCTTTTCCACAAACAAAAGATGTTCGTAAATGGAGAGCAGATTTGAAAAAAGGTGCTATTACACAAGCGGAATACGATAAAGCAATCGCAGAAGAAACTGAAAACACCATCCGTCTTCAAGAGCAATTGGACATCGATGTTTTGGTACATGGGGAATTCGAGCGTAATGACATGGTGGAATACTTCGGTGAACAATTAGCCGGATACGCTTTCACACAAAACGGCTGGGTTCAGTCTTACGGTTCTCGCTGTGTTAAACCTCCAATTATCTATGGTGATGTCTACCGTCCAGAGGACATGACTGTACGTTGGTCATCTTACGCACAATCATTGACAAACCGTCCGGTGAAAGGTATGTTAACAGGGCCTGTAACAATCTTGCAATGGTCTTTCGTTCGTAACGATCAACCGCGTTCAACAACAACTTACCAAATTGCTTTGGCCATCTTGGATGAAGTACAAGCTTTGGAAAAAGCAGGTATCAAAATTATCCAAATTGATGAACCAGCTATCCGTGAAGGATTACCTTTACGTAAAGCTGATCAAAAAGATTACTTGAACTGGGCAGTACGTGCTTTCCGTGTTTCTTCTTCAAATGTAGAAGACGATACACAAATCCACACACACATGTGTTATTCAGAATTCAATAATGTAATCGAAGATATCGCTGCAATGGACGCTGATGTTATCACGATCGAGACTTCACGTTCTCAAATGAAATTATTGAATGCTTTCGCTGGCGACTTTAAATATCCAAATGATATTGGTCCAGGTGTTTATGATATTCACTCTCCACGTGTACCCAGCAAAGACGAGATGGTAGATCTATTGCGTAAAGCAAAAGCAGTAGTTCCGGCAGAACAACTTTGGGTTAATCCTGACTGCGGATTGAAGACCCGTGCTTGGCCAGAGACCAAAGCAGCTTTAGAGTCTATGGTAGAAGCTGCCAAAATCTTAAGAGCAGAATAATTCTTAAACTATATTGATAAAGCCCTGGGTGAAATTTCACCTAGGGCTTTTTTATTGTACTCATATTAATCTAAAATTGTATCCAGATCGTGATCCTACTTAAGAGCAGTATTACTTTCTTTCTTACTATTTTTCCCACTTCCTTTACTAATTTCCTGTTTCCCCTTAATCCGATCCTCAATTGACTTCAGGCTTGACGAAAAATCAAGATCAACATTTTCAAGTTTCGCCATCTTTAACGCCTTCAACGCCTTTTTGTATTTTCTCATTTTTTCAAATAGAAGTGCTTTCTTTATCCAGATCCCTGCTAAGGGCATCGCCGGAAGTGTCAAAGCAAATTTAATCGTTTTTTTTGCAGCTTCATATTCTCCCATATCAATCAATGTCTGAATAAAATAAGGATATACTTCCACTGCCTGCACATTATGCGCCAAAGCTTCCTGGAAATACCTTTTTGCCTGCTCATAATCAAACAACTGCTCGGCGTGAACTCTTCCCATCAAACACAGCGCCATTGTATTGGACTCATCATAAGACAGTGCATAGGATAAGGACTCCATGGTCTCCTCCAAATATATAGGATAGTTATCCAGCGCCTGAAGGACATATTTATTTACTGAATTCATAAAATTTTCTAAAACATAACATTCATATCCAGCTTTCATAATAACACTTGAAAGTAACTGGATTTTTAAAATTCCATAATAAGCTAAGCACATTGGAAAAATGGACTACTATTTAGAGCGCCAAGTTTTAGCCAATAGCAACGTAGGTTATTTAACGTATTAAGAAAGAAGATTAGGAAAGGGCCGTATTCCGAAGAATATTCCCGAGAATCTTCTCTGTGGACGAAGCGGGATTTTCTAATATAGCAAACATATTCTTCCGTTTTTATTAATTAATCTATTGAATTACAAAGATTCAAAATATTTACCAAATTCCCAAAAACTTGTGATTATTAATCTCTTAAATCCTACAACGTGCTATTGGCGCATTATTGTCGCATCAATTTCGCTAAAATTTAACGACTATTTCCTCATATTTGGACTATGGAAAATCAATCAGCTAATCAATTCATCAAACTATCAAGAAAACGTAAGGGATTAACGCAACAGGAACTCGCCGATCAAGCAGGGGTATCGCTAAGAACGGTGCAACGCATAGAAAAAGGCACTGAAGAAATTAGTGGATTTAGTCTCAAACAAATTAGTCAAATTTTAGAAATACCTCTAGAACAACTCATTATGCCAAATGTAAATCAAATCAGTATCGACAACAATCAAACAGGAAGTATTAAAGCTTTATATTTAGCATCGCTTACCTTTCTGATCAATCCATTATTAGGTTTATTGGTCCCAGCAATTATGGGCTATACGAAACAAAACAAAGACGCTTTATACAGTAAGCACCTAAAAAGAATAATTGTAATACATGCTGTTGGACTATTTTTTCTAGGAAGTTTCATAGGCTATATCATTATTGCAGATTTTTTTAAGATTGCACTACCGTCTTTTTTAAGCGATATCTTCAATAGTGCCTATTTTTTACTCATCCCGGTATGCTATTACATCGTGATTCTAGCGTTTACTATTTCTAATTATATCGCAATAAGAAAGGCCAAGCTCAGTTCTGCAAACTAAACCAATACAAATGAATCTATTGCAGTCAAAATCACAGCGGCTTCTTTTGAACGATTAACACCCAATCTTTCTCAAGCAACAGATAGCCTGTTTCATAAATAAACTGGTAAGTTTGACCTTTGTTGTTGGAAAAAATATGAGTATGGAATTTAAAATCAAACCCCAATTGTTTTAACTTTTCACGCTGTATTTTGACCATCCCCTCCCCGTTCAAGGTATCTAACAATATACGGCGGTTTTTTCGCAGGATATTATTCACGTTACGCACCAAATTGGTTTGGTCGCTATTTAATTTATTATTATAGGCATTCCGACAAGCATCATCACAAAATCGCTTGTCAGAACGGCCACGTATACCCTTGCCACATTCAAGGCAAACTCTCTCAACAGAACTCATAGAAAATTACTAAACGACAACAAACGGTTACAATCGACTACAGTCGAATACAAATGGTAAATAGACGAATAAGATGTATGTCCCTTCTCATCTTTGCTCTAGATCATTCGGTGTCAAAAGCCAATGAACATCAACTAAAATAAGAATTATTAAAAACATTTAAAAATTAGACACATGAGCACATTACGTAACAAAGTACAGTTAGTAGGTCATCTTGGAAATGACCCGATCATCAAAACAACTTCCACAGGTACAAATTATTCCATATTACGTCTCGCCACCAATGATCTATTTAAGAACAAAGCCGGAGAATGGGTCGAGGAAGTCCAGTGGCATACACTCGTAGTATGGGGAAATCAAAATACGACCATAGAAAAGAAATGTCAACGCGGAACGAAGCTGATGGTTGAAGGTAAGCTCACCTATCGCAACTATGAGAACGCAGAAGGAGTAAAACAATATGTCACTGAAATTAAAGTGGATAGTTTCATGGTTTTATCAGACCCTAACAGCGCTAAAGAAGAACCTCCTACCCTTGAAGATGAAAGTGAAGATGATCTCCCCTTCTAATAAAAGAAAAAGGTAGGACAAGATATTAGTCCTACCTTAAACTACATATCCATTGCTGATACATTTGTTTTTAAACGGTAAACACCCTTAGCCACTGAAGACTTGCCCTCATCAGATACGCTCATATTTACCATATAACTTCCAAAAATATTCTTTCTCAGTCAATATAAAATCAACTTTCTTCCAAGCATTTAGGACCAGATTAATTTCCTTATCCGCTAAACTATATTTCCCAATAAAAAATTCTTGAGCGGAGAAGTATAAACCAAAAGCGTTGTCCAGGGTATGCAAACTTTCGATATCGACCTCTTCGAAAAACAAAATTACATGCGAGTTCACTATGAAATCACTTGGCGCGGGAATAGCATCCGAAAACTCAATAGCTATACATCTATTGCGGCTTTGCACAGGAAATTCAATTACCGGAAGTTCGTTGAATTTTGAAAAATGAGCGCTCGCTTCGAGAACAGCTTCCCTCTCCAAAAAAGGAATTTGCAAAAACCTCTTATTCCCGATCACCGGTACATTAGCCTGAAAATAATCATTGAAATTGAGAATTTCATTGACAGAAAGATTCCTTTCAATGAGGTGCTGCACAGGAATGCCAAAATAATTTGCAATTTTTAGAACAATTTCAATTTTCGGCTCTGCACGCATTTCTTCGTAAGAAGAAATATTCCCTCTAGTAAGATTAAAAACATCCCCGAAAGCCTGTTGGCTCATTCCTTTCACTTTTCTTAATTTCTTAATGTTGTTTCCTACGTGACTCATTTTAAAAAAAAATTGAATTATTTTTGCAAAATATTTTTGCATTTTATTATCTTTATGCAAAGAATATGTGCAATATATAAAAAACTTGATTATGTACTTCTCAAAAATTGAAAATTATATCGCCAATATTGGTTATACCATTACTCATAAGGATAAAAAAGAGGGGGTTTTTGTCATCGAAAATGAAGATGATGGAATTCGTAACCTCATCGTAGGCGTTGCACAACCCATCGTTATTTTTGAGCAATACCTTTTTACCATAAGCAATGAGAACATCGATATGTTCAAATCATTATTGATAAAAAATAGAGATATTATCCACGGCGGTTTTGCATTGACAGAAGACGGTACCAAAGTTATATTTCGATATACATTACAAATACACAATCTCGACCAAAATGAATTTGATGCTGCCATCAATTCGCTGAGTCTTTTAATGAGTGAATATTATAATCAGTTAATAAGTTTTTCAAAATTATAGAATAATGAATATTTTTAAGAGAATTTTCAGAATCGGTCAAGCAGAAATTCACGCGGTCGTGGATAAAATGGAAGACCCCATCAAAATGACGGAACAAGGTATCCGTGAGATGAAAGAGGACCTAGAACAATCGTTGGAAGCCTATGCCAAAGTGAAAGCGTTGGCCATACGCACCCAAAACAATGGTGAAAAGAAAAAAGAAGAAGCCCATGAATTTGAAAACAAAGCTATTCTTTTACTTCAAAAAGCACAAAAGGGCGAGCTGACAACAGAAAAGGCAGAAGGCTTGGCAAAAGAAGCATTGCTTTTGAAAAAACAGTTATTAATCGAAGCTGGAGAATTAGAGAAACAAGCAGTGATTCATCAAAGTTCAGCCGACGAGCTACACAAAAATGTAGACATTCTAAAATTCAACATATCGAAGTGGGAAAGTGAACTTTCAACTTTAAAAGCACGTGTTAAAGTTTCCAATGCAGCCAAAATGGTCAATAAACAGCTCGCTAATATCGATTCTAACAGTACAATTTCTATGTTGGAGCGCATGAAAGAAAAGGTCGAAGAAGATGAAGCCTTGGCCAAAGCATATGGTGAAATCGCAACGAGCAACAAAAGCAAGATAGATGAGATCAATGAGAACCTCAGTGGTTCTGACTCCGTCAACAATGAATTGGAAGAGTTAAAACGAAAATTAAATGGCGATGCGGAGATTTGAGTATAAAACAGTCAAAATCGAGCCCAAAGGTTTCTGGGGAACCAAATTGGATCCGGACAAAATCGACGAGATCCTGAATGATTTAGGTAATCAGGGCTGGGAATTAGTTGCGATGCAAGACTTGGAGGTCAATGGTCACTCTTGGTCGTTTCATTACACGTTCAAACGAGAAAGAATTTAAAAGAAAAATACGATGACAGAACTAATCAATATCTTATTTAATCCATTATCTAATGGAATTATGACAGTACTAACAGGCCTGTCTGTAGTGTATTGGTTATTTATGTTTTTGATGGGTGACGGAGTGAATTTCTTTGATGCAGATGCAGATATAGACCTTCACCCTACCCCCGATGTTACTGATGTTGACGGCACCCATGATATCGCACCTGAGGGATCCGATCATGCAAACCATCATCATACAAATACCGATAGTCATGGAGAACCAGGTTTCTTCGCAAAGGCGATGGATTACATCAATGTTGGAAAAGTGCCGATCATGCTGATTGTGACCTTGTTTAAATTTATAGGCTGGATTATTACCATCGTTTCCTCACTCTTTATCGACGTTGCTTCATGGGGTATAAAGTCGGTCTTAATCCTAATACCGGTATTCATTATCACCTTTATTTTAATGCATTTTCTCACTAAGCCACTAGCTAAAATGTTTAAAAGCATCGGTTACAATGGCGAAGAAAGCCATGATTTCCTTGGTCGCATGGGCAAAATGCGCGCAAGCATTGAAGGTAAAAAAATAGGCTCCGCAGAATTTATCATTCAACAGGATCCCATCCGCCTCAATGTAGTCAGCCACAATGGGGAGAAAATCGCTTATGGAGATGACGTTATTATTGTCGACGAATCTAGGGACAAAAAATATTATTATGTCACAAAGGAAATCACCATAGACAATATTTAAAATCGATGCGGAAAACAGAATCGCCGTGTCATTCAGAAGCTTCTGCAAGCAAAATTTAAATACTAAAATCTAAATAAATACGAATCATATGCTATATCAACCTCTTTTATTTTTAAGCGGCTTAAACGGAATTATATTGCTGATTGTCGGTTTAACTGTCTTTTTAATCTTTGCATTCTTTGTTGTACTGAGTGCATTCTATAAAAAAATACCACAGGGTAAGGCGATTGTCAGGACAGGTGTCGGCGGCACGAAAGTTGCCTTCAACAAGGGTATGTATGTCGTCCCGGTTTTCCACAAGATGGAGATCATGGACATCTCCATCAAAAAAATTGAGATTGCCCGGATGCAAGGCGAAGGACTGATCTGTAAAGACAATATACGTGCTGATATTAAGGTGGCCTTTTTTGTCCGCGTCAACAAAAATGTGGACGATGTAATCAACGTTGCCCAGAACCTAGGCTGTGATCGTGCCAGCGAACCTGAAACATTAAAGAGCATCTTCGAATCTAAATTTTCTGAAGCACTCAAGACTGTAGGGAAGAAATTTGACTTCATCGAATTGTATGAAGCCCGTCGTGAGTTTCGCGATGAAATCCTCGACATCATTGGCACAGACCTGAACGGTTATATCCTTGATGACTGTGCGATCGACTATCTCGAACAAACAGATATTGAACACTTAAATCCCAGCAATATCCTGGATAGTGAAGGTATTAAGAAAATTACCGAGCTGACTGCAAAACAAAATATCAATGCCAACTTCATCCGTCGAGATGAAGAGAAACTGATTAAAAAGCAGAACGTGGAAGCGCGCGAGGCTATCTTAGAACTGGATCGCCAACTTGCTGAAAAAGAAGAAAAACAAAAGCGTGAAATTGATAATATCAAGGCACGGGAAGAGGCGGAGATCGCAAAAGTACGTGAGGAAGAGCGCCTGAAATATGAAAGCGTCCGCATTTCGACCGAAGAGCAGCTGGCCGTACAGGAAGAAAATAAACTACGTCAGATCATCATTGCCGAGAAAAACAAACAACGGACAGATGCTGTCGAAGCAGAACGTGTAGAGAAAGATCGTGCATTGGAACAAACCGAACGTGAGCGTATAGTCACCTTGGCTCAGATTGACAAAGAACGTTCGATTGAGACCGAAAAGAAAAGCATCCAAGGGGTTATTAAGGAACGCGTACAATTGGAGAAGGGTGTTATTGAAGAACAACAGGGAGTCCGAGATATTGAAGTATTCCGCGAAGTAGAACGGAAGAAACAAGCAGGCGTTATCGCAGCATCACAAGAAGCCGAAGAGAAATTAATTTCTACGGTAAAAGCTGCTGAAGCAGCGAAAATTGCGGCAGAACAAGAAGCTGAGAAAAAAGTGATCGACGCTGAAGCAGCACGTAAGATTGCTGAAAAACGTGCACAGGAATTATTAATAGACGCCGAAGCGAAAAAAGAAGCGTCACTCAAAGAGGCTGAAAGCCGTAAGATCATAGCTGAAGCGCAGGCGAAAGAAGAAGCCGCATTAGGCTTGTCAGAAGCCGAAGTAATGGTGGCAAAAGCCGAAGCCGAAGAAAAGCAAGGTACAGTACAGGCAAATGTGATCGAGAAAAAAGCCGAAGCGATGCGCAAAGAAGGTTTAGCACAGGCGGAAGTTGTTCGTGAAAAAGCACTTGCGGAGGCAAAAGGTATCGAAGAGAAAGCCGAGGCCATGAAAAAACTGGATGGTGTGGGTAAAGACCACGAGGAGTTCAAATTACAGTTACAGAAAGAACGTGACATCGAACTTGCACAGATCAATATCCAAAAGGATATTGCACAAGCACAGGCTGGTGTATTGTCCGAAGCACTTAAAACAGCGAAGATTGACATCGTTGGTGGTGAAACCATGTTCTTCGAAAACATTGTACGTCAGGTATCCAATGCCAAAGGTTTTGACCATCTGATCGACAATTCTAAACATGCTACTGATATCAAGAATTCACTATTGGGCCCAGACGGCAAAGGTGATCTTGCTGAAAAAGTACGTGGATTAGCAGATAAATATGGGATCTCATCCAATGACATCAAGAACTTAACAGTTTCTGCTGCGTTGATCAAATTGCAACAGGCAGCTACAGATGCCGAGAACGGTGAAGATGCAGGCTTTATCAATTCCCTATTTGGGTTGGCAAAAAACTTAGGCATTTCAAACAAGAAGTTGTCTTAATACATGTTAAGCCAACACATACTGCGTGTGAGATAAGCGAAAA
This sequence comes from Sphingobacterium sp. 2149, assembly GCF_031455655.1. NCBI lineage: Bacteria > Pseudomonadati > Bacteroidota > Sphingobacteriia > Sphingobacteriales > Sphingobacteriaceae > Sphingobacterium > Sphingobacterium sp. 2149. The sequence goes on along the minus strand of NZ_JAVDTD010000008.1, from coordinate 174,004 downwards.
CTTCTCACACGCACTACATTGATTTTTTCACAGCAATACAGTAGAGAACTGTCCATTTTATGCCAGAAGAAAACGTAATAAATCAGAACGATAGCCTTGATCAAGGTGCATATGAGATTATCCGAAAACGACTTCTTACACAAAAAGAAGAACTTGCGACCAAGCTCCAACAGTTGAATGAAGCCCGTAAAGAAGTCTTCAATTCAACGAGCTTTGTCCTCAAGGCCAATCAACGGATCACCACAGAAAACAACTGTGTTGCCCGCGGCATTCTGGCCTTGGATAATCAATGTATTTTTGGGTATAATGTGCACTTCGGACTGCGGACCGAGATTAAGCTGGAAGATGTTTTCAGTGTTTACGCATTTGAGAATAATCAATTTATTCCGCAGCCCCTCGACCTGATCAATGATCAAAATTTCATCTCAGATTATCAAAATCTATATAAATACTATCGGGACTCCATATTCTCCAAATTTCGTAGGACGGAGAATTATTTGTACATGATCTTTCAGACCAGCAAAAATCCCGCTGATCTGAAAGCATTCAAATGGTTAATCAAAGATGGTCAGCTCCAATATCAGGATGACCGCAGCATTCACGAAGTCAAATTGCCCAATCAATTTGAATTTGACTGGACGAAAACCACGCTTGAAGACCGTCGGCTCGGTAAGCATCCCCATATATCGATTATGGATAAGATCTTTATCGAAGCAATCAATGGTGACATCACCTTCAAGATCGAAAACAACACAGACAGCGGCAAAGGGATCTATTCCGAAAAAGTGGTCAATGCAGACCAACAACTGGATGATGCAGATTATTACTATGCTGATCTTGGCAATCTTATCGCAGTTCGCATCAAGCCTTATCAGGAAGATTTCAGAGCCTTTGTCTATAACCAACGGACTAAGGAAGTTGTCAACCTCAAATCACTGAATGAATCCGCAATATTGTTACCAGACAACCAAGGGATTATTTTCTCGAATGGATATTACTTACAAAATGGTACACATAAAGTTTTTGACGCCCAATTTGAACAGGTATCTTTTCTACGAAGGATAGCCTCTCCCAATGGTGAAGATTTTCTGTATATATTCTGTCAGGAAGAAACCAATACCTATATCCTACTGTCCTATAACATTATTCAGCAACATGTAGAAACTCCGATCATCTGTAATGGCTTCACACTGTTTAAAGATGGTAGTTTAATTTATTTCCGTACCGAGGCGGAAGCCACCAGGCATCATCAGGTGCAGATTTGGGAAACACCTTATATGGCCATGCTCAAAGAAAATGAGCAGAAGAAAGATGACCCCCTTTATAAAGTAGGCAATAAACAGATCGTGCAGGCGATGGCCGAGGCACAGGAGGTCATACAACTGATCAATAAAGAGGACAGTTACGAAGGTTTATACGAAGATATCCTCAAAAAGTCCACAGTTTTATTGGATTCCTATTTCTGGATCAAAGATGACGCTTTATCAAATCTTGGCAAGCCATTAACACAGATCAAGGAAGTCGCCAATACCGCTATTGATGAGTTCTTCAAAGTACAGGCGCAACGCAAACATGCCGCAGAATTAAATATCGCAGCGGAAAAGAAGATGGAAGAACTCACCTTCTCCATCAATAGTACCGTTGTAGACAAACTCGATCAGCTCGTTCATCAATTGGCCGACTCCCGTCGTCTTCAGGGTGAAATCATTGACCTTAAAAATGTAAAATATATTGATACGGTCAGGATAGATAACCTATTGGAAAAACTGCAGGACATCACATCTGAGCTAGCCGAAAAAACCATTGCTTTTCTGCTACGTGATGAATCGCTGCTTCCCTATGAACAGAAAGTAGAACAGCAAAAGAAGAATGTGGAGGCCATAGTGAAGGTCTACGATGCCAAAGCGATTGAGGAAGCCAATTCGGCCATTTCAAGTGAACTGGAACTATTGATTGATATCCTCAATAGTCTAAGAATTGACGACTCCACGCAGACAACCAAAATCATTGAAAAGATTTCGGTTATCTTCTCCTCCTTAAATGAGGTTCGTGCACAGCTTACGCGAAAACTAAATTCATTAAAGAGTACAGAGGCAATAGCCGAATTCTCGGCACAGCTAACGCTGTTGGAGCAATCCGTGACCAACTACCTCGAACTGTCAACGACAACCGAAAAGGTAGACGAGTATTACACGAAAGTGATCGTTCAGCTGGAGGAACTTGAAAGTAAGTTTTCCGAATTTGAAGATTTTGCCCTCAAGATCGCGGACAAACGTGATGAGGTTATCAAGGCTTTTAATTCCCGCAGAGAACAAATCGTTGAACAGATCAACAAGCGTACGTCCTCGATCGAACAGATCGGTCTTCGTGTATTAAAGAATATTGAGAACAAATCCAAGACATTTGCAACGCGGGAAGAGATCCTCAGCTTTTTTGCCTCGGATCTGATGATCGACAAGATCAGACAGTTGGTACAGGAGCTAAAAACACTGCAGGATGTCTCAAAAGCGGAAAATCTTGAAAACCTATTAAAGAAATCACAGGAAGACGCTTTACGGGTTTTACGGGATAAGAATGACCTCTTTGTGGACGGCGAAAATATCATCGCGCTGGGCAAGCATAAGTTTGCGGTCAACAACCAATCCCTTAGCCTTACCTTACTACGCAGAAATGACGAACTGTATTTCCACCTGACTGGGACAAGTTTCTATCAAAAGGTGCAGGCCGAGGAAATCAACAGTTTTCAGGACATCTGGGATCAGGAACTTGTCTCTGAAAATAAGGAAGTCTATCGTGCAGAATACCTTGCATACAAAGCTTTCATTGCGTCGAAAGGACAACAAAATTTTGATGCGCCGTTGTTTATTACACAGACCGTGGAGCAAAGTTATTCGGAAGGTTATGTCAAAGGAGTTCACAATGTGGATGCACTGTTGATCTATGATACGGTCAAACAGTTGGATACCAAATTGGATCTGCTTCGCTATGATCCGATATTGCGCACGATGGCTCAACTCTTTTGGCAATCCCTTTCGGATGATCAGCGTGCAAAGCAATTGGCGCTGATACACTCTACCCACACGATTTTAAAAACGTTTCCAAATTCAAATCGTTACCAGTCTGTCATTGATGAACTGACCAAGTTATTCAATGCATGGAAGACACACTTGGATCGCTCTGCCATAGATGGCCGTGACCTGTCAACTTACCTTTTCCAGACCTTCACGAGCTACAATACTTTTGTCGTCAGTGAACAGTCCGATGAACTGAAAAAGGCTTTTATTCGATTGCTGGAATCCAAGAAAAGTTACAAGCTTTTTGAAGCGGATATTCAGAACGAACAATTTAGCTTGCTAGATCGCTTTTACCTGACCCTAAACTGGCTCAACTCCTTCGTTGATGAGCATCCGGAATATCTTACACTACGCAAATATATTGAAGAAGCAGCGATCATGTTGCTATATCCGACCCATGAATATCACCTGATCATCGCAAAGGACCAAGCACATGTCAGCGGATTAAAAGGCAATCATGCGATCCTGAACAATGGAGAAGAACATATTCAATATCATGATTTTTTAGCACGTCTCGCGCAATTCAGTGCGTATAATGTACCTCGTTTTGTGGCTTTCTCCACATTGAAAGAGCAGCTTGCGAAGTCCTATGCCAAAGAACTAAAGATCGGTGAGTTTGAGCCCAAAGTACTGACTTCCTTTGTACGTAATAAGCTGATCAACGAAGTTTACTTTCCATTGATCGGAAATAACCTCGCGAAACAGCTGGGAGCTGCAGGTGACAACAAGCGTACGGCCCGTATGGGCATGCTTCTGTTGATCTCGCCTCCGGGTTACGGTAAGACTACCTTAATGGAATATCTTGCCAAAACTATGGGTTTACATTTTGTCAAAATCAATGGCCCAACCATTGGTCATTCGATTACATCCATTGACCCGATTGAAGCGAAAACATCCGGAGAACGGGAAGAGCTCAAAAAGATCAATCTTGCATTTGAGATGGCTGACAATGTCATGCTGTATTTGGACGATATCCAGCACTTAAATCCGGAGTTTTTACAGAAATTTATCTCTCTGGCCGATGGTCAACGTAAGATTGATGGTATTTTTGAGGGTGAGAGCAAGACCTATGACCTCCGTGGCAAGCGCTTCTGTATTGTGATGGCAGGAAACCCGTATACCGAGAGCGGCTCTAAGTTTCAGATTCCCGACATGCTTGCCAATCGGGCAGATGTGTACAATCTCGGCGATGTGATCGGTGATACCGAAGCATTATTCAACCTCAGTTTGATTGAAAATGCGGCGATTGAAAACAGTTACCTCGAGAAGATTGCAAGCAAGTCGTTTAATGACTTCTATGCCCTGGTCAACTATGCACAGTCTGTTATGGATCAATTGCCCAATTTAGAGGGAAACTATCTGAAACAGGATATTGATGACTTTATCGCTGTGCTACGGCATGTGCTAAAAATCAGAAATGTTGTGATCAAAGTGAATCAGAATTATATTCAGAGTGCAGCGATGCAGGATAATTACCGTACCGAACCGCCATTTAAAATGCAGGGATCGTATCGGAATATGAGCAAACTGGTTGCACAGGTGGTCCCCATGATGAATGAGCAAGAAATTGATCAGGTTCTTCTCGCACACTATGAGAGCGAATCGCAGACACTAACTGCGGACACTGAAAGTAACCTTTTAAAACTAAAAGAGCTTGCCGGACTACTGAACCCTGTCGAGCAGGAACGTTGGGAAGCCATCAAAGAGATCTTCCGCAAAAACAATAAACATGGAGGACTAGCCAAAGATGATAAAGTCTTCGGTCAGCTACTGGACTTCAATGAAAATCTGGAAGGTATTATTCAGGCAATTCGGGAGTATAAGAATTAAGATTTTCTACTGCTATCCCAGCTCACTTTTCTAGTCCGTTCACCTGGGATAGCAGTGTTTTGATACGATTATTATCAACTTTTTTTTAAGTTTTAGCTAATTTAGGACTGATTAATGATGATCTTTGATAGTATCAAATAATACTATCATCATAATGAAACCACCGCAGACTATTACAAATGAAACTTTAAAATTAATCACTCGCCTCAGGATATTTAGTATGATACTTTGTTTCCATAACTGTTTTAATTTCTATTATATCTTTTCCTCAGGATCAAATAATACGACCATCTTCTGCTCGAACGCGATCTTAGCGATTTCAAATAAACGTTCAAGTTCTGTGAGGTAAGAAACGTAGTGTTCCATTCCGACTATTTCTCCATCATGAGCTTCCAAATAATCACTTCCAAAACTTAGATAAACATCTGTATTTTTACTTAGCTGCCCCCTTAGTTGCGGCAGCACTCTTGCAGCCATTTCTTCGAGTTCTTTGCTTGATCTATTCAAACTCGGAATATCGAATGATAGAGCCCAGATGACCATACGGTAGATTTGTTTTAAGCATGACAAAAAAAGAGTAAAAACCAAATCTGAAACAACATCTCCTTCACAAAGCAGGGCCTTACATTTCTTTAAAAAATGTTCTGTTATCTCAACCTGATTATTGAATTTAGACGAAAAATTATCTTGAAAATTTTTTAGAGAATCAGCTTCCGGTTCCTCCAAACGATATGGGCTTCCCGAAAACACCAGAAATTTAGATCGACAGTGCGCAACATTGTAAAAGTATCCATCTTTCATTTCTGCTTCCCATTCATCTCCCGAATGAATATTAAACACAACAGTACGCTGTTTCATACACACAAGCTCAAGAATACCTTTTACGATCGGTTCGTTCCGATCTAAATCATATTCCCAGCCATCAAGTATCAAAATAATCTCTACATAGGGCTTAACTTGGTATTTTTCAATAGCAGGGTGTGGTATCAAGAAAATCCGATTTGGCTCCAATACAGCAACTATTAAATCCAATAATGGTTTTAACGTTGAATACTCGCGATCAAGTTGGAGCAATCCGCCTATCTCACGCATCCAACGTTCAAATTCACCACTTCGCTCTCCGGGATGGAGATAGATATGATTTGTGGTGATTCTCTGATTTTGGCTTTTATTAACAGACCCGTGATAAATAGTCCCTACACTTCCATGTATGTCATCCATAATTTTAAAAATTTATATTGGTTTATAATTTTCTCTCCTTCGAAATATCACTAAGCAGGCTTGTACCATGAAGCAAGATGCTCACGATTATTTTATATTTCAAAACAAAAATAAAGATAATCTATACAATTATAAAATTTTTAAATAAAATATGTTATACAAGAAATCTTCCGCAAGAACAATAAACACGGTGGACTGGCTAAAGATGATAAAGTATTCGGCCAGTTACTGGACTTCAATGAAAATTTGGAAGGTATTATTCAGGCAATTCGGGAGCATAAGAACTAAAACCACATACCCGATCACTCTCCATTGACTTGAATAGAGTCAATGAGAGAATTTGAACAGCAGAATATCATAAGGTAATTGACCTGTAAATTGTTAGCATGTTTAAAACTAGTATCTTTGTAAGAGTTTAACTAGCTGTAATTTTTTAACAGGTAGATCACGCTAGTTGAATAGCAGATTTATGCAAAGGATCTTTGGATAAATATTTAGCAGAAGAACGAACTTAAAGGACTTAATCATGGAAGCAATACTTTTACATCCGCAAAACAAAGAGCAACTTGAAGCAATCAAGGCAATTGCCAAAGCATTGAAAATGAAATTTGAGACTACCACTGTAGAAGGCAGTACCTATAATCCAGATTTTGTAAAAAAGATACAAAATGGCCGAGCGGATGTTAAGAACGGCAAAGGGACTAAAATCGGCATTGATGATCTATGGAAATAATTTATACTCCGCAAGCGGTAGAAGATTTAAAATTCTGGAAAAAATCAGGTAACAAAATAATCTAGAAGAAGATTCAAACTCTTATTCTTTCTATATTAGAAACACCATTTGAGGGTATAGGCAGACCAGAAGCGTTGAAATATGAATTATCCGGCTCGTGGTCACGAAGAATAGATCAGGAGCACAGACTTATCTATGAAGTATACGAAGAAAATGGAGAAACAATACTCGAAATACAGTCTCTTAAAGGCCATTATCTGTAGATAATAAACTCAGCGAAAATACTGGATGGAAGCAAAACTTATTAAAACTGAAGAAGATTATGCACAGGCTTTAGACCGCCTTGAAGTAATATTTGATGCTAAAATAGGTTCAAAAGAAGGAGATGAATTGGAAGTTTTGGGGCTTCTCATCGATAAATATGAGACCGAACATTTTCCTATTAATCTCGCTGATCCTGTTGAGGCCATCAAATTCAGAATGGAGCAGCCAAATTTTACACAGAATGATCTTGCTGATGTTCTTGGTCAAAAAAGCCGTGCAAGTGAAATATTAAATCGAAAGCGGAAACTCTCTCTTGAGATCATTAGAAAACTTCGCGAAAAACTCAATATCCCTACAGATGTACTTATACAAGCCTATTAGTAATTACTACTAGGCTATAAGCTTTTCAATCTTTTGAGCTAATTTTTTGTTCTCTTCTCCGCTAAAGCTCTCTTCAAGATATTCTATTGTCTTCTCCAGCTCGTTTAACATATTTGGAGTATATAGCTATTACAACTACTTTTCGTAGATCTTTCGAGCTGAAAAGTGGAATAAAGTCTTTTTGTCAAACGGATTGGATCTGCATTTCTGAGCAATGGAAGCAGAAAATGGGGTATTTTGCGTAGACAAGGGGTCAACTTGCGCCAAATCAATAGCTTAAACACTATCTATTTAGCACAAGTTCACCCCCTATTCTGTTCATTTCATACGTACAATCCTATTAACCAAGAACATGAAAATAATTTAACAGCTTACTTGGTTACGATTCTATATACAGATCGTTCGGAAATACGATTATCCGGCTTTCACAGTCCCCGAAGAAACGGTAAATATCCCGTAATCGTCAATAAGCATCCGCTCCTTGTGCACTCCATTGTAAGCCATAATCCGATCCAATTCTTTCTGCGACCGTCGGCGCATGACCCAGTCTTTCTTCTGATGACTATTCAGCACATAAGCGATCATTTTCAACTGTGGATGCCATGGCTGTCCGGTATAGACCAGATGGCTATTTTCCTCACAAATGGAAGTCGCGCCATGTACAGCACTGCTCGCCATTTCATTGTCGCCAAACAATTCGAAAATACCGGAGATCACCACAATATTAGGGGCAAAATCCAGTTTGCTGTATGTAGCCGGATCAAAACAGTCGTAATTGCTGAAACGTATTCCGCGGAGCCCTTTCCTCTTAATGATTTTCTCACCGACTGCAATATTTGACAACATAAACTCATTGATCACAATCTCCACTTCTGGGTATTTTTCTTTGATGTCAAACAAATAATTTCCGGTACCGCCAGCAATATCCAGAATTTTTACAGGTCGGCCGGTAGACTTGACCTGCTCAATATTCTCTTCTAATAGACGTAATAGATGCTGTTTGCGTATACGGATTCCTTTCCATCCAATCGCCTCCAAGTACCCTTTATCGATGATTTTACCTAGTCCCAACCTACCCTTTGGCTCGTTGTGATAAACGTAATCCAATGAAATTCCTGAATCAAAGCCAAATTGAAGACCTAAGTTCATCCCATGACTCAATGATCCGATCTTGCCTAAAGTCCATTTTTGGAATGCATAGTTTAGCTTCTCAGCCGCTGGCATCACCTTATGGTACAATTTCTCATATTCTTTTACCGAAAACTCGTCAGCCTCCAGTCCCTGTTCGGGCATTTGCCTTGCATAGGCTTTCGTAATAAAATCTTTTAAATAGGTATAGACTTTCTGTCTGTTGGATTCAAACAGGATACCATGATAAAAATTACGCAGGGTAATAAATGTCTTTAGCTTGGAAGCGATGGAAACGAAGAATTGCTTTTGCACCGAGTTTTTAACCACATAGTCCTTTTCAGCAGATAGCACAATCACGGGAATATCGATTGCGGCTGCATCGTCTACGATACGCACACCAGCTTTCAATAGATCGACCAATAAAGCGCCGTTAATGGATTTTGAGATTAGGGGATCAGCATCATAAGCCTGTTGTTGTTCGATATCATGCGTCAATACCTTCGCTTTAACATAGCTTTGGATAACAAGATCCTTTTTCAGTTTAGTTCCCAGTGCAATCATCTGATTGGCCAAGGGCACATACAGTTTGATTTCAAATGCGGGCGCCAATAAAGCCATACCTGCAATCGGAGGGGCAAAATCATGTACCCAAGCACTTACAATGACCCCAGCAATACTATTGGCGATGACAAAGACATCCTTCGTATCAACCGCATATTCGGTATGAATATAGGACACAAAACAGTCCAGATCACGCACATTATCCATGAAAACCGGTGATACGGGCACTTTGGTATGGCCATGTCCACGCAGGTCGAATGCAAAGATGGAATAATCGGCAAACTGCGGATCGGTAGCCATCTCCTGCAAGCGTTCTGAATGTTCATGCCCACGGTGCAATACAATTAAAGCCTTTTGTCCCTGTTGATAATTCCAAACACGATATAGCAGTTCCCCTTGATCGAAACTCTTAAAATAACCTGATTTCATCTTTTTATAATTTATTCCATTAATACAATGGTGTATGTAATTTTAGTTTCTCTTTCGATATGCCTTTTAAAAACAAAGACCAAGCCACCCTTTTTGATCACGATCTGCCCGCGACGATAATTTTCATCAGCTGGATCGCATGATCATGTAACACCATATGCCTATTGATCGACTTCACCCGACCAATAGCTTTATTTAAATCTAAAGATAATAATTCCTGCGTCATCAGAACAGCAAAAATCATGCTCCTACTATAACCCATTGTACAATGAATGACCATATTTTCATGTTCGTTCATTTTGCGGTAAGCGGATACCATAGCGTCTATGATCACATGGGCATGATGCAAATCGATCTCCGCAATATCCAGCAAAGGGAAAGAATAATACTTTTCCATGGCACCTAAGAGTTTTACCTCCTCCAGCTCAGCTGCAAGGTCAAAAACAACCAGATTGCGATCCAATCCCAAGCCTATAAGTTCCGAAGCGTTCAACCTTGGCCCCACATAACAGCGGGGCAATAACTCCATCAGCGGCGGATTATTTTTCTTTCTAAAAAAACGCCACATCAATCGGTACGCAAATTGGTAAGGAGCGTAAAATACTTTCTTTATCAGCGATATTCGACCCCGATGATCCTTTAAAAACCTCGTATTACCGCGCAGGTAATTGTAACCAACCGCAAAGCAGACGAAGGCTACCCAAGCAAAAACAATCAGCGGCAATAAATATCCCTCGCAAAGCAGCGCCAGTAGCATGAATATCCACCCAATAAGGTAATAACTATTCGCTAGTTGTTGGTTTCTGACTACCGGACGACAACTATCAAGATTTTGGGTATCAATGCCCGATTTCTCAGCTTTCTCTTCGTTCCGCCCCCTGCTTTGACCTATAGCCACCCCTTGTACCGATTGTTCAATGGCATTCGGAAAGAGTATAAAACTGAACTGAACGAGTATGCAAGCTGTCAATAGATCGATCACATGGTGCTGATATACGGCCAATGTTCCTAAACCCATCAACAGAAGCCAGATGCCCAAGATTATTTTCTTCCAACCGTTGAACTTCCAACGCAGCACCGACCAAAAAATACAGGCATAAGCGACATGCAGGGAGGGTGCCTGATTAAAAGGCGAATCATATTCCTTTAAGAAGGAAAAGAAAATAGTAAACAAAGGATATTCAACCGACGGTCTGTCAAAAGAAAACCGCAACGGAAAAAGGAGAAAGCACAATGCCGCAATCAGGGTAACAAACGTAAATCGCTTTGCATAGCACAGGAGCTCCCCTTTTTGTCGACAGTAAAACGGCACGAAGCAAAAAAACAGGCCACTACTCATATAGGGTAGGATCATCCATGGAACGAACGAAATATACTGTTCAAAATCGAATACAAAGGAAGGCACCGCAACTAAACTGGAGGCGTAGCCTGCTGTATAAGGATAGGTAAGTTGAAAAAGCAACAGGCAATAAATGGCAACAAGGAGCTGCCCACTTACCTTCTTTAATCGTTTTTCATCCATTTGGCTTTCCTAAACATGATTTTACTTAATAATACATGGGGAAGCAGACCTAAAAATCCCATCAGCCATTTCATGCGCATCGGAAAAATCACGATTTCTTTCTTTTGCTGTATCGCCTTTAAGATGCGTTGCGCGGCATCGTCCACGCTAATCAAAAAGGGCTTTTTGGAGAGATCCTGCTGATTAAGTTCGCGCAGTTTGGTTGTATCCACATACCCCGGTGCGATGACTGTCACCGCAATCCCATACGGAAGCAATGCCCTTCTGTAGGCATCAGCCACTTGAATTGCAGCCCGCTTTGTTTTGCTGTACAAACTTGAGTTTGGAAAATCCAGCGTCCCCGAGACGGATGCTATTGTTGCGATCTGCCCATTTGATTGTCCACGCATGGCTTCGCGGGCGACTTCAAAACAGTTCAGGGTACCCAGCATATTGACGCGGAGCATCGCACTTGCCTCTTCATAACTGATGCGCAGTGCCACATCATCGGCATAACTTCCGGTACAATTGATAAAAAGATCCAATGTCCCATGATCACAGAAAGAATCAACGGCATCAGCCAATACGTCCCGATTACATACATCCACTTCAAACTTGATGAGCGCATCGTATGTCGCTTGATTGGTCAACTTTGAAAGGTCTCGACCACATACAGCAACTTCAGCCCCTTGTTGGAGGTAGCATTGTGCTAGTGCCAAACCTATTCCGCTTGTTCCGCCTGCGATAAATACCTTCATTTTATAAAAAAAAAAATAGCGATTATATTACCCGCTTGATCGGGCTATCCTGTCAAACAAATAAACTTTCGATGTATGCCACCTAAACTCTCCAATAGATCCCGTATTACACGATAAATACTTCCAAGAACCATTACCCAGATACATCGTGTACTACGCCATCCGCAGTTCCATCGCCCTGCGATATCCATAATTCCACTGTGCTTCCATCGCAACCGCAAATTCATCCAGACTTGCCGGAAGGGACAATGTTATTTCAAATCTACGCCAATCTATGTCTTTTCTGCAATAGTTTCCTGCTAACTTTTCCGCAGCATCCCTTGTATCGATCCATCGGAGGCCCTGAAATTGCTGATCAATATCCCGCAGGCGTTGGTTTCCGCTGAAGCCCAATACCGCTCTGACCAATCCCTCCTCCTGCAATTTATACCTCTGCTTGCGCTCACAGATTACTTCTGCTGCCAAAGACTGCGCCAGTTCTACAGGTACCAGATCAATGGCTCCACCAGCATAATATTCTCCATTCCGCTGTATTGGCTCAATATAAAACATATCGGACATGGAAATACGAACAGCTTCCAACAAGGTTACCGTTGAATTTATTGCTACCGCAGGGGCAACAGCACTTTGTCCATAATTTTCACCTTGAATTTGGATATTATCCAGACTTACGTTTGATAGTGCAGTGGTATTCCCCATCAGGACTTTCTGGTAGAGCTTACGTTCGCCCCGTCTCTCTCCAACTGCTGAGCGGTCAAAAAGCATTTTCGAACCAATAATAATTGCCGGTATTTCCTCCGAAAATGGACGGTTCAAAGTCGGTAATAAGGGCGAAAGATCATGTTCCATCTTGACCAGATAACGATCAAAAACATCTTCCAGATAAGGAGCGGATCGTTTATCCCATTGCTTTTTCAGTACATATAAACCAAGTTTGCCCAGATGGCGCTGCTCCGTAAGCTGATGTCCACAGAAGAAACGGTAAAACTCTTCGGACTGGAGATAAGATTTTCGCTCTACATCCCTTGCAAAAGCCTGAATAATCGCAGCGGCCAATGATCCACCGCAGGTAGCTATCAGTAAATCCGGTTTTAATCCCAGTTCGCCCAACGCCGCATACATTCCTAGGTACAAGCCAAAACGAGTACCTCCACCTGAAAATAAAACTGCCCGTTGATAATTCATTTCGCGATATATTAGATGTGCGTGTATCCTTTTACAAAGTCAAGACCCAATTCCAATTTTTTAGTCACCATTACAAATTCGTCATTTCTATCAAACAAATAAAACCATAGAACACAGGTGCATTAAACACCAGGCTATCTATCCGATCCAGTAATCCGCCATGTCCGGGGATTATTGTCCCCGTATCCTTGACTCCGGTCTTGCGTTTCAAAAAGGAGAAAAGCACATCACCACAAAATCCTAACGTACCAAAGAGCAAGCCAAGCAACGAAAAGCAGATAAAATCCCCTAATGGCAACAAGAGATAGCCCAAGATATTACTCAAAATTACAGTTAGCCCGATACCACCGATACATCCGGCAACAGTTTTGTTTGGACTGATACGCGGCACGATCTTTCGTTTACCAAAGAATTTACCCATGAGGTATTGGAATACATCGTTCAGTTCTGTTAAAACAATGATATAGGCCACGAGCCGTAACCCAATTAGTTCATCCTGACGGATTTCGACCGTCCGGATAAAGGTCAGCTGGCTGAATGCAAGCAAGCAGGCAGCCGCTCCAAAAGTCATTCCGATCGCGGCGCTCACCGTTGTTTTCTGTTCCAACCGAAAAAAAAGCCCAATCCCTATGCACAACAGTGCAGCCCATAACAAGTAAGCTCCATACGAGCAGTAGATTAAAAGTAGCAATTGCAATAGACCAACGACAACAGCAAAGGGCAACGCAAAACTAAAATTGGGCACAAACATCTTCATAAATTCGCGCAGGCCCTGAAAGGTAAGCCAAGAAACAAACAGCAAAGATGTTGTCTGGGGGACGAAAGCAATCGCCAATACAAGTACAATGTAGCCCCAGCTTCTGACTCTTACAGGGACATCAGCAAACTTGTCCTTCGGATTAGATACTTCACTCATGTGCCACCAATGCCTTTCTCAATCGCGTTATGGAACTCAAGACCAATAACAAACATAGCACCGCAAAAAAATAGCTCGAAAATGCAGTGATCGAAATATGCAACAAACACAAAATCCCGTATACCCCCAGCAGCAGTGCACGGTCACTTTTCCCCATGGGCCCGTCATAACGACGGTCATTGGCAACCACTTTTCCAATTAGACCACAGAATTCATTGATCACGCTCAGAATAATAAAGCATACAACCAGATATAAACTCTCGGGATGAAATTTCAGCAAGGGAAAGAAGATCAGGACATCGGAGACAATATCGCCCACCTCGTTCAGAACTTCACCTGTTTTACTCGTCTGATTGAAAAGACGGGCCATCATACCGTCCAGTGCATTCAACGCCATTCGTAACAATAATCCGACTGGCAATGCCAAAAAGAAAACCGGGAAACGATCGGCATACCAAAACAGCAGCGCTATAAGTATAGACAGTGCGATCGACCCGATCGTAATTTGATTTGCAGTCACCTTTTTTCGATGCAAGAAGGTCAGAATCGGCATCAATAACTGCTGAAACTTTGGTTTTAATTTATAAACAGAAATCATATTGTACGAGCTATAGCTCTCTTTTTTATTTTTTTTAAAAAAAATTTGCATAGTGTAATAAATACACTATATTTGTGTCATCATAATTTAGGTTTATAATTGGTTATTTAAGGTTTTCATTCTCCCCGTTTGAAAACCTTTTTTTTTGTCCTCAAATTATGGATTACCATCGTCCGCCGGCACCGCCGCCGCCAGAAGATCCACCGCCAAAGCTACCGCCACCACCGCTACTACTAGATCCACCGCCAGAACTGCTCGATGTAGACCGTACCTTGACAGGAATTGAATGCTCCCCATGAGATACACGATGTCCACAATTCTTACAGAGGTCAAAACGTTCTTCTAGCCCTTGTGAACTATAGGTTGCGGCTCGGATCGTTTTAGTACGCCCTGTTTCAAAGGTTCTATAATGGCATGCAGGACAATCGACAAAGCCAGCATTTTCATCCCAGGGAACCAGCTTGATTTCATTGCTTGTCTGATTTACCCAGATCTCATAAGATCGACTACCAATTTTCTCCTCCATGAGCTGTCCCTTATCCAAGTAAGCGCTTTCTCGGGTAGATACTTCATCCTTATTCATCCGTAACCAACTTCCCGAATCATCCGGAGGAGTCAGTCTAAGTTCATTCCTTCGGATCCGTTTATTTATTCCAATAAGATCAAATAAGGCCAATGGACTAAGCAATAGTGGGACAAGTCCCCACACACGAAATTTACGTAAGGCCCGTTGAATATTCTCCTCATCGCGATAGGAGTTAACAATCTGTGTGCGGCTAGCATTATATTTCATCGCCAAAGTGATGCTGCCAAATACAAATATAAAATAGGGTAAATTTTTCCACTGATAAACCACCTCAAAATTGTTTAAGGCAAAGGCACAGATAAACACACTGATAAACATTAGTATTCCCATACAGCCACATCCGCTTACCAAAGGTGGAAAATACTTACTCTTTTTCGTCAGCTGCCCCTTTATTGCTCTAGTCACTTCACCCAGCCAGATATAACATATTGCAAACAAGCCCAAGACCAAAAGAGAGTTGCGCAGGATAGGACTTTTAAAGCTCCAAACAGGTATCGCTTCCGGCATTAGGCGCTCCAGTTCAGCCTTGCTGTCTGCGGAAGTCAGTATTGTTTTTATAAAACCCGAAGCTTCTAAAACACCGCGGTCATAACCTTCATTTCGGAAGTTGGGTACGAGATACTTCTCTCCTATACGTTTAAGATAAGCATCTGGCAGGATACTCTCCATACCATATCCAGTAATAAAGCGGTATTCATGCCTCTCTTTTGCAATAAACAATAAAAGCCCATTGTTACTTTCTTTCTTACCGATACCCCATGTATTGAATAATTTTAAAGCAAATTCAAAATCACTGTCACCAATATAATTGTTAACAACAACGATGGCAAATTCACTTTTTGTAGCGGCCTCAATCTGTGACGACAAACCATCTAACTCAGACACAGCACCCGAAGATAGAATCCCATCCGGATTGGACACAAAATAATCTTGCCCCTTTATTTTCGGATTGGGCAAATTATCTACTGTATAAGCGGTAGATTGTCCAAAAGATGTTAGTCCAGTTAGGAAAGTTCCCAACCAGAACAAAAAAAAGATATAAAATCGATGTAACTTCAGCATAATTTTAGAACAGCAAAATTCGGTTCATTTTCACGATATTAAGAAAAAAAAATTTATGTTGTTTATTTAAAGGGCGATGCCTAGAAAAAGGGTGAAAGTATCCGTATGAAACTATTTCATCGCTGTCAATGGCCAAGCCAATGTAAAATCAAGACACCGATCAATCCAACAACAGAAACGAGCGTTTCCATCACCGTCCATGAGCGAAACGTATCCTTCATGCTCACTCCAAAATAAGATTTAAACATCCAAAATCCCGGATCGTTGACGTGCGAGAACATGAGACTACCCGCTCCCGTCGCTAGCACCATTAATTCGGGAGTAACATCGCCTGCCTGCACAATGGGGAGCATAATCCCCGCTGCCGTGAGTCCAGCAACACTTGCCGAACCGATCACTAGGCGAATGATGCCGGCTATTAACCATGCAAGCACAAGAGGCGACAAGCTCAGGTCTGCGGTTAGGTCAGCGATGTAGTTGGCTACACCACTATCTACCAAAATTTGCTTGAAGGCGCCTGATGCTGCAATGATAAAAAGGATCATCATTATCCCACGAATTGCTTCTTCCACACTTTCTGACTGCTCCCGCAAACTTTTACCTTGGCGGATACCCATCGTGTACATCGCCACTAGCGAGGCAATCATTAAAGCCACCACCGGGTCACCCAAGAAACGTAGTGCCGTCAGCCAAGAGGAGCCTTCTGGGAATATTAGATGTGCAAATGAACCAAAAGCAATTAAAATTATTGGAAACAGCCCCGTAAATATACTAATTGCAAATCCGGGAAGCTCTTTCCTATCTGCCTGATCGTGTTCAGGAAAAAACTCGGCCGGTGGGTTGGTCGGAATACGCTTAAGCATTCTGCCAAAAAGTGGTCCACCGATAATTATGGCAGGAATTGCTACAACAATGCCATAGGCCATTGTCAAGCCTATATCCGCATTGTAAGTAACCGCTATGGCTGTAGCGCCCGGATGTGGTGGCAAATAACCGTGCGTCACGGAGAGCGCTGCCAGCAGTGGAATGGCTACGTAAAGCAAGGGCATTTTATTGGAAGCACATACCATGAAAACGAACGGTACTAAGACGATAAAACCGACATTGTAAAATAAGGGAATTCCTACTAAAAAGCCCGTGAGAACCATTGCCCAAGGTAAGTTCTTTCGGCCAAATACAGCCGTTAGTTTCGTTGTAATCTTTTCTGCAGCCCCCCCTTCCGCCATCAATTTACCCAGTAAAGACCCGAACGCCAACAAAAGTGCCAATTGGCCCATAGTACTGCTCACTCCGGTTTCAACAGATTTAAGGATATCGACGGCATTCATATTCATGGCGAAACCGACCGCAACGGAGGTTATCAGTAACGAGAAGATCGTGTTTAACCTGACGACAGTGACTAAAAGAAGTAGTAAAGCTACTCCCAAAATAACGATGATTAGCGGCATAATAATTTATATCTAGTTAAAACTCGCCTTCCAATATATGGTACAGGTGTTCAAATTTCTGGAAGTTTTTCATATATACGGCGTGATTCTCCTCACTCGGTCTATAATAGTGTTCGGGATCTAGCTTTCCTTGCGCTTGCTTGTTTTTTACGGTAGGCTCACCTCCCTGTATACCCAATGCTTCCAAGCCGATCAATGCAGCTCCCCATGCAGAGCTTTCTACCGTATTTTTGGTAAATACAGGTTTATTGAAAATGTCTGCAAGCATCTGCACCAACAATGATGAACGCGCCAGGCCGCCACTTGCGAAGATCGTATGAATGGGCCCGGTGTTCTCCTCTAATGCGATTCCTACACTGTAAATTGCAAACAACATCCCTTCCATCATGGCACGTGCGAAGTGTGCCCTGCCGTGATGCAACTGTATTCCAAAATAAACGCCCTTTGCATTGGAATTCCAATGTGGTGCCCGTTCACCAGTGAGATAGGGCAAGAATATCAAGCCCTCTGCCCCGGGAACGACGGAGTCGACCAAAGCATTTAACGAGGCAGAAGAATCTCCATCCGTTTCCATTTGGGCAAATTCATGCAAAAAGTTGTCTCGAAACCAGTTGCGTAATACACCGCCATTGTTGACCGCGCCACCAATTATATATTCATTTGGTCTCAGTAGGTAGGTAAATAGCCTTTGCTTTTTTTCTTGATTTGCCTGCGAACTCGCTACGCGAATAGCTCCACTCGTACCGATAGTTACCGAAGCCACCCCAGGACGTATAGCTCCTACACCGAGATTAGCCAAACAACCATCGCTACCACCTATCACAAAAGGGGTATTTTCAGGGATGTGCATCAAGGCTGCAATTTCTCGGCTAGGCCTATTTAAAATATAATCGACTGGAACTGGCGATGCCAGTTGCCCTTCCGATATGCCCGCCAACCTTAACGCCTGATCAGACCATGTTAGGCGATGTATATCGAAAAGCCCTGTTGCAGATGCAATGGAATGATCGACCACATAAACCCCAAAGAGCCGGTAAAAAAGAAATTCTTTGATACCGATAAACTTGTGCGACTGAGCAAATAATTTTTGATCGTTAGATTTTATCCACATTAATTTGCAAAGCAAAGACATGGGATGTATTGGTGTACCCGTCTGCTGATAAAGCTGCCTGCCCACCTCACTTGCCTCCAAGGCAACCGCAATATCCTCGCTTCTGCGATCTGCCCATATCATGCAATTGCTAAGTGGCTTGCCCGCCGAGTCAACAGCGATCAGTCCGTGCATAGCACTGCTCACCGAAATACATACGGGTTTCGGTATACCGGCACTAGATTGCTTTAGGCTAATCATGACATACCTAATAGAATCAATACATGCGTCATAAACAATCTCTGGATCTTGCTCATACCAGCCTTCCGACGGATTTAATATGGGATAAGATATACTATGCTGTGACAAGATGTTCCCCGCGTAGTCAAATGCAACAGCTTTCGCAGATGATGTACCAATGTCTAATCCAATAATCATAAATAAAATTGATGTTAGGAGAGTTCAATATACGGATTATCTGTGGGTTTACAACAAAAGGTTCATTACCAGCGGAGTAATTGAAGGGAGAAAAACGCCTTATAACGATCTGCTGATAATTTGTCTTTCATAGTATCAACAAAAATGGTAAATTTCAACTTAGAAAAACGATATTAAACGATGAGCATAGATAAAAAGAATAACTGCGATTTTGGAATAGTTGGACTCGGCGTAATGGGACGTAATTTATTGCTGAACATCGCCGACAACGGTTTCGCGGTAGCAGGCTTAGACCTCGATCCACAGAAAGCTGAGTCATTGGAAGCTGAAGCCAATGAAGGACATCGCATCAAAGTGACACCCCAAGTAGAAGAGTTTATAGGAGTTTTGCAAAAGCCCAGAGCAATTATGCTGTTGGTGCCGGCCGGAAAGCCGGTTGATATGGCGATTGCCAGTCTTGTTCCGCTTTTAGATAAAGGAGATATAATCATCGACGGCGGAAACACATACTTCGCGGATACGGACAGAAGATTTAATGAACTTTCCGTTAAGGGTATACATTTCTTCGGAATGGGCATATCTGGAGGAGAAAGTGGCGCTCGTCGTGGTCCAAGCTTGATGCCCGGTGGCGACAGAAAGGCCTACGAAAGACTAAGGCCAATATTCGAGGCGGTTTCGGCCAAGGTAACCGGCGAGCCCTGTGTGGAATTTTTAGGCAACGGGTCGGCCGGAAATTATGTAAAGATGGTACATAACGGTATCGAATATGGTATCATGCAGTTAATTGCAGAGACCTATGACCTGATGAAAAAATTATATGGTTTTGATACCCAAACCATACAACAGACATTCGAAGAATGGAACAAGGGCGATTTAAACTCATTCTTGCTTGAGATTACCGCTCAGATTCTGAAGAAAAAAGAGGGCGACCAGTATTTGGTGGACCTGATTTCAGATTGGGCAAGATCAAAGGGAACGGGTAAATGGACTTCGCAAAATGCGATGGATCTACAGGTGCCAGTGCCGGTGATTGATGCAGCGGTCAATATGCGCGATATGTCCAAATACAAACCCGAACGTGTGGAGGCGGCAAAACTACTTAAATGGGATGGACAACCTATCGATCTGCCCGCCGAAACGCTTATTGCTCGCTTAAAAGATGCATTGTACTTTGTGATCATCACGACCTATGCGCAAGGTTTGGCACAGCTTATTGTTGCATCGGAAAGTTACAGTTATGAGCTAAATTTACAGGTGGTAACCAAAATTTGGCGAGGCGGCTGTATCATTCGCGCGTCTTTGCTCGAAGATTTTAGAAAAGCTTATGCGACTAATCCGGGCTTGCGCAATATCCTACTTGATAGCACCATTGCACAGAAGCTACTGAGCACGCAGGCCAGCGTTCGCGAGGTAGTGAAAGATGCTATCGCAAACGGGATACCCGTATCCGGATACGTAAATGCACTCGCTTATTTTGATGCCTACCGATCGGAGAAATTACCTACAAATCTGATACAAGCACAACGAGACTATTTTGGCGCACACACCTATGAACGTATTGATCAAGAAGGCACCTTTCATACACTTTGGGATTAAACGAAAAAAGCTTGAAGATTCAATTGAATCTTCCTTTGAAATGCAAAAAAGCGGCTTTTTTATATAAAGCCGCTTTTTATAACTGAACCCCTATCGGTTTTATATGCCGTTTATCTAGATGCTATCGCTCAATATCCTTTAAACTGCTCATTTTCTTATATTCCAAGAATCCTTTGATATCCTCAAAATGCTCACGGACACGTTTGTTTCCAAACTCGAAGACTTTTTGCGCTAAGCCGTCCAAAAAGTCACGGTCGTGTGAAACAAGGATCAATGTGCCATCAAAATCCTTCAATGCATCTTTGATAATATCCTTGGTCTTCATGTCCAAATGGTTGGTAGGCTCATCGAGAATCAATACATTCACTGGTTCCAAAAGAAGTTTTATCATGGCTAAACGCGTTCTTTCTCCTCCAGATAACACTTTCACCTTTTTGGTCGTATCATCGCCACTAAACATAAAAGCGCCCAAAAGATCTTTCATCTTAACACGTACTTCACCTACTGCGATTTGATCAATGGTATCAAAAACGGTCAGTTCACCATCCAGCAATGCCGCCTGATTTTGTGCAAAGTAACCAATTTTCGCGTTGTGCCCAACCTTTAACGTCCCTTCGAAATCGATTTCACCCATAATTGCTTTGATCATCGTCGATTTACCCTCACCGTTTTTCCCTACAAAAGCCACCTTTTCTCCACGTTCGATAACCATATTTGCTTTCTGAAAGACGACATGATCGCCATAAGCTTTCGTCAGATCTTCCACAATAACCGGATATTGGCCCGAACGTGGAGATGGCGGAAATTTAAGGCGCAGCGCTGAAGTATCCACTTCATCGATCTCAATAACTTCCAATTTTTCCAGCATTTTTA
Source organism: Sphingobacterium sp. 2149 (assembly GCF_031455655.1). Classification (NCBI taxonomy): domain Bacteria; kingdom Pseudomonadati; phylum Bacteroidota; class Sphingobacteriia; order Sphingobacteriales; family Sphingobacteriaceae; genus Sphingobacterium; species Sphingobacterium sp. 2149. The sequence continues at coordinate 152,329 of NZ_JAVDTD010000008.1, read as the reverse complement.
CACGCGACTGTACTTGCAAAGTCTTTGAATATGTACCCCTAAAACGGTCTATAAACTCCTGGTTGTCTGCAATAAAACGTTGCTGCTCTTCATACGCTTTTAACTGATGCTGACGGCGCTCCTGACGTAATTCCAGATAATGACTGTACTTGGCGCGATAGTCATAAATCCGTCCCATCGTCACCTCGATGGTCCGATTCGTAATATTGTCGACAAAAGCCCGGTCGTGAGAAATAACAATAACTGCTTTCGCCGAATTGACCAAGAAGTCCTCAAGCCATTGAATACTCTCAATATCCATGTGATTGGTAGGCTCATCCAATAAAATCAAATCTGGCTTTTTTAGTAATATCTTAGCCAACTCGATGCGCATACGCCAGCCACCAGAAAATTCAGAGGTCTGTCTAGTAAAATCCGTGCGCTCAAAACCAAGACCCTTCAAGACCTTTTCAACCTCAGCATCATAATTGACTTCCTCAATCGAATAGAACTTCTCACTTAATTCAGATACCCGTTCGATCAATTGCATATAATCATCAGATTCATAATCCGTACGAATATTCAACTGCTCATTCAAGCCTTCCAGCTCATCACGCATTCCGTAGACTTCTTCGAAAGCCTTAGATGTCTCTTCAAAGACAGTCACATTATCCTGTGTCAGCAAATGCTGTGGTAAATAGGCTATAATCGCATCCTTTGGCCCCGAAACATTACCTGTAGTTGGCTTTCCTGCCCCCGCTATAATTTTCAACAAGGTAGATTTACCAGCACCATTTTTGCCCATCAATGCGATCTTGTCATTCTCATTAATCGAGAAAGATACATCTGAAAAAAGAGTCGTTCCCCCAAAGGAAACGGAAATATTATTTACGTCAATCACTGTATGTTCACTTAATTTTGGCACAAAGATAAGCGAATCAATCTTATAAATAGACAATGGTGCATTTTTGTGTATCTTTGCGCCATGCGTTTTGATATTATTACGGTCTTACCAGACCTACTTGAAAGTCCATTTGCACACTCAATTTTGCAACGAGCGAAGAATAAAGGTCTGGCTGAAATACATGTTCACAACTTAAGAGACTATTCAACCAATAAACACAAAAGTGTAGATGATTATCCCTACGGCGGCGGATCCGGTATGGTTCTTCAAATCGAGCCTTTTGCAAAGTGTATTGAGCAACTGCAATCCGAACGTGTATACGATGAGATCATCTATATGACTCCAGACGGTGAAACATTCAATCAGGATATTGCGAACGGACTATCTACAAAAGGAAATATGATGATCCTCTGTGGACATTATAAGGGAATTGACCAACGTATTCGTGATATCTACGTAACAAAAGAAATTTCGGTCGGCGATTACGTGCTATCTGGAGGAGAACTTCCAGCCGCAATTGTTACAGACGCTATTATCAGATTAATTCCTGGAGTATTATCAGACGAAACTTCCGCTCTTTCCGATTCATTTCAGGATGGATTGCTCGACGCACCGATCTATACACGCCCTGCAGAGTGGAAAGGCCATAAAGTACCTGATATTCTACTCAGCGGTCACGAAGCAAAAATTGCCGCATGGAAAGATGAACAACAGTTGAAAAGGACACAAGAAAGACGCCCTGATTTATTAAATGATTAAGAAATAAGCGGAATTTTTGTTTTTTTGTCACAAAAAGTTTGCTTATTTATTTTTTTTTATAAATTTGTGTAATAATGACACGAAGATATACAAATACAAATTGGTGGTGGCCTGGAGCAATAAGCATCGGGAATCAATTGGTATTGTTATAATATTTCATAATCAACCAAAACCATTTATGGAAATTCCAACCCCGATGCTAACCAGTATCGGGGTTTTTTTATGCATGAATTTACAACAAGAAGATAAGACACATAAAATGAAGTATACATTCAAAACACAAAGCAGAAAGTTGCTTGCGGATACAACTACGCCAGTGAGCATCTATCTTCGTCTAAGAGATATCTTTCCAAACTCATTGCTATTGGAAAGCTCCGACTATCATAGTCGCGACAATAACATTAGCTACATCTGTTGCCAGCCAATTGCTGGGATCCAGCTCGACGAAAAAGAGCTAACGCTTACGTATCCTAATAGAGAGCGTATCGTAAAAAATGCGAAGGAAATCGAATTACGTCGGGAAGTATCCGATTTTAGAAATTCCTTCGAAGACCATACAATCGCCGAACTTAACCTCATTTCCAATGGCTTATTTGGATATTTCACCTTCGATTGTATCGAACACTTCGAAGATATCAAACTGACTACTTCAGCAGATCCGGCGCGGAAAATACCATTTATGCAATATCATATCTACAAATATGTCATTGCTATTGACCACTTCCGAAACCAACTCTACATTTTTGAACACCTGCTGGATGATGAAGAATCAGAACTGGAAAGAATGCAGTTTCTTATTCAGAACAAAAACTTTCCTGAATATTCCTTCAAGCTTGCCGGTGAAGAAAGCTCCAATCGTACCGATGAAGAACACCGTCAGTTGGTCAAAAAAATGAAAGAACATATCCAACGCGGTGACGTCTTTCAGATTGTTCCATCCCGGGGTTTCCGAACTCCATTCTCGGGAGATGAGTTCAATGTCTACCGTGCATTGCGCTCCATTAACCCTTCGCCTTACCTATTCTATTTTGATTATGGTGATTTTAAACTATTCGGATCATCGCCTGAGGCTCAGTTGCGCATCCACGGCAAACAGGCAACCATCTTCCCTATTGCCGGAACCTTCAAAAGAACCGGAAACATGGAGGAAGACCAAAAAATTGCCTCTCGACTAAAACAAGACCCGAAAGAGACATCCGAACATGTGATGTTGGTAGACCTCGCCCGTAATGATCTGAGCAGACACTGTACCCAGGTAAAAGTAGAATCGTATATGGAACCACAATATTACTCGCATATTATCCATCTGGTCTCCAAAGTAACGGGAACATTAAAAGATAACATCAATCCGTTTGACATTGTAGGCGATACGTATCCCGCCGGCACACTGTCGGGGGCGCCAAAACATATGGCATTGACTTTAATCGATCGCTATGAAGGATTGCAACGTTCTTTCTATTCCGGTGCAATTGGATTTATGGGTTTTAACGGAGACTTTAATCACGCCATTATGATTCGTTCCTTCCTAAGCAAACAAAACACCCTTCATTACCAAGCCGGCGGTGGCATTGTTCTCGATTCAGACCCTGAAATGGAACTTCAAGAAGTAAATAACAAAATTGCTGCTTTGCGAAAAGCATTACAACTAGCAGAAACGTTATGATCAGACCACTGGAATACTGTGTCAACAAGAAACATATTGATGTTTCAATAGATACCATAGATAGCCGCATTGTAGAACTCTTAGCATTGCGGAACACCTATATTGAGAAAGGTAATGCTTTAGAAAATGAACTAGCCGAAGAACAATCCCCGATTAGGAATTTAAACGGTCATTATGCAGTCTTGGCAAAAAAATTTAATTTGCCTACTGAATTTATTCAATCTATATTCCACGAGATTGAAAACTATGTTAATCAAGATTTTATAGCAAAAGGTTATGAGCAACAATAAAATAGTCGTTATAGACAACTACGATTCCTTCACCTACAACTTAGTCCATTTATTACAGGAGTTAGACCAAGAGTACGTTGTATGGAGAAATGATAAATTTAAACTGGAAGATATTGATGCTTTCGATAAAATACTTCTTTCGCCGGGCCCTGGTATTCCAGAAGAGGCGGGGTTATTGCTTGACGTCATCCGTACATATGCCCCTCACAAAAGTATATTGGGTATCTGCTTAGGTCAGCAGGCTATTGCAGAGGTTTTTGGTGGGACGTTGTTCAATATGGAAAAACCTTTGCACGGTGTAGCAACAAATATCACCGTTGTTGATCAATCGGAAAAATTGTTTCAAGATTTTCCAAAAGATTCGAAAATAGGTCGCTACCATTCGTGGGCAGTAAATAAGGATACATTGCCGAGCGTACTTAAAGTTACGGCAGTAGACGAGAATGGCATTATCATGGCCTTGACACATACCGAATACGATGTCCGAGGGATGCAGTTTCACCCCGAATCGGTATTGACGACGAATGGAAAAAAGTTAATTGAAAACTGGTTGGGAATCTAAAATTTATAAAAATGACTATACTGGATAAAATCATTGAAAGAAAAAAGATAGAAGTGGAAAAAGCAAAAGCTTCAGTTCCCTTCGAGGAGTTATTAAACTATCCCTATTTCAGCGTTGCTTGCCTATCGTTGAGAGAGTCTATTCTTGATCCTGAAAAAACAGGAATAATAGCCGAGTATAAAAGAGCATCACCATCAAAAGGAGAAATCAACAGTACCTCCACCGTAGAAGATGTTGTCAAGGCCTATGAAGAAGCCGGTGCTTCAGCAGTTTCTGTCCTTACTGACGGAGAGTTTTTCAAAGGAAATTTAGCGGATCTATCTAAAGCGCGTGAAGCAATCAGTATCCCTATCTTAAGAAAAGAATTTATCGTGGATAAATATCAGATTACTGAAGCTAAAGCCTATGGTGCAGACGTTATCCTTTTAATCGCTGCATGCCTGAAAAAGGAAGAAGTACAGGAATTCGCAGCATATGCTAAACAAATTGGCTTAAATGTCTTGCTCGAAGTACACAATGAACAGGAGCTATTAGACAATCTTTTCGACGACATTGATGCCATCGGTGTCAATAATAGAAACCTAAAAGATTTCACCGTCGATCTACAACATTCGTATGATCTTTTGGATAAGATTCCATCCGAATACATCAAAGTGTCTGAAAGTGGCATCTCCGATCCTAAGACGATTAAAGCATTAAAAAAGGCTGGTTTCCAAAGCTTTTTAATCGGTGAAAATTTTATGAAAACCACAGATCCGGGGAAAGCGATCAAGGATTTCATAAAAGAAATTTAGAAATTATTTAAAACGAATCTAAATAAGCCTATCTTTGCGTCAGAACAAGCAGCGAACTGGTATTTTGGAAAAAGAGTTTTTTATTATAGATAAAGCAGGTTTTGAGCAAATATATCTTCAACACTGGGAAGGTATGTTTGCTTTTTGCCTGAGCAGTATCAAGGATGAAGAGCATTCCAAGGAAATCGTACAGGATGTTTTCAAATCGCTTTGGGAACGGCGTGATGAACTTCGTCTCATCGAGGTTGAACGGTATCTGATCAGATCGGTAAAACTCAAAACATTTGAATACATTCGCAATAAAGTATCCCGGCAGCAACACCTGGACAATATTTCAAATACGCGCGAAGAGCATTATGTGGATAATTCGTTGATCGCCGACGAACTGGCGAAGAAAATATCAATGCTGATAGATAGTCTGCCCAAACAATGTAAAAATGTTTTCCGCATGAGCAGGGAACAGGGACTCACTAATAAGGAAATTGCACATAAGCTCTATATTTCAGAAAGAGCGGTAGAATATCACATTTCAAGAGCATTAAAAACATTAAAAACAGAACTAACGGAATATATATCCTAAATTTAGCTATACAAAAGAAATCCTGTACTTTTGTCAGGAAGTATATTATATGAAGATAGACCATAAACTCATAGAGAAATATCATTTAGGCCAATGCTCTCCAACAGAAAAAATTCTTGTGGAAGAATGGTTATTGGATGATACCCTCGATTCAGAGCCCCTGTCTATTTCCATCGCTAAAAAAACAAAATTAGAAACAGATATCTGGGACCAGCTGAGCGCCCATATTGATCAGTCAGACGTTCCGGCAACAATTCCCCAGAAAAAATACAGTTTTAAATATATCGGAGTAGCCGCCACCATTGTTTTTTTACTATGCTTTGGTTTTTATTGGTTCGGTAAAGACTCCGGCAAAGCAGCTGCCATTTTCGAAAACCGCACTAGCACCGGATTGAAGTACATCAATCAGAATAACTATAATATCATTCTGGGTAAACATGCAAGTGCTGAAATCAATACAGATACCGGAGAATTCAAAACTTCGGGTAATATGATGTTCATCCCCAAAAAAAACTTTGCCTTTAGCTTTTCTGGAACAGATAAAAAGAAGGAGTTCAAACATGGGGAAATATATTTTGTATTAAAACCACAAAAAAATGGCAAGCAAGTAATAATCTCCAAATCGGAACTTACCTTTTTAGCCCCGACCATCCAACACGAACTGAAAATACAATTTAATATCATCTAAATAAGAAGAACCTCAATTAGTCCATACACTCATGCTCTCCAACCGCTTCACGCTATTCTTATCCTTGTTATTACTCCATTTGGTAATAAGCTGTGGAACAGATGACGGAGAACAAAATGCAGCCGGAAAGTACAGTCTTTATACGATGAATAAGGATCTCAGCAATACCATCCTGACGACAAATACGGTGGATAGCGGGAATCTGACAATTTCGAAAAATGGAATCGACGTTTCTACAAAACTTTTTGATCGAAGCATCATCGTTAAGGACAAGCATTTTTATTTTTTAAGAGCGGGAAAATTCAGAAAATATACACTTGAATCAAACGGATTAAAGGGAATTGCACAGTTGGCGATGCAAGATCAGCATATTGAAAATATAAACTGGCTTGATCGAGACACATTGCTCCTATTTACTTCGGACAACAAAACAAATCGTCGGCTATGGATCTATAAAATTGCCGTCCATGATTTCAAAATCAATCAACAGCAAGAGATAAAACTACCTTCGGCCGCAGCGGATTTCAATATCCTATCTGTGGGCTTTGGCACGGTACATCAACAGCAATTGCTGGTCGGTTATACGTTTAATAAAGTAATCAACGAAACTGACTTCACCACAATAGACACCCTATACGTCGCAACATTGGATAAGGCGACTTTACGATTGAAAAATATACAAAAGGATATACGATCCACTTACCCCGGTGGAGTTAATACGGTACAGTCTTACAGCTTTCATGACGAAAATGGGAACTTCTATTTTATGTCCTGTCCGGGCATAGCGCTGGGCAACAGTCCGTCGAAACCTACCGCAATTTTCAGAATTGACAGCAATTCCACCCACATCAACCCTACTTATTTTCTCAATCTAACAGCCAAAACGCACAATCATGCTTATGGCATGTGGTATTTGGGCAACAATCAGGCTATCGTCCGTAGTGAACGTAGAGACCGCTACACCGACTTTAGCGATCATCATTCCACCTATCAATTTGAGTACTATGTGGTCGATCTTATCAGCCAAACCACAACAAAATTAAACTTACCTTTCGACAAGGGGACACGCAAAGAATCTGTTCTCGTTGAAAATGGGAAAGCCTATATCACCATAGACGATGCAAAGGATCAGCATCAAGTTTGGGTCTATGATATCACATCAAAAAATATTCAGGTGGGTCTTACCCTAGATCAAGCGACCGATTTTATTGTACGAATAGACCGATTAAACTAAATTTTCGACTGATATTCAGCTTATTAAAAAATAATATCATTTATTTACTTTTTTGACCTTCGGTAAATTTAGAGTTACGCTACTTTTCTATGTGTAATTAATCTAAATAAAATAATGTCAAAATTTAAAATAATATGGTTAATCGTATTCTTAATCATATCTCAATCTTCTTTTGCCCAACAGGTAGCTGAACTCAAAGGTAAGATTGTGACAGCTTCCAATGAACCAATTGAAGGAGCTTCCATTACATTTAGAGAAATCAAGCAGGGCGCAAAAGCTGATCAAGATGGAAACTTTACAATAAAGGGCATTCCATTTGGAATATACCAGATCAATATCTCTGCTGTTGGTTATAAAACTTTACAAAGAAAGTTTAGAATTAATCAAGAACATGAAATCCTCAGAGAAATACAGCTGACCGCAAAAAATAATGGGTTAGAAGAAGTAAAAATTAACGGAAAAACAGCAGGTAAAAAAATAAAAGATTCCGGTTTTAATGTCAACGTCATTGAAACAAAGCAATATGCAAATACCAATTCCGATGTCAACCAAATTCTAAACAGAAGCACAGGGGTAAAAATTAGAGAACAAGGAGGACTAGGATCAAAATATTCCTTTTCGCTGAACGGATTATCAGGAAATAACATCAAATTTTTTATTGACGGCGTGCCAATTGAATCTTTCGGAAGCGGTATGAGCCTAAACAATATGCCGGTCAATATTGCGGAACGAATCGAGGTTTACAAAGGTGTTGTGCCTGCCCATCTAGGCTCAGACGCTCTTGGAGGAGCAATCAATATCGTGACCAACCGTGATTACAAAAAATCTTTGGATGTGAGTTACAGCATCGGCTCATTCAACACGCACCGAGCAGCGCTGAGTGCTGGATATAAACATCCAAAAAATGGACTAATGGTCAACCTTAATAGTTATTACAACTTTTCAAACAATAACTATTTAATGAAAACCAATCCTAAGGCAGGAGTCTACATACTTGCTCCCGTAGATGCCTCGAGATTTGACACATTACAATCCGCAAGACGCTTTCATGACGATTATCGCTCATTCATGACCCAGGTCGAGGTTGGTGTGAGCAACAAAAAATGGGCCGATATCGCTGTTTTAGGATTAACCTATAACGATGTCTACGATCAACAGCAGACTGCGGCAACACAGGAACGGGTCTTAGGACAAGTATTTAGTAAAAATCATACATTAACACCCAGTTTAAGGTATAGAAAAGACAAACTCTTCTTTGAGAATCTATCAGCCACTGTATACGCCAACTATTCAAGGGGTGAGAATGTGATCACCGATACGAGTTCACGGACTTATTATTTCTGGAATGGCCTTCCTACGGAATATAGTCCCACGGCTGGGGAACTTAATAGCTATAAATCAATTATTCACCAAAAGATCAACAATAGTTTTTCTCAGCTTAACCTGAACTATAAACTGGCAGCGCAACATCTCATCAATTTCAATTATAATTTAAACACCAATAAACGCGAAAATTATAATGAAATAGACCCCTACAATGATTTTTATAATATTACCAATCAAATCATCCGCACTAATGCTGGATTAAATTATCAGCAATTTTTATGGAAGGAAAAAATCAACAACTCGTTTTTCATAAAAGAATATGGACTATCAGGCAAAACCAATACTTCAGAAAAAACGTCGAAAAATTACTTAGGTTATGGGACAGTAACAAATATCAGATTTGGAAGTAGTTACGGAATAAAATTATCGTATGAGCATGCTTATCAATTACCATCCTTTACACAACTCTTCGGAGATGGACTCAATATAATGCCGAATGAGAAATTAAGGCCGGCCAACAGCGACAATTACAATCTAAACCTCTACTACGTTACAGCCTTTGGAAATCATCGTATAAACTTTGATGCTTCCACCTACTATAGAAATGTAAAAGACTATATCATCAGTAAAATGTATGATACACCGCAAGGACAAAAACAGTTAGCCGAGAATGAAGGTGGAGTGAAGGTGAATGGCGTCGATTTTGAGATTAAATATGGTTACAAATCAGATTTTATGGCGGTATTCAATATGAGTTATTATAATGCTGTCGATCGCGAGCGTTTTGATAATAACAACAGAGAAAAAATTACCTACAAAAACCGTACACCGAATGAACCTTGGCTATTCGGGAATCTGGATATCAGTTACGGCCGAAACAATTTATTTGATAAAAAAGATAATCGAATACAGTTAAACTATTATTTGCAGTTTATCAATAACTATTCACTAAGCTGGTCCAAATTAGCTGAAAAATCGACAAAAGATTATATCCCCGCGCAATGGTTGCACAACATCGCTGCAACCTATTCTTTCAATAATAACCAGTACAACATCACTATCGAAGGGAAAAACCTGACCGATCAAATTGCGTATGATATTTTCAAGCAACAGCGCCCCGGGCGTTCGGTGTATCTAAAACTGCGTTATCTGATCCAATCCACACATTAAAAAATAATTTAAAATTTCATATTATGTTAAAATCAATCACAAAAAGTGTAGCTCTGGTCGCTCTGGCTGGCATGACGCTTATGAGCTGTAGCAAATCAAATCCAGATCCTGCCGAACCAACAGATCCCACTGAAGAGGTAGGTGGGAACTTTGCAATTAAGTTTAGTACAGACAATGGATCTTTTATGCTTCCGGTAAAAGACTTAATGTCCGGCACAATATCTCCAGTAGGGGCAGGTACAGATGTTACAAGCATGTTTCCATGGGAAGAAAATGTGATTCAAAAAGGGAAATATTTTTATTCAATCGATCCAAACGCTTCTAAATTTGGTAAATATGCATTTGAAAACGGTGTACTAAAGACTATTCAAGTTATCCCATTTACTAAATTAACCACTTTGTATATCGGTTGGCATAGCTGGTTAGATGATGACCGTCTAGCTGTAGGCCCACGTAATAGCAATGAATATGCTATTATCAATACCAAAACAATGACCGTAGAGGCAAATGGATCAATAACTTCTGAAAATGATATCCCAAAAGATCACAGTATGCGTATTTACGCATTTCTTCCCCAGGGAAATAAGATTATATTAGGCTACTGCTTGTACAATAATGTCACTAAAGTGAGTTATGACGTCACGTACACAGGCGCTGTTGATTACCCTTCTTTTAAGAATTTCAAAAAAACAGGTGAGGACAACCGTTCAGCACCAGTAGGCCCTGTAAGAAACGGCTATTTCCATAAATTCAAAGAAAACGGTTATACTTATCTCCAGACATACACAATGCCAGCACTGGGTGGTGGTAAAAATATGCCTACTGGATTCTATCGTATCAAAGATGGCGACGACAAATTAGATCCCAACTACTTCTTTAACATCAGTCAATACCAAGCTGATGACAACCAACTGGGCGTTGCATATCTAGGTAATGGGAAAGCTTTGCTCATCAGTGCCCATGACACAAAAAACAATGTTAAAGAATGGAATGATTGGTGGTATGCTGCAATGTGGGAATACCTAATTGTCGATGTAAATTCTCAAAAAGTAATCAAAAAGCTAGATTTTCCATTGGTAAGTAATTCCCGTTCGGCCGTTGTTGTAAATGGTAAGGCATATATTGCGGTGAATGATCCCAAAGCGGATGCCATCTACATCTGGGAATATAATCCCACGACGGACAAATTAACAAAAGGGGCGAAAGTACTTGGCGGTGATGCTGATACACCAATGATCTATAATTTAGATTAATCGCCTTTTCAATAGGGCAACGCTTATTGCCCTATTGAATACATTTTAAATCTCTCCAATATTTAATACTATTATGCTCAGTAAAATTAATGCCTGGTTACACCTCTGGCTAGGCTTGGCAGCGGGTATTCCCGTTATTATCTTAGGAATTACAGGCTGCGTACTTGTCTTTGAACACGATATCAAAGAATTGACCACAAACTATATTCAGGTCGCACCGCAAAAATCAGAAGACCAGCTTCCACCCTCTGCGATCTATAAATCTGTTAAGGCTGTACTTCCCGATCATGAAATTGGGAGCTCCTGGTATTACGGACTGGACAAGTCGGTCAAAGTAAGCTTAGACCATTCCGATAGCCTGGTCTATGTAAACCCCTATACAGCCGAAGTCATGGCCATTGTTGATCACGAGGATTTTTTCCATTTCATGGATGAAGGTCACCGTCATCTTTGGATGCCTGTAAAAATAGGTCGACAGGTCGTTGGCTGGAGCACCTTCATTTTTTTTATACTGCTGATCACAGGCTTGATATTATGGTGGCCGAAGAAATGGAACCGTAGATCCAGAGAACAAAGTTTCACCGTCAAGTGGAAAGCAAAATTCAAACGTGTCAATTATGACCTCCATAACGTATTGGGCTTTTATACACTAACAATCGCATTGGTCATGTGCTTTACAGGACTAATTATGAGTTTTCCCTGGATCCGAAGTTCTGTCGTTTGGATGACGGGAGGTTACCCCAACAAACCGAAGACGGAAAAGAATAATAAATCTGAGCTTCAGGATCAACCGCTAAATGATGCGCTGGTAGTCGCGGATCAAATCTGGTATAAAGTACGTCACGAGTATGCAAAATTCAATAAAGAAGCTGTCATCGTACACTATCCTGAAAAGGAAGATAAAACGGTATATGCCTGCACAGACATGGCCAACGGAAGCTGGAGAGACCTTACTTTTGACCGTTATACCTTGGAATTAACCGGACGCAAGCAAGGGCCAATTGATGAGGCCAATACCACAGAATGGCTCATGCGTTCTAATTACGCCTTGCATACCGGTTTTATCGGTGGAATGACCACCAAAATCATTTACTTCATCGCATCGCTTATCTGTGCGACTTTGCCTATAACAGGATTTTACATCTGGTGGGGAAAGAAAAAAAAGTCAACAAAAAAATCAAGACGTACACAATTAGCAACAACTTAATCACATCACCATGCCTTATATCCTCCGTTATCTATTAAGTCTCCTTTGGGTCTGTACTTTATTTACGAGCCAGGCCCAAAAAACAAATCATATCAAAGGACAGACTGTGGGCGAAGATAAACAGGCCATTCCTTATGTAAGTATTTCGCTTTATCACGTCAAAGATGGCACCCTAGCTAGTACGGCAGCCTCAGATAGTACCGGAAATTTCAGGTTCACTAACTTAAAAGCCGGCACCTATTTTATTAAAGTCAAAAGTCTTACACACCAGGATACTTTCAGTCCTCACTTCAGGCTGGACGAACATTTTGACGAATATGATCTTGGCAAGATCCTCTTATTACAAAACAATGCTTATCTCGCAGAGGTCGTCGTCGAAAGAAAAAAACAATTTATCGAACAGCAACAGGACAAGCTGGTTTTCAATATTGAAAACTCAACGCTCGCGGACGGCAACAACGGACTGGAATTACTCAGCAAGATTCCGGGCATCGCGGTCGACGAAAGTGGCTCGCTAAGTATTAAAGGTAAATCTGGAGCTACGGTCATGATCAATGGGAAAATTACATACCTGTCTGCCGATCAATTGGCCAATCTCCTGCGAAGCACCTCCTCAATGGATATCAATAAAATCGAGGTTATGTCCAATCCAAATGCAAAACAGGACGCCGCTGGATCCGCAGGTATCATCAACATTGTATTAAAGAAAGGACTCAAACAGGGGTTTAATGGTTCCGTATCGGCTAATGCCGGTGCCGGTAGAGGAGCACATCTTGGCGGAACTTTAAACCTCAATTACCGTACAGAAAAAATTAATGTATTTGGAATTTATAATCAGTATTTCCAGAATCTGGAATACTATAACTCGCTTACACGTTATTTTTATACCGACCGCGGATCCGATCCTGATTCTTATTCGCAGCAGGAAAACACCATTCAGCCCAAACTCCGATCTAATAATTTTAGAGTCGGCATGGACTACAGCATAAATTCCAAACAGACGATAGGCTTCTTAATTAACGGAGGATTTGGAAAATATCCGAAGTACGAACCCACCACGAATAGTCTCAGGAATTTTAATACCGATAATTTAATATCGGCATCCACTACCGTCACCGAAGGCAAGGAGCGCTGGCGAGATATGCTGTACAACTTCAATTATAATTTAAAGCTTAATGATAAAGGTCATGAACTAAAACTAGATCTTGATTTCGTTGACCATTATTCAAAAATGGATCAGCAGCTGAATACGGCATATCACAATGTGGGAACTTCAACATCGCTTGCAAATTCCTCAAGAATCGGTGATATCCCCTCAGACAATCAGGTTTATGTTGCCAAACTGGATTATACACTTCCGCTTCCAAAGGAGTACAAACTCGAAGCTGGCTGGAAGAGCAGTGATGTGCGCACTGAAAACGATCTACATTATGATACATTACAAAATGATCAATATGTTCCGGATCTGGGCACAAGTAATCACTTTATCTACAAAGAGACTATCCATGCGGGCTATGTAAATCTTTCAAAAAGCTGGTATAAGTTTTCAACGCAATTAGGCATTCGGGGAGAATACACCCGTACACGTAGTCATCAAATCACATTGAACGAACAATTTGAAAGATCTTATTTCAAACTATTCCCAGCAGCATTTTTCACTTATACAGCCAATGACAATCATAAGGTACAGACCAGCTACAGCTATCGCGTACAACGGCCTTCGTTTTGGGATTTAAATCCATTCAGGGTATACACAGATCCTTTTTCCTATGCTGAGGGAAATTCGAACTTAAACCCGGCCTATGAACACTCTTTTGAATTAGGTTATACTTACGCAAGCAAATATGTCTTAACGCTGAATTATGCACAGCGGTCAAATGTTGTCAACGAAATATTGGGAAGAGATTCGCTTAACCCATATATCACTTTTGAAAGGCCCGAAAATATAGGCTCTTTTAAAAATTATGGGATCTCTTTTATTGCCCCGACCCAATTGACCAGCTGGTGGTCGGCAACCCATTTTGCGAACTATTATCGGAATGAATATGAATTGCCACAAGAAAATGAGCTAATTGTCCGCAAGGGAAATACATTAAGTCTAAACAGCCAAAATTCGTTCAAATTGCCTAAGGATTGGTCTATCGAATTGGGTGGCAACTATGTGTCTGGCTTAACGGTAGGAATCAGTCATATCAAAAGCTACGGACAGATATATTCCGGCATCCAAAAAAACTTCCTCAATAAAAAAGCCACGCTGAAATTAGTGGTTAATGACATTTTCAGAACCAATAATCGACGATATGAAACGATCTCGCCAACGATCAGGCTCATTGGTAGATCTAATCCCGACAGTAGAACTGCCATCCTATCTTTCAGCTACCGTTTCGGTGGTTCTCAAAACACAACGGCACAACGCACTACGGGTTCCGAAGAAATCAAAAGTCGACTCTAAACTCATGACAGTTCGCTAACTTTATACTAATACCAAATTTTGTACCTTTGTAAAAAAAAATTGAAGATGTCGGTCAAGATTGGTGAAAATATTGATTTGGGTGAATTCCCTTTGTTACTTGCTCCGATGGAGGATGTCAGCGATCCCCCATTTCGGTATGTTTGCAAACAAAATGGTGTTGATTTAATGTATACTGAATTCATTTCCTCAGAAGGGCTGATTCGTGATGCGGCTAAATCTGTTCAAAAACTTGATATTTTTGAATATGAACGGCCTATCGGTATCCAGATATTCGGTGGAGATATTGAAAGTATGCGCCAATCAGCTGAAATCTGCACAAAAGCAAATCCAAATCTAATCGACATCAATTACGGCTGCCCTGTTAAGAAAGTGGTCTGTAAGGGAGCCGGCTCTTCCTTATTGCAAGACATTGATAAAATGGTTGCGATGACCAAAGCTGTTGTTGAAGCAACTCATCTACCCGTTACAGTAAAAACACGTCTTGGCTGGGATGACAATACCAAAAATGTATACGAGGTAGCAGAGCGATTGCAAGATGTTGGCATAAAAGCATTAGCAATACATGGCCGTACCCGTGCGCAATTGTACAAAGGTCAGGCTGATTGGTCCATGATCCGTGACATCAAACGCAATCCGCGCATTCAGATTCCAATTTTTGGTAACGGTGATGTGGATTCGGTGGAGAAAGCCGCGGCCTGGAGACAAGAATATGAGGTTGATGGCATTATGATTGGTCGTGCTGCAATTGGTTACCCATGGATCTTTAGAGAAATCAAACATTTCTTCCACACAGGTGAGCGCCTGGAGGGGCCTACTATTGCCGAACGTGTCGAGGTATGTAAAACACACTTAAACAAATCCATTGAATGGAAAGGTGATAAATTAGGGATTTTTGAAATGCGGAGACATTACGCAAATTATTTCAAAGGAATTCCAAATTTCAAAGAATCCAGAATGAAACTTGTCAGCTTACAAACGCAAGACGAGATTTTGGATGTACTCCATGATATTGAACATACCTTCGAAACTGAAGTATTTTAAGATTTTTCAATACATAAAAAAGGGGACAACCAAATTTAAGTTGTCGCCTTTTTTATGTATTGAACAAACCAGCTATTTTCTTCGAATTAATTTCATCAGCCCATTCTTTTCAAGAATAAAAGTGAAGCCCAATAATAACAATAGCATCCCATTGCCTATCCAGATGTTACTATGAAAAACTTGAAAGCTCATCCATGAAATCAGAAGCCCTACCCCAAGATAAATGGCAATTTTTATCAATTTATAAGGTATAGGATAATACATCTGACCCCAGTACAGTGAAAAGCCAATCATCACCAAGTACACCACTGTCGTAGACAAAACAGCCCCAACATAGGAATACACTGGAATCAGCCAAACATTCAGCATAATCGTTAATAAAGCTCCTATTCCTGAAATATAGAGTGCATATCGTGTCTGGTCTGTCAACTTGTACCAAATTGACAGGTTCATATATATCCCTAGTAGTACATAGTTAAACAGTAGAATTGGAACAATTTTGAGTCCGGTCCAGTAGACAGCAACTTCCGATTCATTTCCTTTAATGAAGTACTTAAGCCAATCGAGATTAACGGTTAGTCCAACCATTGCAATGACCATCAAAATAACAAAATACTCCATGATTAGCGCATAGGTTTTCGATGCATTCTGATTTTTCGAATACGAAAAGAAAAATGGTTCTGCCCCTAGCCTAAAAGCCGTAACAAATAAGCTTAGAAATACGGCCAATTTGGCAACCGCACCATAGATACCTAATTCGTCTTTCCCAGTCTCTCCGGGCAACAATTTCAGAAAGAACATTTTGTCTAGATTCTCATTAATAATAAATGAAATATTAGCGACTAAAATTGGGAAGCTATACGTTAACATTTCATGCAGTAATTTTCGATCTAGATTGAATCGGAAAGTGAGCAACTCGGGCAGTAGTAGGATTAATGTAACAATACTCGCGAAAAGGTTGGAAATAAAGACATAGCCAATCCAGCCTTCTTTAAACCATGTTCCGGCAAAATCAGCCCAAAAGCTATACTGGTGAACCCAATCAGGCAAGAAATAAATGAAGAACAGGTTTGAAATCACCGTAACTCCAATATTAACGAATTTTAGTGCGCTATATTTATAGGGCCTTCCTTCAGCGCGAAGTTTTGTAAATGGGATAACGGCAAGCGCATCAGCAACAAGAATAAAAGCGAAATATTTAATATATCGCTCATACAGATCAACATCGCCACCATCTGCAAACCATGCTGCAATGGGCCGCGTAAATACAAAGACAGATAACAATAAAATAAACGAAGTGACTAACGTAATAAAGAAACTATTATTGTATACTTTAGATCTATCTTGTGTTTCGACCTTTTGCAAATAGCGAAAATATGTCGTCTCCATACCAAATGCCAGCACAGCATTCAACATAGACATCCAGGCATAAAAATTAGAATAGATGCCGTAGACTGCCGCATCTTTAAATTTCCTCAGATAAAGCGGCGTCATCAAAAATCCTATCATTCTTGAAACGATAGTCGTTATACCGTAAATGAAGGTATCGCTGAGAAATTTTTTGATCGTAGACACTGGGCTTAGGATTGAACTCTTTTAACTACTTCAAAATTAGAAAAGCTTTTCAGTTCGCCTTCCTCTATTTCTACACTTTCAACAATTGCACCTTCGGGGCCTTCTTGGCAGAACTCCAACAGTGAATCCAGTGCAAAATCATCGCCCTCAGCTTCAATATAAACGGAACCATCTTTTAAATTGACCACAAAGCCCCTGACACCAACTTGATCAGCAACTGCCTTGGTTGTCAATCTAAAAAAGACCCCCTGTACTTTACCTCTTATTGAAATATTCAAATGTTTCATCTGTAACTTATTTTTTCTTCCATCTGTCAGATGGAGCAATCCATGACTATAATTTCATTCGTATAGTCATGGGTTGTTCATTAAAAACAAAAGTACAGAAGTTTTGGGGAATAAAATACTAGGCTAAGCGTTTTACCTTCACATCATCAGTCAAGCGCATATGTTCCATCCCCTGAAGCAATACAACACCTGGCTTTTTACCGACCTCCAATGATCCAAATTCGTCCTGAATATTTAACGCAATAGCACCATTAATCGTGGCCCATTGTATAGTCTGTAAGAAATCAAGATCCTCGAAGTGTGCATGTAACACCTTTAGTTCCTCCAGAATGGACAGTGTATCGTTGGAAGCTAAACTATCGGTTCCGATCACAATACGTTGTCCTGCATTTAAAAAATTCTGAATTTTAGGTAGAACCCCCTCAATATAAAGGTTAGCTTTCGGACATAAACACCACGTGACGTCACGCCCCATACGCTCAACAAAATCAAGATCTTTTAAAGACGTATAGGTATTATGAACCAACAACAATTTATTTGGGTAAGGCAAATAAGGCAAATAAGATTGAATTGAATTTCTTGCCTGCGCTTTTATCGTATCTGCATTTTTTCCAATACTTTTATAAAAGTCTAAAAATTCGCCCATTTTATAACGGAACAACTTATTCTCTTCCTCACTTTCCTGATTATGAATACTGATAATGTTTGTTTCCGGAACTATTTTCTTGAATTTTTTAAAAAGTACCTTAGAGCAAGAATAGGGAGCATGTGGCGTGATAGATACATGACCATTCCTAAACTCTTGGATCAATGATTTCGCTTCCTTCAACTTAAAATCAGCTTCGTCTGGCTCAATTCCCATCACCTCTACAAACGTGTGATACAGGATTTCAGAATCCTCCTTCAATTTTGAAGAATTATCCGTATTAGCATGATCACCTACTGCGACAATACCATTTTCGTACATCTCTCTGTCGGCTTTTGCCATCGCTTCATCTATTTTCTTCATCGAAGCCGAACGCGTTGTCATCACCTTACTCAAAAAGCTCGGAAGACCTGTACCTTTGGCAACAATACCTTTCATATGCGACAATTCAATGTGGCAATGTGCATTGATAAAACCCGGAATTATAACCCCTTCGTATTTCTCGACCTGACCGTTATCCATCGGTGTAAATGACGTTGGGTCAAAGATCCCTTGAATTACCCCCTCCTCATCTACCGCAACAATACCATCTTTTATCGGCATCGAGCTAATCGGTAGAATATAATTAGCGCTTAAATATTTTAACATTTTATCTCCTCACTATCGATTTAGTAACTAAAATTTTGACCTGTATGAATACATACCACTAGTAGAAAATTTCATGCCAAGGTACCTAAAAAGAACAATATATACCAAAAACAACAATTTACATAAAATATTAACCAAAAAGAAATAACAACAAACATCTTCCTTGTTTAATTTGTCATAAAATACTTCTTTATATAACATTTCAATTTTTAATCTATATATTCGCAGCATCAAATAGGGGTGCCTTGTTTTGTCAGGAACACAAATACAGGCTGAGATTATACCCAACAGATTAAATTCTGTACACCTGATCCAGATAATGCTGGCGTAGGGAGAGGTTAGTTAAATAGTGCGATCATAGTAACCCCTTGCTATGATTTGTTTAACTCAAACAAAATACATTACCATGATCAAATTTTTGATTTGTAGCTCTTTAGCTACTATTTCGACCCAAATTGCCATTGCGCAGCAAAATCTGACAATTAAAACTGTAGATAAGACCAGCCAAAACCCTTTACAAAACGTTTCCGTATCCATTGATGGACAAGCTTCCTTCAACGGTCAGTCAGACAACCATGGAATAATTAAGCTCTATCATCTCAATACCGGGCAACATCATATACAGATTTCCTCTGTCGGATATAAAACATGGATCCGCAATGTAAACGTAAAAGATAATATGGAACTACTGGTCGAATTAGAACCCACTACCATACAAATGGAAGAGGTACTTGTCCAATCCACACGTGCTAAAAGAAATGCTCCTACAACCTTCAAAAACATCTCAAAAGAGGAAATTACCAAAAACAACCTCGGACAGGATATCCCTTTTCTTCTTAACCAAACACCATCCGTACAGGTAAATTCAGATGCTGGAGCCGGCATCGGTTATACCGGGATGACCATCCGCGGATCAGATAATCAACGAATCAACGTAACATTAAATGGCATTCCACTAAATGACGCGGAGAGCATGGGCTCATTTTTTGTCAATCTTCCTGACTTTGCATCTTCCACAGAGAGCATCCAAGTTCAACGTGGCATTGGCACCTCAACGAACGGCGCGGGATCATTTGGAGCCTCATTAAATATTCAGTCCAACACACTGGCCGAAAATCCCTATGCAGAACTTAATAATTCTTTTGGTTCTTACAACACGTGGAAAAATACAGTGAAGGTGGGCACTGGACTAATAAATGACAAATTTGCATTCAATGCCAGATTATCGCGAATCAGTAGCGATGGCTATATTGAAAGGGGGAGTTCAGACCTACAATCTTTCTATGTGGATGGTGGTTATTATGGTAAGAAACACATCCTAAAAGGAATTGTATTCTGGGGAAAAGAAAAAACATATCAGGCCTGGAATGGCGTTCCCGAACCGTTAATTACTGGAGATCGGTCACGTATGGATGACTATGCCGATAACGCGCTCGAAATATCGGGAGCTGAAAAAGATCGGTTTATGAATGCTGGTCGTAACTATAACCTGTACACCTATAAAAACCAAACTGATAATTATACGCAAAAACATCATCAGCTTCATTACACCAATATCTTGAGCGACAAGTTAACATTTAATACCGCCCTCCATTATACCAGAGGTTATGGCTACTATGAAGAAATGAGACCTGGCGATAAATTGAGTAAATATGGCCTGCCCAATGTGATTATCGGAAAAGATACCATACAAAAAACAGATCTAGTCCGCAGAAGATGGTTGGACAACTATTTTTATGGCCTGACCTACTCCCTCAATTATAAACCCAACGATCAGCTGGAGATTACCTGGGGTGGAGCCTACAATCAATACAGAGGGAAGCATTATGGTCAAGTCATATGGGCACAATATGCCTCAACAGGATTTTTGGATGACAACTACTACTTCGGAAAATCACAAAAAAATGATTTCAGTAATTTCCTAAAGATCGATTACAAATTGGACCAATGGATTCTTATGGCTGATGTCCAATATAGAAATGTAGACTATCACATATATGGCGATGACGATAAGGTCAAAAACTATAACTATCACCCAAAATTCAATTTCTTAAACCCAAAAGCGGGCGCAACTTATCTCTTAAATGATTATTCAAATGTGTATGCTTCCTATGCCTTTGCGCAGAAAGAGCCTGTTCGCAAAGATTTTATAGAAAAAAACAGCAGTTTACCTGATCCAACACCTGAGAAAATGCAGGATATAGAATTTGGTTACCGATTTGCAAACGAAAAACTTAACATCGGGTTGAACGGATATGGGATGTTTTACAAAAATCAGCTGATTCCAACTGGCGAAATCAGTGATACAGGCTCTCCGATTCGCCAAAATGTCAACGATAGCTATCGGATTGGCATCGAGTTCGATGGTTCATGGACCATCAGTAAACAGCTCAACTGGAAAGCAACTGCGAGTTTTAGCCAAAATAAAATCAAAAACTTTGAAGAGGTAATTGGTGATACACGAATTTTTTATACAAAAACGGACATCGCATTGTCTCCAGCAACTATCTTGTCAAGTAATTTCTCTTATAGCCCTATAACACCGCTTACATTTTCACTTTTATCCAAATTTGTAGCTAGACAATACTTGGATAATTCATCTACAAAAGAAAGAAGCATTTCCTCTTATTTTGTCAACAATCTTTTGGCAAACTATAGCTTTACAGCATTGGGCTTTAAAAACATCAGTGCAACATTACAGGTCAACAACATATTGAACGAGAAGTATGAGGCTAATGGCTACACTTTTGGCTGGATGGAAGGTGATAGCCGGAAATACTATAATTTTTATTTCCCACAAGCACCAACGAATTTCCTATTGGGCCTTAACTTCAAATTCTAGCATATTTTTATAAGAACTTGATCATCCCAAAGCCGATAACATCGGACAAACCGCACTGAAGATGTTTTCTGAACAAACACTTCTAAAAGAAATCTCTCTTTTCTCCGAAGGAAAAAAGAGAGATTTCTTTTTATATGGTAGATAAAATTGAATTTCTGATCGCGTTTGACAATTGGAATTTTTACCTTTGGTTTTATACTTTTCATTATGCGCGCAGTTATACAACGAGTTACCAAGGCTTCTTGTACAGTAAATAATCAGATTACAGGCCATATCCAAAAAGGACTAATGATCTTATTAGGAGTTGAAGAGGCTGATACGATAGACGACCTCAAATGGCTAGGGCAAAAATTTATCAACTTGCGCATTTTCGAGGATGAGCAGGGTTTGATGAATAAATCAATACAAGATGTAGACGGAAATATCCTACTCATATCACAATTCACGCTCTTTGCCCAAACAAAAAAAGGCAACAGACCTTCCTTCATCAGAGCGGCAAAACCAGATAAAGCTAAACCAATGTATGAAGAAATGGCTTCACTACTGAGTCACTTACTTCAAAAAGAAATTCAGCTTGGTATCTTCGGTGCCGATATGAAAATAGACCTTTTGAACGATGGCCCAGTTACCATCATCATGGATACAAAAGATAAGGAAAACTTTTAATTTTTTATTCAACAATATGACCATCAAAGAAGCACAGTTAGTTATTGACAAATGGATCAATAGTACCGGAGTACGTTATTTCAACGAATTGACAAATACAGCCATACTGATGGAAGAAGTTGGTGAAGTTGCACGCATTATGGCAAGGCAATATGGGGAACAATCGTTCAAAAAATCTGATAAAGAAGTTAATTTAGCAGATGAGATGGCTGATGTATTATTCGTTTTGATGTGCCTTGCCAATCAAACTGGCATCGACTTGACGGAAGCCCTGGAGCAAAATCTTCAAAAGAAATCAATTCGGGATGCCGACCGGCATAAAAATAACACGAAGCTCAAATAATGACTTAATAAGATGATTTCTACAACTCCCTGAGATGCTATTTAAAATTGTAAATCGGATACGATGCATAAATTCATAACCTATTCGCTCATAGCTAGCGTGTTCATTGCTTCTTGTACAACAAAACAGCGGCTAAATTCCAGCGTTGAGCAACCCAGTACATTTAATAAGGCGGCAGTAGTAACTGCTCACCCTTTGGCTTCAGAAATTGGTGTAAAGATCTTAAAACAAGGTGGAAATGCAATAGATGCTGCAGTTGCCGTACAATTTGCCCTTGCAGTGGTTTATCCAAATGCCGGAAATATTGGCGGCGGCGGCTTTATGCTCTATCGTGATCATAATGGCGAATTAGATGCGCTGGACTTTCGCGAGAAAGCTCCTTTAAAAGCAACACGAGATATGTATCTTGATGCGCAAGGTAATGTTGTTCCAGAGCTGAGCCTGTATAGTCAATTAGCATCAGGTATTCCTGGTTCTGTCGCGGGTATGTGGGAAGCACACAAAAAGTATGGTAAATTACAGTGGAAAGATCTCCTACTCCCCGCAATCCAGCTAGCCAGAAAAGGTTTTAAAATCAGTCAAAGACAAGCCAATGAGTTTGAAAGCCATAAAGATCGTTTTGTCAGGCTAAACCCGTCTGGCGCGGCGATTATCAAAACGACCTCATGGAAATCGGGAGATCTATTTCTTCAAGAGGAACTTGCAAAAACACTGGAAAGAATTGCAGATGAGGGTCGAGATGGCTTCTATAAAGGGAAAACAGCAGACTTACTGGTCGCTGAAATGAGTCAAGGAAAAGGAATTATTACGCACCAAGACCTCTTGGAATACCAAGCAATTTGGCGCAGTCCAATTCATACAAACTATCGAGGATATAAAGTCATTTCGATGCCGCCACCATCTAGTGGAGGAACTTCTCTTTTAGCCCTACTCAAATCCGTTGAGCAGTTTCCGCTACAACGTTGGGGGTTTCAGACCGATTCAACTATTCGTGTTATGGTGGAGGCCGAACGCTATGTCTATGCCAATAGAGCGAAGTATCTCGGGGATCCTGATTTTGTTAAGGTACCTATCCAACATCTCATAGACTCCAGTTCCAATGCAAGTAAACTGCATGCATTTAATTTCCATAAAGCGGCATTGAGTAAAGAGATCAATGCTGACATCATACCTGGCTATGAAAGTGAGCAAACAACGCATTTTAATATTGTTGATGCACAAGGTAATGCGGTGTCTATTACAACGACACTTAATGATTCGTATGGATCGGGCGTATTTGTAGCCGGCGCAGGCTTCCTATTAAACAATGAAATGGACGATTTTTCGGTGAAAGCCGGCGTACCTAACATGTACGGTTTGACAGGTGAAAAGGCAAATGAGATTCAGCCAGGTAAAAGAATGCTCAGTTCGATGACACCTACTATTGTAGAAAAAAATGGCAAGCTTTTTATGGTTGTCGGCACCCCAGGAGGATCGACGATTATTACGTCTGTTTTTCAGACTATTCTAAACGTCATCGACTTCAGAAAGAACGCACAGGCAGCTGTTAGCTTGCCAAGATTTCATCATCAATGGCTTCCTGATCATGTCGATGTCGAGCATAATGCCATTGATGCCAACCTGCGTAATCAATTGGCAAAAGATGGCTATACGATAAATCAGAGGGGGGCAATCGGTCGTGTGGAGAATATCGTGGTATTACCGGACGGTAAATTACAGACCGGAGCCGATCCGCGTGGAGACGATACGGCAAAGGGTTACTAAGGTCAAAAAAAATACGGGCTCTTTTGGAAATCCAAAAGAGCCCGTATTTTTTTTTAAAGTGGATGATCTTACATCATGCCACCCATACCACCACCCATTGGAGGAGCACCAGCACCTACAGGGTTTTCTTCAGCTTCGTCAGCTAAAACACACTCAGTAGTCAATAGCATTGAAGCAACTGAAGCAGCATTTTCTAGCGCTACACGAGATACTTTAGTTGGATCAATTACACCAGCAGCAATTAAGTTTTCATAACGGTCTGTACGCGCATTGTAACCGAAATCTGCAGTTCCTTCTTTTACTTTTTGAACAATTACTGCACCTTCGATACCTGCATTGTTACAGATCTGACGTAACGGCTCCTCAATCGCACGTTTGATGATATCAATACCAATTTGCTCATCTTCATTTTCACCTTTTAGATCTAACAAAGCTTCAGTAGCACGGATAAATGCAACACCACCACCAGCGATAATACCTTCTTCAACAGCAGCACGAGTTGCATGCAAAGCATCATCAACACGGTCTTTTTTCTCTTTCATCTCAACTTCAGTAGTTGCACCTACATACAATACAGCTACACCACCAGACAATTTAGCCAAACGCTCTTGTAGTTTTTCACGATCGTAGTCTGAAGTTGTTGTTTCAATTTGTGAACGGATCTGTGCAACACGTGCTTTGATATCTTCCACATTTCCAGAACCATTGATGATGGTTGTATTATCTTTATCAACCTGAACTTTCTCAGCTTGACCTAAGTAAGATAACTCAGCATTTTCTAATTTGAAACCTCTTTCTTCTGAAATCACCGTACCACCAGTTAAGATCGCAATATCTTCCAACATGGCTTTACGACGGTCGCCGAAACCTGGAGCTTTGACAGCTGCAACTTTCAAAGAACCACGGATTTTATTAACCACCAAGGTCGCCAAAGCCTCACCATCTAGATCTTCAGCAATGATCAATAAAGGTTTGCCAGTTTGAACTTGTTTCTCCAAGATAGGCAGCAATTCTTTCATGTTGCTGATTTTCTTGTCATAGATCAAAATATATGGATTATCCAATTCTGCTTCCATCTTATCGGAATTTGTCACAAAATATGGTGACAAATAACCGCGGTCAAATTGCATACCTTCGACAGTTTTAACTTCTGTTTCAGTACCTTTAGCCTCTTCTACAGTGATAACACCATCATTACCAACTTTTTCCATCGCTTGTGCAATTAACGAACCAATTACTTCGTCATTGTTAGCTGAAATTGTAGCAACTTGTTTGATTTTATTGTTATCTTGACCAACTTCTTGAGATTGTGATTTCAAGTTGGCAACTACAGTAGCAACCGCTTTGTCAATACCACGTTTTAGATCCATTGGGTTAGCACCAGCAGCCACAGACTTGATACCTGGAGCAACGATTGCTTGCGCTAATACTGTAGCAGTAGTGGTACCATCACCCGCTTGATCAGCTGTTTTGGAAGCTACTTCTTTTACCATTTGCGCACCCATATTTTCTAAAGCGTCTTTCAATTCGATTTCCTTCGCTACCGAGACACCATCTTTAGTAATTACTGGAGCACCAAATTTCTTTTCAATAATTACGTTACGTCCTTTAGGACCTAATGTTACTTTAACTGCATTTGCTAAAGTATCTACACCTTTTTTAAGGGCTTCACGAGCCTCAACGTTATATTTTACTTGTTTTGCCATTTTTTATAAGTATTAAGTATTTCAAGAAGTGTAATGAAGATATTATACTAAACCGCAAACCGGTTTTATCTTTTAACATCCAAATTTACAGCTCCACTAAAATAAACTTGAATTTTTAACCGAGCCAGTAAGCTCTTTTTTAAATAATCTTTTGTATGAATTAGATGACCGCGTAAATATCAGACTCACGCATAATTAAGTACTCTTTTCCTTCGTAAGTAATTTCAGTACCTGCGTATTTTCCGTATAATACTTTGTCACCAACTTTCACAGTTAACGGTTCGTCAACTTTACCTGTACCTACAGCAACTACTGTACCTTGAGATGGTTTTTCTTTTGCTGTATCGGGGATATACAACCCTGAAGCTGTTTTTTCTTCTGCTGGAGCAGCTTCTACTACTACTCTGTCTCCGATAGGTTTGATACTTAATGCCATAATTAATTTACTTTTATCTGTTTTGAATTTATTTTTATGTTATAATCGCTATAAGCACATCATCTTTTATGCCAATTGTCATTGGAAGGGCTTTTAAGACAATTTTTCACACAAAAGTTAACATCCGAATCGACAAAAATTCATTTTGCTGTCACACTGTCATTTTATGTCTGCCAGTCTTACTTCTGCTTACCGAATATCCATTCGATTTAATACGCTTAATCCGCTTAGCAAAACCTTCACGAACCACTCATTGACAACAACGTCTAAAAAATACAGAAAACAAAAAGCCCCGTTTGCTTTCACAAACAGGGCGTATAATTTTTTATTGACAACTATTTTTTAGCCTCTTCCGCTGGTTTCGTGGTAGGCGCTGTCGCTGGTACTTTTTCCTGAGATTGAGCCGGAGCTGTTTGCTCTTGTCCAGCAGGAGCACCAGCAGGATTTTGTCCAGTACCTAAGTTCAATGGACCTTGCTGAGCAGGCGCTTCAATTTGCCCCCCCAATCCTCCTTTGGATGTGCTTGGCGATGTTCCAATAATATTTACACCCAAGCTAAACACCATGATGGCAATAACCATGATCCAAGTACCTTTTTCCAAAATGTCACCTGTACGTTTTACACCCATAAGATTCGTTCCACCCGAAAAACCAGATGACAAACCTCCTCCTTTTGGATTTTGGATTAAAACCAAAAACGCTAAAATAATACTAGCCAATATGATTAGACCGATTAATAATCCTTGCATCTCTTTATGTTATTAATTTAATTTCTTTTCTAATTCTGTTATGCGTGCCGCAAAGTAAGCATTTTTTTCTGGATATTTCAAAACTAATTTTTTGTAAACCTCTATTGCCTTTGGATATAAGCCCTGTTCCACATAGATTTTTGCAAGCGTTTCGGTAACGAGTGAGTACTGATCTTCCGAACTTTTCCTGGCTTTATTCTCTAAATCCAACTTCTCCGCTTGTAGCGGTTGAATGATAGGTTCTTCGCGAATAAACTTCTCAATGACCTTGTCAGACTTGCGCGGTATCTGAAAAGCGACTGTTGTTTTAACCTCATCACTTAATTTCGCCTCAGGCGGTTGCAAATGAAAAATATTCTCACGGATCTGTTGATCTAATAGCTGACTATCTAATTTTTCGTGAATTTTAGCGACATCATCACTTGATGGCTTCATTGGGCTCAAAGGTGATTTAACGTAGGGCTGATAAGTATGAGCATACTCCAATCTTGTTTTATGTAGCCACCACAAAAAACTGTATGGCATCGTATCATCATCATAAACAGAAACATGCTCTTGACTATCATTACTTTCGTTGGCAACAGATTCCTGAGGAGCCGTGGCCACAACTGGAGACTCCTGCAAATCACCCATAGCTACATCCTGTTGATTATTCGACCGAAAATAATCTGTTGCAACTCCAACCTCAATCAAACGATTCAACTCATCCTCCTCTATTCCTCCATCGGCCGCAATTTCGACAATACGATCATCGCCAATAGATTCCTCATCCACTAATAATTCATCCGATTGCGTTATTGCTTCAGAATCTACGGCAGATTTAACATGCACAAATTCATAAAGCCAACTCGGGGAACAAGCATATAACAGCGTGGAAGATAAATTCTGAACAGTTTGATGTTTCTCAAAAACTTTACGTTCATAAACGAATCGTAAGCTCTGTGCATAAGGGTATTTTTCAATCAAGGCCAAAATCAAATCTTCCTCTACCGTATCAGGGTAGTTGAGTGCTCGAAAAAAAAGCTCCTTATTGGGTAATGATACATTAAGATTCATCTTATAAATAGAGTTACCAATTAGCAAAAGCTTTATTGTATATATCTTCCGTTAACATTTGAATAATTTCCTTACCCAAAGTCTCTTCCTGTGCACTCTGAAGGTTTCCAGCGAACTCTTTAAAACGTGTAAATGGCTGTTCAAAGTCGTCCTTAGGATTAATTTTATTATGATAAGTCACTTTGACTGTGATCGTCAATCTATTCATAGCAGCACGATCAGTCCCCGCTTCAACAGCAGCAGGACTTATCGTATACTCCGTGATAAACCCCTCAAAGTTAGCGTCACCATCCTGGTTCACCTGACTCAATCGAGACTGATTACGAATACGCTCTTTAAGTGCCTCCGTAAAATTCTGACTTAATGTCGGGTAAACTAATGGAGCGATATTTTCGAAATATTGAATATTAACGGTTTTCATTCCCTCAGGAATAGACCCACCAGTAAATCCATATTTTACCCCACAACTATTCATGACAAACAAAAAGATTGTCGTGAGAAAAGTATATACTATTTTTTTTGACAACATCTGTAACCCCTAATCTAAATTTAAGTCTTTAATCTTTCTATACAAAGTTCTTTCAGAAATTCCCAACTCTTGTGCGGCAGCTTTACGCTTACCACGGTGTTTTTTCAACGCCTTCTTGATTAAATCAGATTCCTTATCAACAAGTGATAAAGATTCCTCCACCTCTTCTGCATCCTGCAGATAGTCATCCTTTGAAACAGGATTTTTTAACACATTTGCAGCATTTGCCGGCGAATGTATCGTCAAAGTCGGTGTTGTATAATTTTCCGGCTCCGATTTCAAGTGTGGCTCGATCTCTTGATATAATTGATTAATGTATGGAGAATTTTGATCAAATGTGCTAGAGTCAACGCCCTTCTGAATCAATTCAACCACCAGTTTTTTCAGATCAACCATATCTTTCTTCATATCAAATAAAACTTTATACAGCAAATCTCTTTCTGAAAAATCCTCCTTCCCTCCATTATTTGACGGAACCACTGCAGGAAGACTCGTCCGGGATTCATTGGGCAAATAATTTTGAAGTGTATACGCATCTACAACACGTTCTTTCTCCAAAACAGCGATTTGTTCGGCAACGTTTTTCAGTTGACGCACATTTCCAGGCCAACTATAGTTGCGTAGCATATTCTGAGCATCGTCCGTCAATTGAACGCCCGGAGTACGGTACTTTTCAGAAAAGTCCACAATAAACTTACGGAATAACAAGTTGACATCTTCAGGACGCTCACGTAAAGAGGGCACACGCAAGGGTACAGTATTTAAACGATAATAAAGATCTTCGCGAAATCTACCTTTTTGTACAGCTTCAAAAACATTCACGTTTGTAGCGGCAACTACACGCACATTTGTTTTCTGCACTTTGGATGATCCGACCCTTATATACTCACCTGATTCTAATACGCGTAACAATCGTGCTTGCGTACCCAAAGGTAACTCACCCACCTCATCTAAAAAAATCGTTCCACCGTCAACAACTTCAAAATAGCCTTTTCTAGCTTCATGTGCTCCCGTAAAAGAACCTTTTTCGTGACCGAACAACTCAGAGTCAATGGTTCCTTCTGGTATAGCCCCACAGTTGACCGCAATAAAGGGGCCATGCTTACGTGAACTCAATTGATGGATAATATGCGAAAAAACTTCTTTACCACTACCACTCTCACCTTGTATTAATACGGAAATATCAGTCGGAGCCACTTGCCGCGCAATATCAATTGCCCGATTCAACAATGGCGAATTACCGATAATTCCAAATCTATTCTTTATATCTTGGTTATCCATAAATTTCCAGTTGGAAATAAAATAATCTAAGTTAGCTTAATCAACAATTTTCCCTAACAGCGTCGCAGATGTACATGATTCAACAAGGACATTCACATAATCACCTTGCTTAAATCGAGGATCTATTGGAAAGACAACCAATGCATTTTGGTCGTTACGTCCACAAAAATCGAACTCAGATCGTTTTGAAAACCCTTCAATGAGTACCTTACAGACTTTTCCAACAAATTGTTGATAACGATATAAACTATGATCGCGTTGTTTATTGATAACTTCCGTCAAGCGCCGTTTTTTAATATCTTCAGGAATATCATCTGCATATCTTTTCGCCGCCAATGTGCCCGGTCTTTCCGAATAAGCAAACATATAAGCGAAATCATACTTCACATAGTCCATCATAGAAAGTGTATCCTGATGCTCTTCTTCCGTTTCGGTGCAGAAACCAGTAATGACATCGGTAGAAATAGCACAATCCGGTATAATACGACGAATTGCATCCACACGCTCCATATACCACGCACGATCATATGTACGGTTCATCAATTCCAATACTCTGGAATTCCCAGACTGCACGGGCAAGTGAATATAATTACAGATATTTTCATGTGATGCTATCGCATACAATACCTCATCTGTAATATCTTTTGGATGAGAAGTTGAAAAACGAACACGCAGAAGTGGACTGATTTCCGCAACCATCGTAAGCAAAGTAGCAAAAGTGACAGTTTCGCTGGGAACATCGCCTTCTGCTACTGGAGCAGTATATTTATAGGAATCGACATTTTGTCCTAACAACGTAACTTCCTTATAGCCCGCATTAAAAAGATCTTGAGCTTCTTTCACAATAGACTGCGGATCACGACTACGTTCGCGACCCCGTGTGAAAGGAACCACACAGAAAGAACACATATTATCACAACCGCGCATAATTGAAATGAAAGCGGTGACGCCATTTGAATTCAAACGAACCGGATTGATATCAGCATACGTTTCCTCTCTTGATAATAAAACGTTTACGGCTTTAGCACCATCGTCAACCTGATCAATCAAATTAGGCAGATCACGATAAGCATCTGGTCCCACCACAACATCAACCAATTTTTCTTCTTCCAGAAACTTCGACTTTAGACGCTCGGCCATACAACCCAATACACCAACGATCATTCCAGGATTCTTTGCTTTAGCAGCTTCAAACTCCTTTAACCGGTTACGAACACGTTGTTCGGCATTCTCGCGGATCGAACAGGTATTAATAAAAACAACATCAGCCTCCTGATAATTCTTGGTAGTCTCAAATCCTTTATCCAACAAAATAGAAGCAACAATCTCACTATCCGAGAAATTCATCTGGCAACCGTAACTTTCAATATAAAGTTTACGTCCAGTGCTTAAAGTCGGATCCTGTTCCAATAATAATGCCTCACCCTGACGAGATTCGTCGTGTTCCTTAGTGGTATGTGTTAAATCTAGCATAGCTCGCTATTCAATAGAATATAATTTTTATTATTTAATGAAGTCAACCCGTTCAGAAATCCATAATTTGATGAATTAATTTCCAACCAATGGTTGTTTCAAAGATTACAAAGTTAGAAATTTAAATCCATATAATGACAGTTTGTCAGACAGAAATATGATTTATGATTTGTCACAT
The DNA here is from genome assembly GCF_031455655.1 of Sphingobacterium sp. 2149. Lineage (NCBI taxonomy): Bacteria > Pseudomonadati > Bacteroidota > Sphingobacteriia > Sphingobacteriales > Sphingobacteriaceae > Sphingobacterium > Sphingobacterium sp. 2149. The sequence goes on along the minus strand of NZ_JAVDTD010000008.1, from coordinate 120,227 downwards.
TTCAGGTCTAAATGAATCACATTAGAAATTTTTACCCACTTTATTCCAAAAAAAAAGCGTTGAGTTTATCAACGCTTTTTTATGATTGAACATCAAATAGAACAAATCGGAAAGACGAACGTCTTAAATCGAGTTATTGTCCTGCTTGTTGCTTCGCTTCTTTTTTCATTTGATCGCCCGCTACGATGACGATCTCGACCCGACGGTTTTGTGCACGTCCAGCTTCTGTATCATTACTTGCAATTGGTTCAGAGAAATTTCTGCCTTCAGTACGGATACGTGATGAGGCCAAACCTTTAGATACTGCAAAAGCACGCACTGAATTCGCACGGTCCAAAGACACCTTTTCATTTGCAGCCAGTGAACCTACATTATCGGTATGTCCGATTACCAAAATTTCAGTACCCTGTTCTTTATTCAATGTAGTGACCAAATTAGCAATATTATCTTTGGCTGACGCTTTAAGGTCTGATTTATTAAAGTCAAATAAAATACCTGAATCAAACTTAACAACGATACCCTCTGCAGATTGCGTAACTTCGGCTCCTTCAACAGTTTTAGAAATCTCAGCTGCTTGCTTATCCATTTTTTTACCAATCAATACACCAGCAGCGCCACCGATTGCAGCACCGGCCAAAGTACCAATTGCCGTATTACCGGCTTTCCCACCGATTAATGCACCTAATGCACCCCCGGCAACACCACCAATGACTCCGCCTTTAGTGGCATTATTCGTATTTTGGATGGTAGAACAACTTCCAAATAACATAGCTGAGGTTGCGACTGTCAAACCAAATACAGCCAATTTTCTATTCATTTTCATATGTATGCGATCTAAGACTTTATATTTAAACTAATACAGCTCTACTAAAATCAAACTAAGTGCCAAAAGATATTTTTATCAACTTTTTTGTTACCAAACGAGGAAAAAAGCGCTATTAAACTTCCTCCATGCAGTCAAAACGCTACATTATCTACTCATATTTATTTAAAATAGAACATGAGCTCGAGCATAAACTGTTCTACTTCTCCTGTGTCTTCACTTCAATATCTGGCAATAATGAACCTTTAGGTCTCCCCTTTGCATCAAAATCTTCCATAGACTGTTGCACGTAATGCATCAGATCGTATTGTCCCCAATGTTCAGCGAGATCAAAAGATGGGCGATAACGTATCATAAAAGCATCCAGCTCAGCACTATCCAGTTTCGTTAGATTCTTAACAGCTTCACGGGAAAAAATACGGTCAACTTGCAACTCCTCTTTCTCTCTATCCATGAATCGTCCAAAGCGCTTTGCGTTTTTAGCCTCTCGCCCAAAAAGATTATAAAGTGCAGTGGCAGGGCTACCCAAATAAGTTCCAAACTTATTTTTACCGCCATTATAAACACCCTTTTTGGAATAGTTATTCATAGCATCGTTTAATTCAGCTTCTTTCGTTTTCCTTTCAACAATGACAGTCTCCAATCGTATGCCCTCTTGCAATTCCACATAAAACTCATTCAAATTGGTTAACACGGTTTTTACAGGGGAATAACCCACTTTAGTGAAAGATAACGAATCTCCTACTGATGCATCGATGGTAAAAACACCAAAAGAATTGGTCAGCGTTGATCTGTGCGTACGGAGATTAATTACCACCGCATCTCCAATGCGATTACCGTTACCCTTTTGTAAAACCATACCCGAAACCTTCTGCTGTTGCTGAGCAGTAGCGCCGAAATAGGTAAATAAAAGTAAAAAAAAACCTACTATCTGTATCTGTAATATTTTCATCCTATTAGCTCTCTTCAATTATCCCGATTAGTTTTAGCGTGTAGCAGCAGTTTCATTGAATCCAATAGCGCATGCTCAAGATCGCATGCACACTTATTTTCAATCGTACAATATTGTAATTTACACGTTACCTATTGGCTAAAATTAATAATAGTTGGACACTTGTACTGTTAAAAAAGTTTAAATATTCTTATGTCCGCTACTTGTAAGGATAAAAAACAAAATTGGCCCCCTCCGCAACGACAACAAACAGACACATAAAATCTTTAGCAGGTTTATAGTTCTGAATGAAGGACGATTTGCGATCCTCCTGTATGATATCCATCGAAACGAACTCTTCCAATGTAGACGCATTAATTGTCCATTTTGTATCCAGCTCTTTGCGATCCAATATAACCTCGCCAACAGAGACTTCATGCTGATGAGCTATAAAAATGGGATATTCAGAATACCCTTCTTCCACAATTTCTAACGCTACCTCGCGGATTGATTCACTATAAAAATCGAGATCGACCTGCAGGCTCTTTAATGGACTTTGTCCTGTAGATGTTGTATTTTCTTCTCTTGCAGACCCTGCAAATAAATCTTCTACTTCCATAATGGTACAATTACTTTTTCAACTCCAATAAGACGACATTCTCAACATGTTGCGTATGCGGAAACATATCCACCGGTTTAATACGCTTTACCTCATATTTCTCCGCTAACAACAAAAGATCTCTCGCTTGCGTCGCAGCATTACAACTCACATATACGATACGCGGAGATTCCATTTCCAACAAACGTGCCACAACATCGGCATGCATTCCTGCACGTGGCGGGTCTGTAATCACTACATCAGGTTTACCATGTTCGGAAATGAAGGAAGGGGTCAAAACATCCTTCATATCTCCAGCATAGAACTTTGTATTCGTAATATTATTGATGGACGAATTGACTTGTGCATCTTCAATAGCTGTAGGAACGTACTCTACACCCACAACTTCTCGAGCTTGCTTAGCAACAAAATTTGCTATCGTACCAGCACCCGTATACAAATCATATACCAATTCATCGCCATTCAGACCGGCAAAATCACGGGTGATTTTATATAACTCGTAAGCTTGTGCAGAATTCGTTTGATAGAAAGATTTAGGTCCAACTTTATACCGTAATCCTTCCATCTCCTCATAAATAAAATCACGCCCCGCGTAGATATGGATATCTTGGTCAAAGATCGTATCATTGCGTTTCTGATTGACAATATATAATAGCGAAGTGATTTGTGGGAACTTTTCTTTGACATCATTCATCAGCAATTCTACCTGCCCCTCTTCTGGATAAGCAAAAACAACGATCACCATCATCTCGCCAGTAGAAGAAATACGGATAATCAAATTACGCAAAACACCTGTATGCTCACGCAAATCGTAGAACGTAATGCCTTGGCCAAGTGCAAAATCACGAATTGCATTGCGAATTTCATTTGAAGGGTCTTCTTGCAGATAGCAATGATCAATATCTAAAATTTTATCAAAACGTCCCGGCACGTGAAATCCCAAAGCATTCATTTCCAATACAGACGCATCTTCATCCACAGAAGTCAACCACTTTTTGTTTGAAAAAGTGTACTCTAATTTATTCCTATAATATTCTGTTTGCACCGAGCCTAATATACTTTCCATAGCAGAGGTATCAACCTTCCCAATACGCGATAAAGCATTATCGACAGACTGTTGCTTAAATTTCAATTGAGCATCATATGTCATATGTTGCCACTTACATCCGCCACAAACTCCAAAGTGCTCACAAAAAGGATTTACACGATAAGACGAGGCCTCTTTTAAAGCAGTTACACGAGCCTCTGCAAAATTCTTTTTCTTGCGCATAAGCTCCACGTCAACAACATCTCCCGGAACAGCTTTTTCAACAAACAAAACCAAATCTTCGGTTTTTCCAACACCTCTACCCTCTTCGGCAATATCAATGATGGCAATATCTTTCAAGAACTTTTTATCTTGTGGAATTCTTCTACTCATAGGATGCAAAAATACAATTTTTATAACGATTTTTCACCTGCACAAATTATTTATAAGCATTGATTATCACGACTATAAAGGAACTCTTCACGTGCTATCGGCTTCGTATAGGCTATAATAGCGCAATCGAATATCTACAAACGTAAATATGAAAAAAAGCAAATCACAAGAAAGAAAAAACATTGAAAGAGGAGAGTCCCGGCCATTGGAACAAGAATGACAGCGTTAAAGGGAACTTATTGAACAGTTGCCTGAACAAGGTAAGGCAGGATTTCCTTCTGAAAGGAAATAAAATTTTTACGCACATCAGCATCCGAAACCGCAGTAAACGCAAATGAAAATACAATACTTTTACTGGATTTAATCAGAAAGGTCAACTTTTCTTCACTAATCGCTTCATTAATTTTTTCATTTTGAATGAATGTACTTAAGAGCAGAAACTCCAAATCTTCAGAAAGGGTTTTTAGGTATTCCTGAGCATTCGCAGACTCCCGAATAAACTCCCATCCGATCAACTCATTGCAAACGGTGTAGGTTAGTCGGCTTACCCGCAAAATCGTAAAACCCAAAAAAGAAGCCATATCATCTTCATATTTGGTCGTTTTTAAAATATCCTGCAAGCTCGCGCGAAGATAATCCATCAAGATGGCATGCAAAATCATTTCTTTGCTATCAAAATATTTGTACACAGTAGCTTTTGCTATCTTGGCCTTTTTCGCCAAAGTATTCACACTGGTTTTATGATAACCATTTTGACGAAAAAGCTCTCGTGCCGTTCTTTTTATTGATTCAATGATATGATCTGGTTCCATGTAATTTTATAATAGGCATATCGAATTTCAGCGACAAGATCAAAGACTAAAAAGCATCACATTATTCCCAGACTTCGTCATAATGGAGAATAATATGATGCAATAATTGTTTTTGAACATTAATTTATATTAATTCCGTCTCAAATTGAGACAAGAAACGGGTATCATTCTCAGAGAAAAGACGCAAGTCCTTAATTACATATTTCAGATTAGTGATACGTTCGATACCCATACCAAATGCAAAGCCAGCGTATTTTTTACTATCAATACCACAATTGTCAAGAACATTAGGATCCACCATACCACAACCTAAAATCTCTACCCAACCAGAGTATTTACACAAATTACATCCAGCACCTTTACAAATGGTACAAGAAATATCCATTTCTGCTGAAGGCTCCGTAAAAGGGAAATATGAAGGACGGAAACGTACTTTAGTACCTTCCCCGTACATTTCTTGGACAAAATGATATAAGGTTTGTTTCAGATCAGCAAAAGAAACATTTTCGTCTACATACAAACCTTCCACCTGATGAAAGAAACAGTGTGCACGGGCCGAAATAGCCTCATTTCTATAAACACGACCGGGCATAATGGCACGGAATGGAGGTTTGCCAGCTTCCATTAAACGTACCTGAACGGAAGAAGTATGCGTTCTTAAAGTAATATCATTACCTTCCTGTTTCTTGATAAAGAAAGTATCTTGCATATCACGCGCAGGATGCTCGGGAGGGAAATTCAACGCCGAGAAGTTGTGCCAGTCATCTTCGATTTCTGGACCTTCCGAAACAATAAAACCTAATTTCTTGAAAATTTCAACAATTTCTTTACGAACCAGGGAGATTGGATGTCTAGATCCTAGCTGAAATCCCTGCCCCGGTAATGTCAAGTCGCCCTCAAGCTGTTCGGATTTTTGCTTCTCTCCAAGTCCGAATTTTTCTTGTGCTTCCTTAAACGTATTTTCTGCCAACTGCTTAAATTCGTTCAACACTTTACCCAAAGTACGTTTCTCTTCAGGTGTAACGGTTTTGAATTCATCAAAAAGATTCTTCACAATCCCTTTTGAAACCAAAAACCTCAATCTGAAATTTTCTACATCGGCTGAAGAAGTCGGCGAAAACGCCTTAATTTCCTCAGTATACTGCGTAATTCTATCTTGCAACATAATTAGAGCAAACATAGCCAAAATTTCGTCGAAAAAGAAATTTTGGGCATTCGCCGATCATGAACAAAAACATCAATTTAGACAACTAAAAAACGAACTGCAGCCAATTACGCGGTACGAGTAGTCAAAAATGTCCAATAAACAAAAAAGCAGACTCATTTGCCTGCTCTTCTAACTATCATCGATTGATTACCAAAGTCAAGTTTTTACATAACCATAACTTATTACAGATTAAAATGGTAAGGGATTATCCTCTTGATCATTTTCGGTAAAATCAACTTCAACTTCTTTATCTTCCGCTTTTTGTGCTTGCGTATTGGATGTATTGCCCGCACCTGCACCAGTGTTCGGCTCAAAATCTGATTTACGACCTAAAAGTGTAAAAGTTTCTGCAACGACCTCCGTAGCGTATCGTCTAATACCTTCCTTATCCTCATAAGTACGCGTCCTTAATCGGCCTTCAATATAAACTAACTTCCCCTTTGTTAGATATTTCACAGCCACGTCAGCCAGACCTCGCCACATAACAATATTGTGCCATTCGGTTTGCTCCACCCTTTTTCCATCTTTATTATAGGTTTCTGATGTTGCCAATGGAAAACTGGCAACAGAGACATTGCCTTCTAAATAACGAATTTCGGGATCTTTTCCAAGATGTCCCACTAAAATGACTTTGTTAACTCCTGACATAATTTAAAAGCATAAATGGTTAAAAATTTGACCTTTCCAAAAAAGTAAAGATCAACTTGTGTTTAGCTAATTTATCTAAATCTTTTAGAATTACATAATCCCAATTTGATTTTTTTTGAATTAAATCTCCTTTTAACCGCACTTCAAAAAATGTGGCATAAATATTCTGATGGCTTAAAATATGCTTAGTCTGCTGCTGCAAGATGCTCAGGTCAGCATCTTTCCCAAAATAAGACACAAACCACTCATCGTTCAGAATATCAACAATATCCATCGTATGATCTGATTCCAGGAGTGGAAACTCGTACAGATTCTGCCAAACATCACCTTCACCGCGTTTAGACATCAGAAGACGATTGCTATCTTTTAAAATAAAATAATTGAAATATCTATCTCTGCTTCCTTTGCCTTTAAGCTTTACAGGCAATTGATTGACCTCGCCGCGTGTAAAGGCATAGCATGAAAGACGAAAGATGCATTGCTCACAAAGCGGTTGCTTAGGCTTACAATGGATCGCACCAAAATCCATAATAGCCTGATTATATTGGGCGGGATGATTTTGATCCAGATTTTCTTTCGCTATCGCAGCGAAAACCTTTTTCCCTTCCGTTGAATTAATGGGAGTTTCTATTCCATAATAGCGTGCAAGTACACGAAATACGTTTCCGTCTAAAACTGCTTGGGCCTCATTATTAGCAAAAGAAGATATTGCTGCAGCAGTATATTCCCCTACACCAGGAAGGCTTAGTAAGGTCTTATAATCCACTGGAAAAATCCCATTGAATTGATCCCGGACAATTCGAGCCGCTTTATGCATATTCCGCCCCCTGGAGTAATATCCCAAACCTTGCCAGAGGTGAAGAATGTCGTCTTCATCCGCATTTGCAAAATCTACTACGGTATTGAATCGCTCCACAAAACGATAGTAGTACGGCATGCCCTGCTCCACCCGCGTCTGTTGCAGAATAATCTCCGAAAGCCATATTTTATACGCATCATGTGTTTCTCTCCATGGTAAATCTCGCTTATGCTCCTGATACCATGCCTGCAATTCTTCACCAAATATCATAGACACAAAAATGCATAATTTTTGCCTATTCCAAGCATTACCTCATCCCAAGGTTTCTATAACTATATTAATTTATCCACAATAGCGAAGGTTTCTAAAAATGGATAGACACATGGAAGGGAAGACTTGGAGAATTTTTCCTATATTGACGCCAAAGGGAAGTTTATCAAAATATGAAGAGTAATTCGCAGACATTTCACTTGTCGACATTGCACCGTGGAAAATACATGTTTATATTGTTGACTTCAATCCTGCTCATTGGAATAGGCATGTCTAAAGTTCCGGTACAGGAAATCATCAAGATTATTATCGCTCTTTTAATGATCCCTTTTGCCTTATACTTGGCCATTAAGTGTTCGACATTATCGTCGACATGGATTTTGGAAGAAGAAGTACTCCGCATCAGCAATGCCAAGAAAACAGTCGTTTTTCCTTTAAGCAGTATTTCGTATATCCGAAATCTGAAGCGCTCTGGCGGCAACCTAATTATCATCCACCCGGTCAAAGGCCCGGCTTTTCGAACATGGCGCAACAAATTGTTCCAAAAGGAAGATGATCTTCCACTGTTGAGCGAGGCGCTGAGGGCAGCCGATATCGAATATTACGACCTATAAATTCTTTGTTCCTTCAGTAACATTTGTTACAGGCTTTTGCAAAGGCAGTATGTACCTTTGTAACATCACTTAAGAACATTGTTATGTTATTGGAATACATCAAACAACCGTGGCCCTGGTATATTTCAGGTCCTTTAATTGCACTGGTCATGTACCTTCTGCTCAAACAGGGTAAGGATTTTGGCATGTCCAACAATTTACGTACAATGTGCACTGTACTAGGTGCGGGCAAAACTTCATCTTTTTTTAGGTTCGACTGGAAGACACAATCCTGGAATCTTCTGCTGGTACTCGGAACCGTTATCGGAGGTTTTATCGCACATTATTTTCTCGACGACGGCACACCAACACAAATCCATGCGAAAAGTGTGGCAGATCTGAAAGAACTGGGTATTATCGACCATATACAAGGTTACCTCCCCGAATCCATTTTTGTTTTTAACGGATCTCTGTTTCAATTCCTAATTTTAAGTATCGGCGGTATATTAATCGGCTTTGGAACGCGGTATGCTGGCGGCTGCTCTTCTGGACATGCCATTTCAGGGCTCAGCAACTTCCAGATTCCATCGTTGATCGCTGTAATCGGCTTCTTCCTAGGTGGAATAATCATGATCCATTTTTTATTTCCCTTAATCTTTGCATAAAATGAAAGCATTAAAATTCATATTAATAGGCATATTATTTGGCATTATCTTATATAAGTCGGAAGCTGCATCATGGTATAGAATATACGAAATGTTTCAATTTCGCTCCTTTCACATGTATGGTATCATTGGAACAGCGCTAACAACAGCCATTATTATTGTACAGATCATTAAAAGGAAACAAATTAAGGACAGCCACGGAGCGCACATTAACTTTGCAGATAAAGATAAAAGCATTACCCGGTATCTGTTGGGCGGCACAATCTTTGGTTTGGGCTGGGCGCTGACTGGTGCTTGCCCAGGCCCCATGTTTGCTTTGATCGGAGCCGGTTACTGGACGATTGGCATTGTACTATTGTTTGCCTTATTGGGTACATGGATTTACGGTATCTTGCGCAACAAATTGCCCCATTAACCTACAGGTAGTCTACTATTTTGAAAGCCCACGCCATCAAAAATTAAATTTTTAGCAAGAGAAAATGGAATTAATATTTATAGCTGGATTTACATTAGCTGTCGTCGTCGGGCTATCTATGGGCCTAATGGGTAGCGGCGGAAGCATCCTAACACTCCCCATATTTGTCTATATCTTCCATATTGAACCTCAATATGCATTGGACTATTCGCTGTTTTCTATTGGAATATTAGCCTTGGTCGGATCAATTTATCCGTTAAAAAAGAGGGAAATTGACTTGAAAACCACAACTATTTTTCTACTTCCCTCGCTAATTTCAGTCTATTTCACCAAGCGCTATCTTCTCGTTTCTATACCCGAGTCATTCAACATCGGGAGTATGGAGATTTCCAGAAACCATATCATCATGCTATTGTTCGCAATCGTGATATTAATTTCTGCGACTGCGATGGTACGAAGACAAAAACAGGTACAGAACGCAACATTCAAGGGTAGACCTGCACAAATTTTCAACGTTATCCTTGTCGGCTCACTGGTTGGCATTATGACGGGCTTGGTCGGTGCAGGAGGTGGATTCATTATTGTACCAGCCCTAGTATTACTTTTAGGGATTCCACTGAAGCAGGCTATTGCCACTTCTCTGTTCATTATTGGATTAAACGCGTCATTCGGCTTGATCGCGAATTATCATTTCTTACAACATATGAATTGGTTTATATTAGTAACCTTTACATTAATCACATTAATAGGCCTCCAAATTGGTTCCAAATGGAAAGATAAATTAGATGCAGCTAAATTGAAAGGTATTTTTGGATATTTTTTAATTAGCATCGGCACCCTAATCTTTGCTTTCGAATTCATGCAATTTGTAAATCATTAAAATCACACGTTATGTTTTTTCAACACATTTTTGAATCATCTCTTGCTCATTCGAGTTATATCATTGGCTGTCAGGCAAAAGGAGTAGCTATTGTTATTGATCCCAAAAGAGATGTAGATACCTATCTTGAGATTGCACAAAAGAATAATCTGATCATAACGCATATTGCGGAAACACATATCCATGCCGATTACCTATCAGGCACACTGGAATTGGCCGCATTAACAGGTGCCCAACCTTATTTGTCCGATGAAGGTGGGGCGGACTGGCAATACGCATTTCCACATAAAGGATTAAAAGATGGCGATCAATTTCAAGTTGGAAACCTTATTTTCAAGGTTATCCATACTCCCGGACATACACCTGAGAGTATTAGTTTTGTATTGGTCGATACACCGGCAACGATGGAACCTGTTATGATTTTTACTGGTGACTTTGTATTTGTTGGGGACATTGGCCGCCCTGATCTATTGGAAAATGCGGCTGGAATGATCGGAACCAAAGAGATTGGAGCACACCAAATGTACCGTTCGTTGCAATATTTCTTGACTTTACCCGATCATATTCAGGTATGGCCTGCTCATGGCGCCGGATCCGCCTGTGGAAAGGCACTCGGCGCCGTCCCCAGTTCGACCGTTGGTTATGAAAAAATACGGAATTGGGCACTTCAATACCAAAACAATGAAGGAGCTTTTGTAGATGAGCTTTTATCAGGACAACCCGAGCCACCACGCTACTTTGCCATGATGAAAAAACTCAACAAAATAGTGCGGCCGTTACAAACAGAAGTACCTCGATACAACAGGTTAACGAATGATGCCTTTCTTGATTTATACATCCAAGGAACAACAATCATTGATACACGACACAAGTCCGACTTTGCAAAGGGATATCTGCCAGGTAGCGTCAATATTCAAAACAACAAGACTTTTAATACTTGGGCAGGCTGGATACTTAATTACTCCGATCCTTTTATACTCATTGTAGAAGAAAACCAATTGGACGACGTTGCACGTAAACTTATGCGCATCGGATTGGATCACGTTACCGGATATATTACACCGGATGCAATCCCCAGTTTAGACATCGCATTAGCGCATCAACAGCTCATCGGGTTTGAAGAAATGAGGAGCGCTTTGGACAAATCTGACACGCAAATTCTAGACGTGCGCAATGCCAGTGAGTTCGCAGAGGGCCATTTACCGAATGCAACACATCTCTTTGTTGGAACAATTGAGGACAACCTCAGCAAAGTTGACCAAAGTAAACAGCTATATCTCCACTGTCAATCGGGAGACCGGGCAACCATAGCGGCATCGATATTGGCGAAAAATGGTATTAAGGAAGTCAAAATTTATAGCCCTTCTATTAATGAATGGAAATCAAAGGGCGGTATTCTTGTTGCCGACTCATTCGCCCCTTATTCGTAACTGGTTCGGAGTTCCCCCACTGTTCGCCCACCTTGCGCCCACTGTGCGTCCACCTAATAAGTGGGCGCACAGTGGGCGCAAGGTGGAGAAAAGGAGTACGCAAGGCGAACAAGGGGCGAACAAAAGGCGAAGCAGAGCCGAAAGGCACCCGATTAGATTACCTTTCCAACTAGTCTACAAACTATTTCTGTTTATTCGCAAGAACTCAATCACCTCATCCTTCTTTTCTTCCAGCTTGCCTTTCTTTTCCGTAAATTGATGATTATAGATGGTCAAATATTGATGGTCGTCCGTTTCAGATTCATATAATTCAGCGGTAGCAAAAGAGAGATGTTCTTCTTCTTCCGATAGATAGTCGTATACATAGGCAAAATCATGGTTGCCCAACGAGCTGACTACGGTATCTTTATCAGCCACATACTTTAACCTTCCCGGCAAAGCGCGTTTATTCATCCATACTTCGTCTTTTTCAGAAAATGGATAGATAGTGATGCCGCGGAAAGCCATAATGATTGGAGTAATCAAAATAATACCCATTTCAATAGCCCACACGGCCCACAACATACCGCCCGAAACCGGGCTCTTTTTAAGGGTAAACGTACCTACTTCATTTAAACCTTGCATCGCTTCCCAAATAAATGTCGGGTGTAAGAAAAAAGCTTTAAAACCTTCAAGATTGAAAGACGATTTTACCCAGGTATCTCCGCCCATTGTTCCTTCCGCATTGTACATTAATGATACAAACAGAGCCCACTGTGCATAAAAGGCTAAAATGGCGACCAATAATGTGATCAAAATGGCTATCCCCCTATTCCTTAATTTCCATTGTTTGAAACAAAAATTCAGCACATAGAATATTCCAGCACCAAAACCTAAGGTAATAAATACATTAAAGTAAATAATGGGTATAAACCATTGTAAAGCAATGTAAACAATAGCCAATACAATGGCACCCAAAGTACCCAGTATCAGGGAACCAACAATAGCCAATGCAGGAGCCTTTCCAGAGGGCTTATAATATAGATTATCCATAAATAAAAAGTAAAATTGATTTTAACTCAATAAATAAATCCCATAACCAAAACCAAGCCAATTCCACATCCAATGGTGGATTTTCGTCAAGATTTGATGACATTAGCGTCATCAAGCACCTATAAGCGCCATTTATTGAGACAATTTTGTAAGTTTGAGACATGAAAATTAAAATTATATCCTTTTTTACACTTGCATGTGTATTCAATATTTGGGGGGCAGTAGTGAAGGCCCAAAGGAAAGGATTCTGGCAACAGAAAGTTGACTACAAAATGGACGTCAAAGTGGATGAAAAAGCATATCAATACGATGGAAAAATGATCTTGAAGTATAGCAATAATTCAGGTCAGTCCCTAAAAAAGGTCTATTTCCATCTATACTTCAATGCTTTTCAACCAGGATCGATGATGGATTATCGCTTAAAAAACATCAGTGATCCCGACAAGCGCATGGTGGTTAATGTAGGTACGAAAGAAAAACCAATATATCAAAGCCGTATCGGAGAGCTCCAAACCAATCAAATAGGTTATCAAAAAATCAAAAGCTTAACAATGAATGGGGCTCATACCTCATTTAAAATTGATGGGACCATCTTGGAGGTCACTCTACCGTCGGTTATACAAGATGGCGAAACAGCCCGTTTTGACATGGAGTGGACCGCCCAAGTGCCAGAACAAATCCGAAGAACAGGCCGAAATTCTGCCGAAGGAGTAGCACTCTCTATGGCGCAATGGTATCCAAAAATGGCTCAATTTGATGAATTCGGCTGGCATTTAGATGAATATACAGGCCGTGAATTCATTGCTCCCTTTGGTAATTTCGATGTGACCATACGGCTCAACAAAAATTATGTAGTCGGTGCATCAGGTGTTCTTCAGAACCCAGCAGAGGTAAAAGGTTATCAACCGAAGGCAAAGATAAAACTAGACGGCAATAAAGCCACCTGGCATTATAAGGCCCAAAATATCCATGACTTTGTATGGGCCGCGGATCCCAAGTTTGTCGTAGATTCAGCTTCAAGTAAAAACGGAATAAAAGTGTATACCGTATTTTTGCCAACCGACAAAGAAGTGATATCCAATTGGAAAACAGCGATAGGTCTATCCACCGAGTTCTTCGATTTCTGTAGTGCAAAGTTTGGAAAATACCCTTGGCCAACATATACCATCATTCAAGGTGGCGATGGGGGAATGGAGTATGGTACCGCTACGCTGATCACCGGTGGACGCAATCTAAAAAGCCTTGTTGGTGTAATATTCCACGAATCAGCACACTCTTGGTACCAGCAATTATTTGGAATCAACGAAACTGTAGATGAATGGTTTGATGAAGGATTTACCTCCTATGTCGAAGAGCTTGCCATGCAGCATATCTTTGAAAAAAGAGGAGCCATAGCATCTAACCCGCAAATTGCAGCTTACCGTGGTTATTACAAATTAGCGCTTTCTGGTAAAGAAGAACCCATGAGCTTATTGGCCGATTATTATAACACCAATTATGGATACAGCAACGAAGCATACAACAAAGGTGCTGTACTTGCAGAGCAGCTGGGTTATATTATTGGACAGGAAAACTTAGAGAAAACCTTTCTGAAATTTTATGATCTCTGGAAGTTTAAACATCCGACCCCTAATGATTTCAAACGCGTTGCTGAAGAAGTTTCGGGGATCAACCTGAAATGGTATTTCAACCTGTTTATCAATACCACCCGTCAAATCGATTACGCCATTGAAAAAGTAACAGATAAAGAAATTCTTTTGGCTAACAAGTCTAATTTTGCCATGCCACTGGATGTTCTCGTAGAATACACCGATGGAAGCAAGGAACTGTTTTATATCCCTTTGCGTGAAATGCGTGGAGAAAAACCGGAAGAACATTTTGACATTTACAAAGGTGTTAAAAGAACCGTGCTCGAAGACTGGTTCTGGACTAAACCCGATTATACCATTTCGCTATCAAAGACACCAAAAGCAGTAACAATTGATCCTTCACTGCGCTTGGCAGATGTAGAATCGTCAAATAACACCTTTGGCAAATAACGAAACACAGGCTATCGCAGCATAAAGGACAAAAAACAGCTTCCAATCCAAGTATATTCAATACGGTTTGGAAGCTGTTTTTTTATTTGGACACTTTCGTCGCAAATTGGATACCCATTATCGCAAATCCATCTTGCTTGGCTGCCCGTAATGGACATCATAAAATATTCATCCTACGCTAAAGCCAATACATGGATGGCTACTTTTAAGGGCTATCCAGTGAAATACAACACGTATTGAGCCGAAAAGAGCCTATAGGAGAAGAAATCATACGAATAAAGAGCCAAGTTGATTAGGTCTTGGTATATTTGTACCTATGATTTATGTCCATATCCCATTCTGTAAACAGGCTTGCCATTATTGCGATTTCCATTTTAGCACTTCACTTCAGTACAAAAGCGAGATGATCAATGCTATAAAACGGGAAATTGCGCTTAGAGCAGTGTATTTGGAAGACAAAAAGATCGAGTCTATCTATTTTGGCGGCGGCACACCGTCCTTATTGGAAGCGGATGAGATCGCGCGGATCATCGAGACGATCGCGAAGCACTTTGATATTGCAGATCACGCTGAAATTACACTAGAAGCCAATCCAGACGATCTAAATGCCGCCAAAGTAAACAGTCTGCGGAATACAGCAATCAATCGATTCAGCATAGGTATACAGTCATTCTTTGAGGAAGATCTCAAATGGATGAACAGAGCGCATAATCAACAGGAAGCAGTCACATCGATAATGCGCGTGCAAGATGCAGGCTTTGAAAATATTACCTGTGACCTTATTTATGGCTATCCGTTATTGACAACGGAAAAATGGCGTCATAATATGCAACAACTGATTGACTTTGAAATTCCTCATATTTCTTCCTACTCCATGACTGTGGAAAAGAAAACAGCATTAGACCACTTTATAAAAAAAGGGATAACTCCAGCCATAGATTCTGATCAGGCAGCTGATCAGATGAGTCTTCTTATTCATACCTTGAAATCCGCGGGATATGAGCAGTACGAAATTTCCAATTTTGCAAAAAACGGCGTTTATGCTCGTCACAATACAAATTATTGGAAAGGCAAACATTATCTTGGCATCGGCCCTTCAGCTCATTCATTCAATGGAACTTCAAGGTCCTGGAATGTTTCTAATAATGCTAAATATATGACATCCATTAATTTAGACCAACTCCCCCTGGAAATTGAGGAGCTTTCCACGCTTGACCAGATCAATGAAAATATCATGACATCGTTGCGAACCATGTGGGGACTAGATCTAATTGCACTGGAAAGTAAGTTTGGACGATCCGTTAAAGACCGCGTCTTAAAAGAAGCTGAACCATTTATAGCAGCAAAGAATCTTATTTTGGAGCCAAACAACTTACGTTTAACAGATGCGGGCAAATTAATGGCCGATCGTATCATGTCTGGTTTATTTATAATAGAAGATTAGCAAATAAAGATATTATATTTTATAAAATCATTAATAAAAAAAGCGATTTAGCGCTAAAAATTGTGAAAATGGAAATTTAAGACAGTTTTCTATCTACTTTGTCCTATGTTTGTAACATAATCTATTATAAAATTATTATGTCACACAAGCCATCTTTTGACTTAGAGATCAAAAGTTACAGAGAGCAACATAATGCTGCCGTAAACTTAATTCAAATTGTCAGCAACCTGTGGTATAACCACGCCGTAGAGCTCGTATTCTTTCGAAATCGACTCTTTGATGCAAAACCGAGTGCTATCCTAAACCTGATTCAGGAAAGTGCCCTGCTTACCGACGAGCCGGTCGACATTCTTGACACACTGCAAATCGCACAGCTATTGGAAAAATCGCCACTTTCTCCCGCTCGTATTGACCTTGGGAAACTCACTTTACAGGCCAAGAAAAAAACCTTTTCCGCTAATGACCTACACAATTTCATCACTGCGGAGTTACAGGACATGCATCAACAGGAGAAATTGAAGCCACGTGATGTGGTGCTTTATGGCTTTGGTCGTATCGGTCGCTTACTAGCCCGCGAACTTATGCTTAACACCGGTGCGGGACAGCAGCTTCGTCTCCGCGCCATTGTAATTCGCGACGTCAATGATAGCAAATCGATTCTGAAAAGAGCGGCACTATTAAAAACGGATTCCATACACGGTGCATTCGAAGGCGATGTGCAGGCCGATATAGCAAATCCGGCACTCGTCATCAATGGAATTACCGTCCATCTGATCTCCGCAAAACAACCCGAGGATATTGATTACACAGTCTATGGTATAGAAAATGCTTTAATCATCGACAATACAGGGGCTTTTCGCGATGCGCAGGAACTTAGTCGCCACCTGAAATCCAAAGGCGCCGAACAAGTATTATTAACAGCTCCCGGTAAAGGGGTCCCAAATATCGTATATGCGGTCAACGAAAATGATAGCGATTTGCAAAAACATAAGATCTTTTCCGCGGCCTCTTGTACCACTAATGCGATATCTCCCATTTTAGCTGTACTTGAAAATACAATAGGAATAGATAGAGGGCATATTGAAACCATACACTCCTATACCAACGACCAGAATCTTGTCGACAATATGCACAAGAAATCCAGGCGGGGCCGGGCCGCCGCACTCAATATGGTCATCACCGAAACTGGAGCAGGGGATGCCGTTGCAAAAGTGTTGCCTTCGCTAACGGGCAAACTGACTTCAAACGCTATTCGTGTTCCCGTCCCAAATGGGTCTTTGGCGATATTAAATCTTCAAATCAAATCCAAAACTACGGTCAACGAAATCAATGCCCTTTTAAACAAGGCATCGCTGCAGGGTAACCTTGTTGAACAGATTATGTTTTCCAAAAACAATGAACTTGTTTCATCGGATATCATTGGCACCAGTGCCGCTGCCATAGTCGATGCTCCGGCAACAATAGTTTCGGCAGACGGCAAAAACATTGTTCTGTATATCTGGTACGATAATGAATATGGATACTCACATCAGGTAATGCGCTTATCCCGCCATATAACCGGTGTAAGAAGATATACTTACTATTAAACTGTAAAACATAAGCGGTAGCTGTACAGCCGCCGCTTATACTTTAACAAGATTACTTTTAAGGTATTTCATAATAATCGGTGTTGCTCCAGCGTTCTGCAGCACGTATTCACGGGCCAACTTTCCCGCTTCCTGGCGGAAAGCGCAATCTTGAAGAGCAGCAAAAGCTTTATGGAGTTCTTTAACACTTTCAATAGAAAAACCCGCACCATTCTGTACAAGATCCTTCGCCTCCTGAAACTTTTTGAAATTTGGACCAAATAGAACCGGTATGCCATAAGTTGCGGCCTCCAGCGTATTATGTATCCCCACCCCAAATCCACCACCAATATAGGCTATTTGGCCATAACCATACAACGAAGCAAGCATACCAATGTTGTCGATAACCAATACACGAGCATCCGCTATTGTAACAGCATCATAACTAGCCATATTCGAAAAGCGGAGCGCATTTGGCCAAAGAGCGAAAATACTCGCCAAATGTGACTCATGAATCTCGTGCGGAGCCAAGATGAGTTTATAGGCCGGATAATCCGCAAACAATTCTCTTAGCATTTGTTCATCTTGTGGCCAGGTACTTCCAGCCACCAACGTTGGATGTTCACCAACAAATTGGATGACCTCAGGAATCATTTTCTTACTTTTAGGGAGGTCTACTACCCGATCAAATCGGGTATCTCCTGCAAGCCCGGCGTTGCGTATCCCAAATTCTTTTAAAAGACGTACACTTTCTTCATTTTGCACAAAAAAGTAAGTCACATAGCCTAAAATCTTAAGAAAAAAGTTACCATATGTCTGAAAAAAGATCTGATCGGGTCTAAATATTGCTGAGATCAAAAACAAAGGAATGCCCCGTCTATACAGACCCTCAAAGAAATAATACCAATATTCATATTTCGTGAATACGGCGAAGCTTGGGTTGATGAGGTCAAGAAAAAGTCGCGCATTCTGTGCAGTATCATAGGGAAGATAAAACACATAATCGGCCAAAGCCGTATTTTTTCGGATCTCAAAGCCCGAGGGAGAGTAAAATGTTACAATTATTTTATGATCAGAATACGTATTTCTTACAGACTCCAAAACAGGTCTTCCTTGCTCAAATTCTCCCAACGAAGCAAAATGAAACCAGATATGTTTTTGGGTAGAATCAACCGTTTGTTTCATCCTTTGATACCAGTCTTTCCGCCCTGTTACCATGAGCCTGGCCTTACCATGAAAAGGAGCTAAAATACGCAGTAAGAGTCCATAAAGAACGATTCCAATTGAATAAAGCAAACGCATGTTTTTAAAATAATGTTTATCTTAGTCAAAGATATTAAACCCATTTCATTAAAAGGAAGCCATGAGTGGAAAATAAAAATCAAAATTATCCGCGTGCCGAAGCATAGGGAACAATATCTCATATTTTGCCTTACCTGCAAGACAGAAAGACTTTACTTACTATAATCAACAATAATGAACAAAAAAATATTAGTCACAGGAGGAACGGGTTACATCGGTTCGCATACCGTAGTCGAACTACATCAAGCAGGATACATACCTGTCATCATAGACGATCTATCCAATTCAAACATCAAGATTTTGGATCAGATTGAGAAGATTATCGGGGTTAAACCCGAATTTCACCAATTTGACCTGTGTGATACAAACCGTGTGAACGAATTTGTTAAAGAAAATACGGATATATCAGGGATTATCCACTTTGCCGCGTCAAAGGCTGTAGGCGAATCTGTCAAAAAACCTTTAAAATATTACCACAACAATTTTTTCTCATTAATCAATTTGTTAGAAGCTTATCAAAATAAGCCGATTAATTTTGTTTTCTCTTCAAGCTGTACTGTATATGGCGAACCAGATACACTTCCTGTCAATGAAAGTGCACCTGTCAAAAGAGCTACTTCCCCTTATGGTAATACCAAACAAATTGCGGAGGAAATTCTCGAAGAAACAGCTACTGCATACGATAACTATAATATTATTGCATTGCGCTACTTCAATCCCGTTGGAGCACATGAGTCCGCACTGATAGGCGAATTGCCAAACGGTGTGCCCCAGAATTTATTACCATTCATTACACAGACCGCGATCGGTAAAAGAGAAAAACTAACAGTTTTCGGTGACGATTACGACACCATAGATGGCTCGTGCGTAAGGGATTATATCCATGTGGTTGATTTGGCAAAAGCACACGTTGCAGCAATCAACTTATTGGACAAAGGAAATCCGAACGGGAAATATGATGTATTCAATGTGGGTACCGGCAAGGGGTATTCAGTACTCGAAGCCATCAAAGCGTTTGAAAAAGCATCCGGTCAAAAATTGAATTATGAAATTGGCCCACGCCGGGATGGCGATGTCATCAAGGTTTATGGTGATGTGACCAAATCTGCGGAACAACTGCATTGGAAAGCCGAACTGGGAATTGATGAAATGATGGCTTCTGCTTGGGCTTGGGAAAAAAATCTGAAAGAAAATCCACTGGATTAAATAAGACCCCATTGAGCTCTACATTTAATATGACCGTCCAGGGAACTGAGACGGTCATATTTTTGGTCATAGTAAATTGGATTGTTTGGATCCTTTCTCTTTTTGCAGAAAAAACTCCCCGATCCGCAGCTCGTCTTATCCATCTCAAAGCTGAAAAGCAGCCATAATAGAAGCTGGATTAAAATTTACTTCATTGAGTACATTTGACCGATAGCTCCCTTTTTCCAGATAGAGCATGGTAAACCCAACAAATATTGAACTAACGGCAAAATCGCCACATTTAATGATCAAGTTTTTTGCCGGTATCACATTCTCTCTATACCTAATATCGTATTCCCACTCTACCTCTTTTATCTCTGTGGGCTCAAACTCATCAAAATCAAATGAGAAGGCATGAAATTTGAATACCACCGCATTGCATTTGTCAGGAAGGACCAGCGCTCTTTTGATATCAAACTCCGGGAATGATATTTTAAGATCTTTCTTCTTGTTCAGGGAAACTACCGGATCGATAAAAAAATAATCCTGCATGTGACAGTTTTCATTGAACTGAAAATTCACCAATCTATCCAATATGCTGTTGCTCGGTGTGCGGCTTCCCTTTTCGCAATCAAGATTTGTTTTTATTGCCCGGTAGATCTGCCTATTTAGCCGATTGCCCATCTGCCCATCATGAAGCCCTTGATGTATTTCGCCGAAACACATCCGGATCAGTGCGCCAGCACGACTTACATTTCCAAAATCTTTACTAGCTCTTTTGGTATCATCAGTCTGTTTGACACGATGTGGTCTGCTCTGCAGGTAGTTTTTATTGCCAACTTTTCTATTCACCAGCGGACCGACCAGGCCCCTGATAAATCCATTATCATTTATTCCCATACCTAAAGATACCACAGTAAAGCCCTGTTGTCAAGCATCTTGTTGATTTTTAAGGATTTCCAAATTTGAGTAAAATGACAATTGTAAATCTTGTAATTTTGAGGGGACTTTGTTGTGAATAGCGTATGGACAAGTTCGCCCCGTGCTCGCCCTGCTCCCGATTAGTAAAAAACATGCAGGCACAGTGAAAGCAGCTTAAAAGGTGGACTCAAGGTGGACTCACTCTACACTCAAGCTGCTTACAGGGCGAACTTGGCAATAACATGGTCTTAACTTGCTCCCCGTCAGATCCCTCTGTCATCCGAAGGCCGAAACTAGAGTGCCTTAACTACGCTATACTTCATACGCTATACTCTGTACTCCATTTCTTATTTTAATTTCCAGTCTTTTATATCTAATAGCTGCATGGCTACTCTATCGCGCTTATCCTCGGGACAGAAGCGGATCATCCCCTTACACTGGATTATCTCGCTGGCGAGACCAGCGACATGACCTTTGACCGTAGGACAGTGGAAAGGTTTCAGGATATCGAAAAGCTCAGCGAAAGTGAAAAGGATCACGTATTCACCCTGCTCGATGCGTTCCTCGCCAAGAGCAAGATGCAAGCGATACTTAAATAATATAACACGGCTCGATCCGATAAAGATTATGTTAGCTATATTTGAATATTATTCAATAATAACTCATATAACAGAGGTATTTATGGATTTTGGTGACAGATTGGCGTTTGCACGCAAGCAAAAGAAGATGACACAAGGAGAGCTTGGCAAGAAGGTCGGCACTTCGGGCGATATTATAGGTAAATATGAAAGAGGTGAGAACATCCCCTCCATTGACGTAGCCGCAAAGATGGCGGAGGCACTGGATGTGACACTGGACTATCTCGTCAAGGACGGCGAGTACGAGCAGATAGATAACGAGATGCTTAAGCTACTGAAAGAGGTACAGGGTCTTGATGAGGAAAACAGGGCGCATATTTTCGCTACTATTAACGCATTCATAAAAGCAGCAAAGCTGAAGAGCATTGCCGCTTTGTAGATAATAAAAAGCCCAATTCGATGAAGATTGGGCGATGCTATGGAACTAGCTTATACTTTCATTCAGAAGGTACCTCGGGTATCTTTTTCAAAGGAGAGAAATCACCTTTAAATATATCAAGCTGATAAAAATTATCTTTGGTATCCAATATTACTGAGACAATTAAAATCATGCCATCAACATCATGAAACTCCATGTCATTTAGGATACCTCCGGTTCTTCGATTGTCTTCACCTTCCACGACCACCTTTAAACTCCCCATTCCTCCATCATCCATCTCCTCTACATACAAGTTGGGCAAATCATTTATTATTCTCATCCCTTCTGGAGTATCTTTGATTATGTAGGCAATTAGTTTAATTTCCTCAGGTTTCAATTTTCTTTTCATTGTTTTCTTGGTGGTTGAATGGTTCCAATGTTTATTCTCCCATTTGGAAGCTTTGTTCCACTATACTTTATTGTTACCCCGTCAACGGTCACTACTCCTTGTATTCTCGCTCCAACTTTATAAGAAGATATCGAACCAAGGTCTTTTGATATAACAGATTTCACTTTATCAACGTTTAAACCAGCTTCGACTAAATATCTAATAGCATGATTTGTATTGTTTCCAATTTCAGGATACCCAAAATGTGGTTTAGGTTGGAGGACTCCAGTTAATCCATGAGCAAAAGCAGTAAGTCCCATAGCTACGTTAACGGGATTACTCCATTGTGCCTTTACCTCTTGCCAAACAACAGACTGAGAACTCCTATTTCCATATAAATACTCAATCGCGGCAGATTTTACATTCTCAGAACTTAACGAATTAAAGCCAGCCTTATCCAAAGTAGCCCCGCTAATAGTTTGAGTAAAACCAACTTCTCCTCTCCAGTAATTATTCCAACCAAGGGAATTCAGCTTTCCAGGATCATGACTGAAACTTTCTATATTTTTCTTAAATTCTTCAACCCTATTATCTGCAACCTCAATGACGTCGTTACGACCATCATCAGTGTTTATGATAGTTTGCCCTAAAGAATTTACAAATCGGGTATTAACAGAACGCCCGTCAGGATCCGTATTTGAAAGTGGATTGTTAAGAACATAATTATACGGAGAAAAAGATTGATAGTCACTTGCCAACGGATCCACCACATTCCATCTGCCGATTTCAGCATCGTAGAATCTCGCCCCGTAATCCAGCTGACTACCACGACTTTTTCGTAGCTTTTCCGATCCTGTGGCAGCTGCAGACCAGTTTTCTCAAAGAACTTTACCTACCCAAAGATAGCAGTTTGTTTGGTTTGTGCAACTGGTATTTTACGGTTGGTCTGTTCATCTGTTACAGCAAATGTAGCCTCCGAAGTTCAGGCCGGTAAAGGGCTTTCGCGGCATAAATGCTCATTTCACTCCGCTTTATTCCACGTTCCCTTGACAGGCCTACCTTCTCCTGCTCCTGGTGGCCTAACAGAAGATCACCCCGAACCCCTGACGACATTGGGTGCCTACAGGACGGCCTTCCGGCGATGGAATGGGCTTTGGCCTGTGCGATGGATTTCGTGCGGCCCGTTCTGTCGACGGAAGGTTCCCCAGGGGTTTGGGGAGTGGAAGACTCCCCAATAGACAATTGCCATGCTGCCGCAGGCCTGCACACTGCCTGACCGGAGGGAGGTGTGCAAACGAGCGATCGCCGTGCGGCTATTTAATATAATGGCATTATAGCTGCCTTTAGGCCTATAATGACCCATTATGTTACTTAGCTTTGGGCATCGGGGCGGTGGAACAAGGGATTAAAGACGGCTCTTTGCTGCCGTGAAAGTGGTTTAGCACGAGAATGGCAACAATGTGCCGACGGGTCGGGATGTGAAGGGTTTCCGCCGCCACGCTGCAGAAGGGCCAGCCGTGCGGTGGGATCAAAGGAAGACAAAGAAGCTCTCGCAGGGCGATCTGGGCAAGAAAGTGGGAACTTCGGGAGATATCATCGGCCGCTACGAACGTGACGAGGTGACGCCTTCCGTGGAAGTGGCTTCCAAACTGGCCGATGTGCTCGATGTATCGCTGGATTACCTTTCGGGAAAGACCGATACCGAACTTGACTCGGCAACCCTCGGTAGGATCATGGAGATATCAGTTATGCCGGAAGACGACAAGAAACAGGTGTTCCTTGTACTTGATGCACTCATCAGGGATTAAAAGGCTAGAAAAGCCTATGCGCAATAAACAGCACAGCCCAATCCGATGAAAGATTGGGCTGTGTTATTTACAGTAGCGTAACTATAATGCCTCCCACCGTTTTTTGTCACAACGATAGATATATTGATAAATCGAGCTCTCGTTGCCCGTTACAATAATATCCCTTTTTCTTTTTGAGAATGTCCCGTCCACTATTGCAATTTTTAACACATTATCGTTTAAAACAACAGAAGATACTCTAAAAGTTCTTATACCTTTCCTTAGCTCAGATTTCCGATATTTTGATTCATCAAAAAAAGAGATCTTATAGCCATCTATAGATACAAAAGAATAGTCGCTAGGAAAGTTATCCTTCAAAAAGACAATTTTATCCAAGTAGCCTCTGATCAACACCCCTTCTTTGACAAGCTGTTCTTTGGAGGAGATATGCTTTTCAATACTTAAAGAAAGCAAAGTTGTCAATTCGTTCGTGACCTGAGCACGACAAAACATATTACAAAACACAAAGGCGATTATGATAACGGCTTGTTTCATCTTATTCTATTTTTTAGGGGTTACAAAGCTAGCTTGAGGAATCGTGACAACAACTCCCGACCTGTTATATATATAAACCGTACTGTTTCCGCGAGAAAACACATATTCATTTCCTCCTGCTCCTTTTACATCATGACCCGAAGGCGCTCTTCCCCATTGATAGGTTGTAGTGCTTCCTCCTATCGTTGAAGAACCAGGTCCTTCGACCATCTGACCGCTCGGGTGACTATGAAACGTTATATCGCCAGCCCGTACACTCGGATGAGTGACCGAAGCGCTTAGGTCTGTTTTAGGATTACCAACAGGTCCCATTGGAGATTCTATAATTTTTCCATCCCTAATGACACCTCCATACTCTCTATTATTAGCCGCAGATGTTCCTCCCTTACCACTATCCTTACTTACTATATCCACCATTCCTTGACGAACACTGCCGTCTCCAATAATTTCCACACTATTATCGTAAGCCATAGAGTTGCTTTTAAACGCCTCAGTATTACCAGAGTTTTTCTTAATAAAATCAACAGTCGCTTTTGAGTCAGATTTTGAAATCCCCGCAGATGGAACCTTACTATCAAAATCAGTCTGAGTCGTTTTTACAACATAAATCTTACCATCATCTATACCATCATTACCGACATATTGACCTTTCTCATTTAAAAAATCACCAGGATACATCCCATCAGGATCAATAAATCGTATTGGATTGTTGAATGCATAATTATATGGCGAGTGCCTACGCATTTGTTCGGCCATTGGGTCTATAACATTCCATCTACCGATCTCCGCATCGTAGAACCTTGCCCCGTAATCGTACTGATCTCCAAGCTCACCCTGGATCTCCTTGCCATTATAAAGATACTGATTATTTCCGCCTGCCACAACCTTACGCTTTCCAAATGGGTAATAATTATCACGCTGCGCTACATCAACTGCCGTAGGGCTGCTGCCACGTTTAAGCGTAGCACGGACATTCCCCAGATGATCTGTCAGGTTATAATGATATACATAATTCGCACCATTTTTCTGAGCGTAACCTTCCGAATTATGGATAATATCAATAGCACCATTATTGTATTCGATTTCACCCACGTAATCTCTGACCGTAGTGATTATATTCGGTGCAGTGCCGATCTTCGACAGCTTCTGCAGCTTGGTACCCATAGCATCATACAAAAATGCCACATCCACCCCGGCTTTTTTGGCCGTTTGTGGTAGATTCAGGTAATTGTACGTGATCGACATACCCATACGGTCTGTTTTCGCATTACCGTTAGCATCATAGGTATAGCTTCCTGTTAAGCCACCACTCAGGCTCATCAGTTTATTGCCTGTATAGGTATAGGTCGTCGCGGTCAAGGCATCTCGTTTCAAGGTCTTGATATTGCCCATACCAAGATCATCATAAGTAATTACCTCGGCTATGCTCGCCGTCCCAGTCTGACCATTTGTGCCACTGGTCAACCTGTTCAATTTATCATATTGATAGCTAAAGGTATTTGGCAGTGTCACATCGTCTCCCCACAACTGCTGGCTGATATTGCCGTTCCACTGTGGGTTTGTACCGTCCTGGTATTTCAGTTGCTGGCTGAATTTGGGAGAAGTACTTTTACTGAGCCAGCCACGCTCATTGTAGCTATACGTAGTGGTGTTCACAAAGGAAGTCTCCGTGCCCGACTTACCCACCGATTTACTTTTCAGCTGGCCGATCTCATTGTAGCTATTCGATGCCAGGATAACCTCCGCCTGAGATCCGATTTTTTCCTTTGTTGAAACCAGCCTGCCCACATGGTCATACTCATTCGTTGTAATGATAGTTGTTCCAATCCCTGTTGCCGGCGTATGTACCCGGGTACTGGTCAGCAGTTCCCCAGGAAAATTATAGGTATTGGTCACATAATCAGTTCCATCAAGATGGTTCTTTGAGGCAGTCTGGATCAACCTCCCATAATCATCGTAATAATTTACTGTCAGCAGAGGAGCTGTGCCGTCTTCTTTATAAACAAGCACGCCTGTCAGTAGCGATTTGGTCTTGGTACTCGCCGCGATATTCTTCGATGGCAGCTGCCCAGCATTCTCAAAACTGTAGTCATCATAATAGTTCACTGTACGGGCCGTAAAGTTCTCCCGAGGATAAGAAACATTGCTATAGCTAGCCTGCCCTGCTAAGCGCGTCTCCCAAAGTGCTGTTTCGTTGTTGATATAATCCTGCTCCACCTGCCTCGGATTACTGCCCTGATGGATACCAGTCACCACTACACGCCCAAAAGCATCGTATTTGGTCACGCGCCATTTGTTGGTTTGGCGAAGCTCGGCGTCCTGTTCTTGCAGCAGCTGGTCATTTTTGTTATAAACAAGGTGATCCCATCCCCTTCCAGGAATCTTTTTCTCGATCATACGACGGCGCCCGTCGTATTTATAGGCATAGACATAATTGTCGAAATTTGTAAATGTTGGTTCTGTGGAAAGCTCGCTAAAACTTGTCCCCGTCACTGCCGGCGGGATCACATAACGCAGATCCCCAAAATCATCGTAAACATAATACGTACTCAGCGCTTTGCTTTCGCTCTCCCATACCCGCTTGAGCACCACCCGACCTTCAAAATCTTTATATTCATCCACCGATCCGCTACGGGATGTTGTATTGACCGAATTCTCGTCCCTCACAGTCGTACGGTAAAGCTTACCGGCAGAATAGTTCGTCGTACCACTGGCACCACTTGCCGTTACCGTCCAAAGTTTAACAACATCAAGCCCTGTGGAAGTATTTGTGCCATAGCTGGTTTTTACCGTATGCCCCGTACCTGGCGCTGGCAAGGGCTGCCAGGCTGCACCCGGCGCCCCCTGTTCCAGCACACGGTTCAGCGGACTGTTCTCAAAAACCGTGACCGCATAGGGGTTGCCTGTCTTTACAACCGCAGCATCCCAGCCTACCCCGTCTTTATAAAAGTCCAACTGTGTCGTTTTTGCTCCCGTCCGGAAACTACCGTTGCCTGACTTCTCGCCATAGGGAAGATATTTTGTCGATTCACGCCCAAACCCGTCATACTCGATATGTTGTACAATGTCTTTATACGTCGGGCTGGCCATCAGCTGGACGGTCTGGCTCGGACGACCAAGTCCGTCAAAATACTGGATGCTCTGGTTTTCCTGACCGATCGTGCGCTGGCTCCCAAGTTGCACCAGTTTAACCGTATCCCGAAAAGTCCGTGTCAGGATATAATTCTGCCCCGCTGTAGGCGTGCTCACAATATTCTGAAAGCCTGTTATACTGATCGTAACAGTTTTGCCCGCCGCGGGGGCAGGAATATAAAAGCCATTGGTAAGCGTGATGCTCCTGAGGGCCTTGATATTGGTCTGGTTACTATAGGAACTCAACGAGGTATCCTGTGGCAGACGCTGTCCATATACCGCCCCAAAACCGAATAAGGATAGCAATATTAAAAAGTTCTTCTTCATAATTGATCTGGCTTAGTTGGAACGGTAATGGTAATCAAAGGACCTGTTTACATTGTTCAGGTGATCAAGAATAGCCTGAAGACGCTGCATGCCGTCGTATTTATAATACTCCGTAATCCCACGCGCATCTGTCTTGCTCGTCATGCCGATCAAGGGTTTGTACGTATAGCTCGTCACCATTGCCTGGGGAAGATTGGTTCGCAATTTATCCGCGGCGCTCTTGATCAATGTTTCCATTGTAGCTTCGGTCTGACTGCTGCTGTTTAGATTGTCAATAGTAGCTTGCGTAAGAGCCGTAATCACCTCGGCATAAGTTGCATTTTCGATCTTAGCAACTGGATACTGACCACCGTACCCACAGAGATAGGAGGTGATAATACCATCGCGTACCGTAAGCGTTTGCAAATTATTGCTAACTGCATCGTAGGAGTATTTTTGATAGGGCGAAAAGGTAAACGGGGCACTGGCATTGAAAGTGATATCGCCAGCAGACTCGGCGTTATAAGTCATTATCGGTTGCCCATAATCATTATATTTAACTTGTTTCCCTGAAATAAGTTTATTCCCTCTATACCTTCTCTCATCGATAGGAGCAATAATGTTCTTACTTTTGAGAACACTGAAATAATTTCCATAATCTTGAGGGTAATAATATTTTGTTGTTGTAATGTCTCCTTGGCTTATCCCAGTTCTCTTCTCAGTTACTTTATTATGGTATAATGATAAGTAATCATATTCGTTACTGCTCCGCACCACCCTTCCATCTGGCGTATATTGTCGATTGATTTCTTTGCTTATGTTCGTCATACCGCCAGTATTATAAGAGCGGGTATACGTGTAGTAATGATCAGATAATTTGATAACTTTGAAATTAGGGACCGCATGCAATAATTTAGTTGTATATGAAATAGAATCTTCGGCAATAAGCTTTCCTTCCTTATCATAAAATCGTTTACAGTTTAAGAGCTTACTCTGCCATCCATAATCTATAGAACTTGGGTAAGGCAAAGTGAAACAATTAGTGCCTGTGCCAGAAAAACTTTTATTTTCCCAGTAAGAGCTAAGCGTTTGTATTGAGCCTGTAAAAAAAGCATTATATGTTTCAGGGTAATCGACAGGGGAATAGTCATCATACTGACTCTTACAATTTGTATAATTATATTCTGTCTTACCAAATCCCTCCACTTCTTCTATAACGTTAGAATAAGCTGTCTCTCCTTCTAAACCGAGCCTTAAAGGGGAGCTTCCGTCAATCTTTACAACCCGCAAATAAGTTCCACAAGCACATGCCGGAATAAATTTATTATAGTTTTCATGATAAACTAACTCAGGTGGCACACCCATGTAAATTAGAGCACTTCTTACAAGCTGAAATTTGTAAGTGTCGCCTTCAGAACCTGGACCAGTATTATAATTAAAAAGGATAGGGTTATATAAATAAGTATGATAATAGTTCCTACTTTTGTTTACATATACTAAATCATCATCAATACCGGAATAACTGTATTTCTTTTTTGTTATATTACCATGATTATCAAAGGTTTCAGTTTGTTTAATTCGAAGACCGCCTCTTATATTTCCGTCCCTATTAGCCTCAAAATCGAATTGAGTATATCCTCCGGTAGGATAAATAATTTTATTCAATGTGCCGGCTTTAAGTGCTTCTCCATCTGGTTCTCGATTTGCACCGTATATCCTATGAGATTGTGGTGACAAATCAATGGGTTCATAATCTGAGACGATCTGTGTGAACCATGGATCTGTTTCTATATAAGGATAACTATCATTACTATTTCCAGGGAAAATAGTCTTGTTATAACTACCGTTATAATATCCCCAGTGATCCTGACACGGAGAAAGGCGATAAGGAAGAGTATAAACATCATCTGTGACAGGATTATTATCTCCATAATATTCGAAATGATATGTATAGCCATATTCCTTTGATTTTGAAAATTCTTTTACTGACTCAAGCCGAAGTCGATAGTTTAAGTAATCGAGACTGCTAACCTCGTTATTCTCTCGGTTTTTATAACGACGAGACGTGTTTGCTTCAAAATAGTCATAATTAAGCTCTATTCCTTTTTGAAGTTCATTACGGTTGTTATACAAAGAAATCTCTTTTAATGCCCTTCCTGAGAAACTCTCAACGTCTTTTCGGTTTTCCATAGGAGCAATTAGATTTATATAATGCCCCGACTTTGTTGTTATTCTGCTAAGAAGTGGCTCAATTATATAATACTTCGAAGATACATCTCCTGCATGATTTGACGCTTCATTGATGCTAAGACTTCCTGTGGCCGTACTCGCGTTAATAAAGCACGCCGTGTGATTTCGCGACACAGCATAATAATTTATTTTATTTTCATACTCAAAGTTAATTTCACCGCCTGTCGGGCTGATCATTTTCGTTAAGTACCAAGAGGTAATATTAACTTTTGCTCCTTGTTGTATGTAGACAGGTTTATCAAAAAAATATTTTATGCCTGTATCATCTGTTATTGTAAAAGTATTCTTATCTATTATTATGTCATCATGTTTAAATAAACATATATTGTTGTTGTTATCCAGAAAAAATTTTCCGGTTCGCCCATTAAAATTATAATAATAAATATCAGACTCTCCATCATAAAAATCTTCTGAAGGACTAGCTATCTGCTGTATTTTGGGTGTTACTGTATTTAGATATTGATCAAGCGAACTGTTATAATTTGAATAATCAGGTAAAAAGTCTTCTATAATCGGTCTCGTCTGACCGTTATCAGGTTTGCCTCTTATATCACGAGTGATAATTCCGCCGGCATTCAGAACCCATCCTAATCCAACCCATGTTGCTTCTTGGTCAACTTTAATTCCTGTAGCGTGATACGACAAGGAAACATCAACTGTAAGATCTTTATCGGATATAGACATTAAAGGGACGCTTATGTTAGGAACTCCGGTTGAATAATCAACAGGAATATCCCCATACCTTCCTAAAGCATAAGCGTTTGGCGGATAAACCTGAAATTTTTCTGTTTGTGCGCTCTGCGATCGTAACATTGACGGCAGAAATAATAAAACAAAAACTGTGTTTCTTAAATATTTCATGGTTTTATGTTAAACAATAAGTCTATATATTCTTTTAAAATAGTAAATCATCTAAATTAGAATCTTATACAATTAAATTAAGTTTGATAAAAGGAGACGATTTTAGACATACGAAAAGATGGATTGTGTCGATTTAATATTAAGATATATAGTTATTAACATAAGAAAAATCGGATACCTAACTATAATTGAAATATATAATCTTTTCAATGAAACAAATTACTCTCTTTCTTTAATGATAAAAATAGGTTTTCTCCTTAATTGATTATGTTAAAGGTATATATAATTCTTTATATATATACACTAGCGTCCAAAATAAAATTTAGGTTCGGGAAAAAGGCTATTTTTCTTATCAATAAGCATATTATTTTAGATTTCGCTGTTAGTTATCCCCCTCATCTTAAAGGCCCCCAAACTGACCGTTTTTATCAGGCGTCCTTTCCTTGATAAATGGGTCGTTGGCCCATTGCCAAAAATCTATCTTCACAAATATGTTCATGCATATAAAGCTCACAAGATTGGACAGATTCCACCTGTAGATGTCCTTTTTGTGTATATATTTTAAAAAAAGTATTCCGATAATGCGATCTCTCCCCAAAAAACTGGAGCATTTAAAAGTAGAGAATTTGGGTATGAATTACTAATTTTAAAAGGGAGGAAAAACGATAAAAAAATCAAAGTTTACCGAAGCACAGATCGCCTTTGCGATCAAACAGTCCGAGACAGGTACCCGTGTGGAAGAAGTCTGCAGAAAAATTGGTATCAGCGAAGCTACGTTCTACAACTGGAAGAAGAAATACGGTGGCTTGGGGGTATCGGAGCTGCGTAAGCTCCGGCAATTGGAAGAAGAAAATGCACAGCTGAAAAAGCTCGTGGCCGATCTTAGTCTGGACAAACAGATGCTCCAGGATGTATTAAAAAAAAAGTTTTAAAGCCTTCGCAGCGTAGAACCATGGTTACCGGACTCATTTCTGATTATCGAATTTCCCTACGCAGAGCGTGCGAGATATCTCTGCTGAGCACCTCAGTTTGGTATTATAAACACCAAAGACCAGATGACAGTCCATTACGCCTTCGCATAAAAAGCATTGCTGAAACACGCGTGCGTTACGGCATAGAACGCATTGTTGTTCTATTGAAACGTGAAGGCTGGCGGGATAATCCAAAACGGATTTATCGAATTTATAAAGAAGAAGGCTTAAATCTACGGGTGAAAAGGCCCAGACGCTGCCGTGCCGCCGCTCATCGATCCGAGAGACCGGTTTTTTCCAATTTACATGACTGCTGGAGTATGGACTTTGTCGCTGATGCGCTGTTCGATGGCAGGAAAATCCGCTGCTTAACTATAGTGGATAACTATAGCCCCGTAAATGCATGGCTATTGAGGTTGGACGGGGGCTTAAAGGAAGTGACGTTGTTTCTGTTTTGGAAGAGCTCCGACTATTCCAACAGGCAATACCCAGAAAAATCCAAGTGGATAACGGATCGGAATTGCGGAGCAATCATGAACACCAAATAAAACAAACACAGGTGAATAATTTATTTCCAAGGAGGTCGATAGATGGGCATATGAGCATCAGGTGGAATTAGTTTTCTCCAGGCCAGGAAAACCAACAGATAATCCGTATATTGAATCGGTCAATGGAAGTTTTCGGGACGAGTGCCTGAACGCGTATTGGTTCCTGTCATTGGAAGATGCGAAGGAAAAAATTGAAATCTGGAGGGAAGAGTACAACACCTTCAGACCACACAGCTGTTTAGGGGATATGACACCTGAAATGTTTATCAAAAAACATTTCAAAACAGCAGAATTTTCTACTTTAGAACACTCCTAAATTCGGGGAGAGGTCACCGATTGGAATTATTTAGTTTTGGACATAGCTAGTTAGGGTGAGATTACACATATCTGTATCTGAACGGAATTTTGTGATGTTCCCACAACACTGCTGACCTTCAACCACTGTTTGAAAAAGATCTCGATCTGCCAGCGCTGTTTATAGATCATCGCTACCATCGCTGGCTTCCACTGCATATTGTTCGTCAGAAATTCATATTCATTGCCAGTTATGCTGTCCAAAACGTGCACAAGCCTGAGTTTCTTCCCCCCATATCGTTTTGCGCTATCCCCGGTCAATGTAATGACCTGATCCTTAAGAATACCGCTCTCAAGCATCGGATCACTCTGATAGCTCTTTACAGCTTTGTATTTCATGTTTACTTGCTGCGCGTGACAAAGCCCCCCTCGGTGCTGTCCAAAATATTCATCCATTTAAAATCGACATAACCCCGGTCTATAACAACAATGCTGCCCTTGGGGAAACTTTGAAAAGCTTATGGTCGCGATGTTCATTCATATAGGATATGCTCGATTTGCTTGGAGCACGGGAAATACCTTATGGTTCATGTTGCCCGTGATACTGCGAAGACCGTTACTGATATCCCGGACCGAATCGCTGGAAGAGAGATGACAAAAAAGAATGCTTACCACATGTGTCCAGCTGTTAAGACCTTTATGATGTTTGTTGCTATTGTATTTAGACACAAGCTTTTTAAAAATATCCCGGTCTATCAATGACAACGATAGTAATCGCTGCCCCTGTCGCCGGCGTATGTACCCGGGTACTGGTCAGCAACTTCCCCCGAAAATTATAGGTATTGGTCACATAATCCGTGCCCCCAAGATGGTTTTTCGCAGCGCTCTGGATCACCCTGCCGTAGTCATCGTAATATAATACTGTGAGCAGCGGCTGGGCACCATCTGTCCGGTAAACTTTTGTACCGGTCTACAAAGACTTGATCTTGGTACTTCCGTTGATTCCGCTCACAGGAAGTGTCGTAGCGGTAAATGTATAATCATCGTAAACATAATACGTATTCAGTGCTTTGATTTCGCTCTCCCATACCCACTTGAGAACCATGCGACCTTCAAAATCTTTATATTCATCTACAGAACCGGATCGGGTCATTATATTTACACTGTTCTCGTCCCTCAACGTCGTGCGGTAAAGTTTGCCGGCCAGGTCGTTCGTCGCACTTCTCACATACAATTATCCCTATTTTCAATTCAAGAAAATCGTAGATTTGACAATCTAATTTAGAAAAAAAATCCACTACCACACAAAATAAAATTTAGATTACAAAAAAATGTGATTCCTCTTATCAAGAAGCGTATTAATTTAGACTCCTCCACTAGTGATCGCGCCCATTTAAACAAATTCCTTGTCGGAAATGTATTCCATAAGCACTCCAGCCTGATCTCCAAGTTTCTTTTTCAAACGCTGCATCGATTTTTTGATCGCATCTGGAGTAACCCCTAAAACATTGGCGACTTCCTTATTATTAAGTCCCAATTTCATCAGTACAATTACACGTAAATTGGATTCGGTGATATCGGAAAATTTAGATTGTATTTCTTGTAATAGATTAGGAAATTCTTTCATAATCAGCAGCTTAAATTCCTGCCATTTTTCCTCTGTAATCAAGTGCGACTGCAATAAGATTTTAAGTTCCTCGCGATCTCTTTCAACATTGTTGCCCTTTTCCGCTAGTAATGCTGAGAGCACATTGATCTGTTCATTGTTTCGCTTAAGATAAGCCACATATTCTTCAACCTGACTTTTTGAACTCATTAGTTCCCTATCTAGTTCAGCCTTTGTATACTTCAGGTTGAGTAGCTGATATTCATAATCGCGAATACGTTTCCTTGCCCGATAGCGAACGGCGTTGTAAATAAAGAAAAATAACACCAACACCAATAAACTTAATATGAGCCATAATCTTCTTTCGGCTTGCTTTTTCTTAATTACCGCCTGCGCTAAAGATAATTTATCCGCATATTTCTGTTTATCGGTCATAAATTTCAATTGGGATAATACAGGATCTCCATCGAGAAATCGTAACGAGTCCTGCAGACGTTCAATCCTCCTACGTGCATCTAATTCATGCCCAATTTCCCGATTATGAATGGCCAAATGTAATTTATGAATTTCAAGTTCCAATATTGTCTTCTTATCATCTGAACCTGATAAAAGCAACTCGGCCTCGCTAATCATGTGAGGAACATCAGTTATTTCTTGTCTGGCAATATTTAGTCTAATCTGCATCATTAAGGCAAAAATCGTATTTCGATTATCACCTATTGATCTAGAAATTTCAAGATCCTTATCTAACAATGATAAGGCCTTACGATAGTCTTTCATACCTTCGAAGACAGCGGCTTGATTGCCCAAAATCTTCGCGTAGCGCAATGAATCATTCTCTGCAAGAGCCAAGGATTGAGCGAGCTCAAAATTTTTCATGGCCTGCAATGTATCCCCTCTACTTTTAAGCGTCAACATCCCTAAATTGTCTAGAATTTCGGCTCTCAATCTAGGCGAAATTATTTCCTGTTGCTGCCCTAAGGTCAAGTACTTGATTCCAGACGTATAATCACCCAAGGTCCCAAAAAAATAACCAAGCTTTTTATAGGTCTGTATGATATCCAACACCAGTTCTTTCGGTATATCTTCAAGGCCTTTTTCGCCTTCAAGAATAAATGGCAAAGCTTCAGATGCTTTTAAACATCTATAAAGATAAAAGCCATACATGACTTTCACCCAAGTTTTCACATTTTGATAACTGTATCCCCCATCTAGATCCAATGCTTTAAGATAGTATTTATCGCTAAAGCTATTTCGCTTTCCCTCATCATTAAAAGACTGGTCGGCCAGCAAACAATAATAGATTGCAAGAATCGCCTTATCATTTTTTCGTACAGCTTGGCTAAAATACGGTGCTAGATATTTACTCAACGTCAGATTGGAAGATTGATGTTGCGCGGATTCTTTTATGATTGTTTCATAAAAATTTTTTTCTTCCATCGAGGAGTTTGAACTCATCAGCCCCATTCCACGAGCAATGTGAAACGGTATAATCGCTAACAAAAAAACAATTAGAAAAAATCTAGACATATAGGCGCAGGCATTGAAAATCGCATTAAAAATAAAAAATAATTTTA
Organism: Sphingobacterium sp. 2149; assembly: GCF_031455655.1. Taxonomy (NCBI): domain Bacteria; kingdom Pseudomonadati; phylum Bacteroidota; class Sphingobacteriia; order Sphingobacteriales; family Sphingobacteriaceae; genus Sphingobacterium; species Sphingobacterium sp. 2149. The sequence goes on along the minus strand of NZ_JAVDTD010000008.1, from coordinate 83,956 downwards.
ATTAAATCACCATGGGGCCAAATCAAACCAAAATTGGAGGATAATCTACCTACCGTAGGCTATTATAGAAAACAGATCGTATACTAGTGATATGCGCAGGATAGGGCTTGATCATTTAGACTAAATCCTATTCATTGACAAAATGATAGATATGATAGGGTGTTACCGCCTGAGATAACTGAACATCGTGTTCGTTTCGATCCGTAATAACGTCAATCGGTTCAAAAAAAGACAATCCAATACGCTGAACATCAACTTTACATTGAGAAAAGAAACGGTCATAAAAGCCTTTTCCATATCCCACTCTATAGCCAAAAAGATCAAAGATTAGCAAGGGCACAAGAACCATATCGATATCCGACGGAGCAACTTCAGCACCAGAAGTTGGTTCTGATATTCCCCAAGCATTCTTTTCAAATCTCATTTGCTTATCAAATAGATAATGCTTCATCGAATAGTCTTCAAAATTAGATCTTGAAACAGCGATTTTTATCTGAGGATGAAATTCTTGAACGTAATTTATGATAGCATAAGTATTTGGCTCGTGATATTTTTCAATAGGAATAAAAACATGTAAAAGATTCACTTTGGAGAGATCAATTTTCATAAATTGATTCAGAAGCATGCTATTGAGGACTGTCTCTCTAGCGATAGACAATTGACATCTCTTCGCTCTGTATGTATGCCTAAGCTCATTCTTCGATTTCATCTAAATAATTTTTTTTATAAAGATAAAAAAACGGCCTTGTAGCGAGCGCTAACAAGACCGAATAATCAACCTAAACCTAAAATCTTTATGTTATTTTACACGCTCGATATAGTTACCAGTCTGCGTATCAACTCTTACTTTCTCACCTTGATTAATGAACAACGGCACCATAATCTCGACACCTGTCTCTACAGTTGCCTTTTTTAATGCATTTGTAGACGTATCTCCCTTTACTGCCGGTTCAGTATATGTAATTTCCAATTCAACACTTTTCGGTGCTTCTGCCATGATAGGTTCATCACTTTCAAAAGCAATAATGACAGTCATTCCCTCTTTCAAGAAACGGGCTGAATCACCAAACAAAAACTTAGGAATATTAAATTGCTCGTAGGTACTATTATCCATTACAACGAAGAATTCACCATCTTCATATAAATACTGATAATCGTTTGTTTCTACACGTGCAATTTCCACAGATTCGTCAACTCTAAAACGATACTCAACTAATTTACCCGTTTTAACATTGCGCATTCTAGCTTGATAAAACGCGCGCAAATTGCCTGGTGTACGGTGTATATATTCTTCCACGGAAACTAATTCTCCGTTAAATCTTAAAATATTTCCTGATTTTACCTCTGATGCCTTAGCCATTCTTTGAATTGAACTTTAAACGGTTATCTCATTATTGAGTCGTCAAAAATACAAAAACTAATTGTGTTATAAAAATTTCCTTCACTACTTTTTATGGAAAAAGCTATTTTCAATAGGAAGAAAAATCAGCGTTAGCGTTCGGAAGGTAAATACACTAAAAATGCATTTTTTTAGGGTTTATGTACACAGCGATCGAGGTGAAGGAAAGGGTCATGGAAACCAGTAATACTTAGGTTTTAAAGTCCAGAATTGAAATATGTTCATCACAAAACTCATATTCTTTTTTCTGATTTGAACAGACGACAAGAATTCTAGATTTTAACTTCGTGCGATCGATTAAAGTTAAGTACCACTCTTCACCGGAACTATCCAAATTACTTGTAGGTTCGTCCAACATGACCAACGAAGATGCGGAACAACATGCTAGTACCAACTTCACCCGCTGTCGCATACCGGATGAAAAAAAACGTATCTCTCTGTCAAGCGCATGTTCCAGTCCCAATAAGCTGATAACAGTTTCTTTATCAAAAGAAGGAAGATAGCTTTTAAATTTAAAATGGAAATCAATCAGCTCCATTAAAGTAAATTCCTCTATCAATTCAACGTATGGAGCTGCAAGAGAAAGTTGCTGATATACTTGATCCACACCTAAGACTTCGTCTCCATAGTTATAGACCAATTCACCTTCAGAAGGTGTCAAACTACTCGAAAGCACTTTCAGAAAAGTAGATTTTCCCGAGCCATTATGACCAAGGATGGCATAACTCTTTCCGGACTCAAAGGTATAGTTTATATGCCTAAAAATCCATTCATTATTATACCTCCTACCAATATCCTTTAATGTAATTTTCAAATTCACAAGAACCGATAACGCGATTACATCGCTCTATTATTGAATCCTTTCATAATACCTCGGCCCGAATTCCGAATAAAATCCAAAATTTCGTCCCGAATTTCTGTTGCTTGATATTCAGCCTCTATAATTTCTATAGCCTTAGCTAAATTTCTATTTTGGACAAAAAGAATTCGATAGAGGTTCTGAATTTCGGCGATCTGATCTTCCGAAAATCCTCTTCTTCTTAATCCAACCGAATTAATCCCTGCATAAGAAATAGGTTCGCGCGCCGCTTTAACAAAGGGGGGGATATCCTTACGTACCAATGAACCACCGGTAACAAATGCATGCGAACCAATTTTGACAAATTGATGAACAGCTACCATCCCAGCCAGTACGACATAATCACCCACGGTAATATGTCCTGCAAGCGTACTGTTATTTGAGAAAACACAATTATCACCTACTTCACAATCATGCGCAACATGACTATATGCTTGAATTAAACAATTTTTCCCAATGACTGTTTTATATCTATCTTTGGTGCCTCTATTGATTGTTACACACTCCCGTATGGTCGTATTATCACCAATTTCCACTGTTGTAATCTCACCATCAAATTTTAAATCTTGGGGCTCTCCAGAAATTACGGCACCGGGATATATTTTACAATTTTTTCCTATTCGTGCTCCATCCATAATCGTCACATTTGAGCCTATCCAAGTGCCTTCACCAATGATGACGTCTTTATAAATGGTTACAAATGGTTCGATGACCACATTTTTAGCAATTTTTGCTTCAGGATGAATATAAGCTAATGGCTGTATCATCTATACTACTTTAGTTGTTATTTACTCTTACGATCTGAGCCATAAGCTCGGCTTCACATACGATCTTCTCTCCTACCATGGCCACACCTTTCATTTTTGCGATACCTCTTCGAATCGGCTCCATCAAATCGCATCTAAAAATAACAGAATCTCCGGGGGTTACCTGCGCTTTAAAACGGGCATTTTCAATTTTCAGAAATAAAGTCAGCCAATTTTCCGGATCAGGAACTGTTTTAAGAACCAAAATTCCTCCTGTCTGCGCCATAGCCTCTACTTGCAACACGCCTGGAAATAATGGCGCTCCGGGAAAATGTCCCATAAATAAATCTTCGTTCATGGTAACATTCTTCAAGCCCACCACATGTGTTTCGGTCAATTCAAGAATCTTATCCACCATAAGCATAGGTTGACGATGCGGCAAAATCTTCATAATTTCTACCGTATCGTATAATGCTGGCATATTAGGATCGTAAACTTTAATTTTTTTACGTGTTTTATCTTTCTTAATCTGCTCCTTTATCTTTTTCGCAAACGCAACATTGGCGGCATGCCCCGGCCGAGCAGCCATAATATGGCCTTTCAGCGGTCGCCCAACGAGTGCCAAATCTCCAACCATATCCAACAGTTTATGTCGGGCAGGTTCATTTTGGTAGCGTAATTGATTATTGTTTAATATTCCTTCTTTGGCAACTGCTACGGTTTCTTTATGAAAAAGATGAGCTAATTTCTGTAATTCTTCAGGTGAAGTCTCCTTATCCACAATAACAATGGCATTACTTAGGTCACCGCCTTTAATAAGCCCATGATCCACCAACATTTCTAACTCATGCAAAAAGCAAAAGGTACGTGAAGATGAAATTTCGGATTTAAAATCGTCAATTGACGTAATCGCAGCATGTTGGCTTCCCAACACCGGCGAGTTAAAATCGATCATGCAGGTCATCCTATAGCCATCCATCGGCATCCCCAATATCTCGACTTTACGATCAGGCTCTGCATAATGGATATTATTGGAAATCTCATAATAATCTCTGTCAGCATCCTGCTCCTCAAACCCTGCCTCTTCAAGCAGCTTTACAAAAATAGCTGAACTTCCATCTAAGATAGGTATCTCCGGACCATCTATATCAATCAGGACGTTATCAATTTGTAAACCAATTAACGACGCCATCAAATGTTCAATTGTACTAACACTTGCACCATTCTGAGTAATTGTCGTCCCCCTCGAAGTGTCTGTCACGTTATCTGCATCAACCAAAATTTCTGGCTGCCCCTCCAAGTCTACACGTCTGAACTTAAACCAGTGATTTTCCGGAGCTGGTTTAATGGTCATCGATACAATTTTCCCTGTATGAAGACCTACCCCCGAAATCTCAACCTCGTTTTTGATGGTTCGCTGTTTTACATTCATTTCTAATAACATATTTTTAAATCAAAACTTCTTTTGACAAAACATTTATTGATTGTGCTATACCCTTTAATGATATAGTGCTACGATAAACTACTGTTTCATCACAATTAAAGAACAGCTTATTTTCAATGAAAAATAATTATTTTAATTTTTTTTCTACTAATTTTTCTAATTCCTGGATTCGCTTTTCCAATTCAGGAAGACGAGCAAAAATCACATTAGATCTCAATTGTGGCTGATAAGGCATCAACGGTGTACCGCCCCACTTCTTACCCTCTTCTTTGATCGATCTATTCACTCCGGATTGGGCCTGAATTTGGGATCCCTTAGCAATAACAATATGCCCAACTACACCAACCTGACCGCCCAATACCACATGCTCTCCGATTTTTGAACTACCGGAAATACCAGTCTGCGCCGCAACGACAGTATTCTTTCCAATATCAACATTATGGGCAATCTGGATCAAATTATCCAACTTCACGCCATCGCGCACAATGGTAGCTCCCATGGTTGCTCTGTCAATTACCGTATTTGCGCCAATCTCAACATTATCCTCTATTTGAACATGGCCAATCTGAGGAACTTTTTTATATGTTCCGTCTTCTTGTGGTGCAAATCCAAATCCATCTGATCCGATGACAACACCTGAATGTACCACCACATTTTTACCGATCTTACAATCATGATAAATCTTCACTCCTGGATAGAGCGTTGTATTATCTCCAATCGTAACTTTATCTCCAATATAAACCTGTGGGTAAATTTTCACATGATCACCGATCGATGCTCCTCTGCCAATATATACAAAAGCACCGATGTACCCCCCTTGGCCGATTTCAGCTTCGTCGTGTATAAAATGAGGTTCCTCTCGTCCACTTTTGTCAAGGCGAAACTCATTATACATATTTAGGACAGTAGAGAAAGCAGCATAGGCATTCTTAACCCGTATAATCGTCAATGTAGGTTTAGTCGAATGTGTCAATTGCAAATCTTCATTAACAATAACAATCGAGGCATCAGTAGTATATATGAAATGCTCATATTTTGGATTCGACAAAAAAGAAAGATCACCTTTTTTACCTTCCTCAATTTTGGCAAGGTTACCTACCGCAACCGCTGGATTTCCTTCAATCCGTCCTTCTAATAATGTCGCTATTTGTTGAGCAGTAAATTGCATGGTACAAATCTATGTTTTTTTATTAAAAAATAACTACTTGGTGGAAGGAATTGCAACATATCTCACCTCTTTTGGATAACACAATGCATATTTAGCGACATTTTTCGACAGTGCTTCTAAATTCCCGAGATCAGAAGCCTCCGTTATATCGACAAGCTCGCCCGATTTTAACAAAATTTTTATTTGATCCTGGGAAGAATTATACGCACGATTCTGAATTTCCTGAGTAAATACATAATAGTGAATATCCTCCATCGCCACCCCTATCTCCGACTGTACTTTGGCCTTCACCAAATCAATATATTCGGGTGAAAAAGGTTTGTTGCTCAATACAGAGCGATATAGATCACGCTTCATTACCCGTTGACACATTGTACTTAAAATATGATCCTCATGACACTCCCATGTTTTTATGGCAGACATAATATCTGTATCATCCAAACGAGTAAACCAGTCTAAATGCAACGGGTTGTCCAAAAAATTACTTTTATTGATTTGCTGGCTTAAAAACCAATGAAAAGCTGGAGTAGAAAAGAGTTCATAGCCAGCAGCCGTCAAATATTTTGCCCGCTGCAGAATTTTAATCAGTAACTGCTCAGCACCAATAACGGTTTTGTGCAGATATACTTGCCAATACATCAGTCGCCGTGCTATCAGAAATTTCTCTACTGAATATAGCCCTTTATAATCCACAACAATTTCATCCGCTACCACATTGAGCATTTTTATGATACGATCAAATGAGATCACTCCCTCAGATACTCCCGTAAAAAAGCTATCCCTATTGAGATAGTCCATCCGATCAACATCCAACTGGCTCGACACCAATTGGTGAAGAAATTTGCGCTCGTATTTGTTATTAAAAATGGTAATTGCAAGACTCAACCTTCCGTCCAAATCCTGATTGATTCGATCCATTAACAACGAAGACAACAGCTCATGCGAAACGCCTTCAATCAAACTATGTTCTAAAGAGTGGGAAAAGGGGCCATGCCCAATATCATGGAGTAAAATAGCTGAAAGAACTGCCTCCTCTTCAGTGTCCGAAATGAATACACCCTTGCTTCTTAATGTTTCCAAAGCCATCGCCATCAAATGCATCGATCCAATGGCGTGCTGAAACCGAGTATGTAAAGCACCTGGATAGACGAGATGTGTCATACTCACCTGCTTGATATAGCGGAGTCGCTGAAAATAAGGATGCTGTACCAAATCAAAGACCAATCCTGTGGGGATCGAAACAAACCCGTATACCGGATCATTTATAATTTTATTTTTGTTCAAGGCGGCGACAAATTAATGCGATCATCAACACTATAAATTATGAAACCTAGCTCTTAAATCCCGAACGCTGGGTTAACATCAGTATAAACTTAAAACAAAGATAGTTAGTTCATCGTTAAGAAATGTTAAAAATAAAATCTAAAGCACGATATTTGCTTAAGTTAGCATGAGATCAAAAATCCGTTAAATAGGTAAGAGTTGTTCTTTTACACTATTTCATTCATAGAAACACGGTCCTCCTCTAGTAATTAAACACATATATAGCAGATGCAAAAAACACATATTCTCTGGGCTGACGATGAAATTGACTTTCTAAAACCACATATCTTATTTTTAGAAAGCAAAGGATATAAAGTTGACACCGTCAATAACGGAAATGATGCTGTTGAAGCCTTTAAAAATGGTTTTTTCCATCTCGTTTTTTTAGACGAGAATATGCCCGGTTTAACCGGACTTGAAACACTTGGTATACTGAAATCTATCAATCCTTCTGTCCCTATTGTGCTGGTGACTAAAAATGAAGAAGAACATGTCATGGAAGATGCGATAGGCTCTAAAATAGATGATTATCTGATCAAGCCGGTCAATCCCAAACAAATCTTGATGACGATAAAGAAATTGACTGAAAACAAGCGCCTCGTCAATGAAAAAACATCCATGGCCTACCAGCAGGACTTCCGTAATTTAGGGATGACCCTCAACGAAAACCTAGATTACGACCAATGGTCGGAAGTATATAAAAAGCTTGTGTACTGGGAGTTATCTCTAGAAAAGCTTGAAGATAACAATATGCATGAAATTCTGACCATGCAAAAATCTGAGGCTAACATGCAGTTCTCAAAATTCATAGAGAACAACTATATCCATTGGATTAATCGTCCCGAAAATGGCCCCATACTGTCACATCAGTTGTTTAAGAAGAAAGTGTTCCCTACGCTGGAAGATGATGTACCTACATTTTTCTTCTTAATAGACAATTTGCGGTTTGACCAATGGAAGATCATTAATGAGGTTATTACCGACTATTTCAGACTGGAAGAGGAAATAAACTATTTCAGTATTTTGCCAACAGCAACACAATATGCTAGAAATGCCATTTTTAGTGGACTAACTCCCTTAGAAATGGAAAAACGTTTTCCGAAATTATGGCAAAATGATGAAGACGAAGGTGGTAAAAATCTATACGAGGATAAATTTTTGGAGGATCAGATTAAGCGCCTTTATCGAAAGCCCATAAAACACTCCTACACAAAAATTCTGACGCTGGAACAAGGAAAAGACGTTGTAGACAATCTCGGAAATTTAATGCACAATCAGCTCAATGCATTAGTGTATAATTTTGTGGATATGCTATCTCATGCACGTACAGATAGCTCTATGATTCGGGAATTAGCAAACGACGAGGCAGCATACCGTTCCCTCACCTTGTCATGGTTTGAGCATTCCCCCTTATTGGAGGCTATCAAATGGCTTTCCCAAAAAAAGGTTCGCGTAATTATCACCACTGACCATGGCACGATCCGTGTAAAAAAGCCAAGTAAAATTGTGGGGGATCGAAATACAAATACAAATTTAAGATATAAGCAAGGGAAAAATTTGAATTATATCGACAAAGACGTCTTCGCTATCAAAAACCCACATGAGGCACAATTGCCCAAACTTCACGTGAGCTCAACATACGTATTTGCCAAGGAGGACACCTATTTTGTGTACCCCAACAACTACAACCAATTTGTAAATTACTTTAATGGAACGTTTCAACATGGCGGAATCTCTTTGGAAGAAATGATTATCCCCTTTGCGACATACTTGCCGAAATAGTAATTTTGCAGCATGGAAATTATTGTAAATTCGACCGCAGATTTATCGCAAGCAGCTCAGACACTTTTAAATAGTTTTCCAGAGGTCCGAATTTTTCTGCTATATGGTCCAATGGGGGCCGGGAAAACAACTTTTGTGAAATACCTCTGCAAACAATTAAATGTCCAAGACAGCACATCTAGCCCGACATTCTCCATCGTAAATGAATACGAATCTGCCAGTGGCCCCGTATATCACTTCGATTTTTACCGTATCAATGAGGAACAGGAGGCATTTGATTTTGGCTACGAGGAATACTTTTATTCTGGAGCATACTGCTTTATTGAGTGGCCAGAGAAAATTCCAAATTTACTTCCTGAAGAAGCAAAGGAAATACATATCAGCATCATAGATGCAACAACACGTCAAATCTCTATTCATTAACTTACCTTTTTCGACTTCCCAATATGGCTCAATCATCCTCTTGTCAATATATTCCATCTGATATTCATGTGCCCGGATTATCTGCTATACACGCCGAAAATCTTAGCTTTTCCTTTCATGAGAACAGCATGCAATTTGCTGTTGAAAACAGTTCCTTCGACATTGAAGAAGGAAAAATAACAGCTATTATAGGTGAGTCCGGGAGCGGGAAAAGCACCTTATTGAGACTTATATATGGATTATTGGAACCAACAGAAGGTGTGGTGCGCTATAAAGGCTGGCAGGTACCAACACGCAAGGATAAGTTAATTCCCGGTCACGATGCGATGAAATTAGTCTCGCAGGGTTTTGACGATTTAAATACATATGCCAACGTGTGGGACAATGTTGCTTCACAATTGCCGAATACAAATATCAAACGTAAACAAGATAAAACTGCGGAAATACTGCAACGTCTGCGGATAGACCACCTTGGGCGAAAAAGAGTAGCAGACATCAGTGGCGGAGAAAAGCAACGCGTTGCAATCTGCCGTGCGCTCATCAATGAGCCTGAAGTTCTACTTATGGATGAACCCTTTAATCAGGTTGACGCCTCATTTCGCGATACGCTCCAACAAGACATAAAAGATATAGTCAAAGAAACCGGGTTAACTGTTATACTCGTTTCTCACGATCCGACCGAAGTACTTGCTTTAGCGGATAATCTTATCGTGATGAAAGAAGGTAAAATCCTAGATCAAAACAACCCACATCAACTCTATGACAACCCTTCGCACCCTTATACCGCCCAATTGTTGGCGAAAAGCAATATCTTAAATATCCAGCAAGCTCAAAATTTAGGTATAACAACCGAAAAACCTATAGCAATCCATCAAGAATGGATTTCTATAAGTCCTTCACAAGAGTCTACTTTTTTTGTAAAAGATGTGCGATTTAGAGGATTTTATTATGAAATCGTTGTCGGCAATAATGCGATTAACTTACATACCATTACAACGTCTCAAATCATTCCGCCAAAACAACAAGCAGTCGACCTGACGATATCCCATTGGATTTCTTTTGACCATTAATTTGATGTGCTAATCCAGTGTAGCTAGCCAGGACAAAAATGCGTCAAACCACAATTTATCCGAAGTTTTGTTAATTAACCCAAAACCATGCCCCCCCTGCTCGAAGACATAAAGCTTATTGGGCACTTTTGCGTTGTCCAAAGCAGCAATCATTCGATAACTGTTTTCTATCGGCACCGCCATATCGTCTTTGGCATGTACAAAGAAAACCGGACAAACTTCCCGAGAGACTTGTAATTCAGAAGAAAATGATCTGACCAGATCTTCTGATGGATTTTCTCCGATCAGATTAATTCTTGATCCTTTATGTGTGATATCATTCTCCATGGAGATGACCGGATAAATTAATCCAGCAAAATCAGGTCTTAGGGATACATGCGGAGAATTCGCTATATAGTCCTTCTTGAATTGGGTAATTAAAGTAGAGGCCAAATGCCCGCCTGCAGAAAAGCCAATAACGCCAACCTTGCGAAGTTCAGGGTGCAACGTTCTGATCAATTGGACCGCTCGCTGAGCATCTTGAAGAGGCCCTATTGATTTGTTACGCATAATATTTGGCGAAGGTAAACGGTATTGTAAAACAAAAGCCGAATAACCATTTTTTACAAGCTCTTTTGCAACAGCATGCCCTTCATGATCCATAGCGATATGAGAATACCCACCTCCCGGAATCACCAGTACAGCGATATTCTTAGCACTACTTTTATCTGCCGGATAAGCAAATAACCTAGGAACATTTTTTTCTAACTTCACTTGCTCTTTATCCGTGGAATTTGGAATGGAATCTGCATAAAGATTGATTGTTTCCTGCGCCTTAACGAGTGAAATCAACGAACATAAAATCATAAAAATTCTTTTCATTAGCCTAATAATTTAAAAATAATTCAAACAATCGTGTCCCAGAGGTGCACTTCCGAGATCCGCTTTAGACACATCATCTATAAAGACGAAACGACTAAAAGATCCAAATCTTTGGCAGTCATATTGAACCTTGATGCCATATCAGCATTTGTAAGATTACCTTGATACAAATAAATGGAACTTCGGATTCCGGGGTTTTTCCAAATTGCGTTTTTCAATCCTCCAAGCTCAGCAAAATCGAGCAAAATTGAAGTAAAAATATTACTCATGGCATAGGTTGCTGTTCGCGCCACACGAGAAGCGATATTGGGGACACAGTAATGAATAACATCAAATTTTCGGAAAACGGGTTGATCATGTGAGGTCACTTCTGAAGTTTCAAAATTCCCGCCCTGATCGATACTTACATCTATAACAACGGAATTGGGCTTCATTTTAGATACCGTTTCTTCTGAAATCAAACAAGAAGACCTTCCATTGCGTGCTCGCAAAGCACCAATCACGACATCTGAACTGATAACAGCCTTATTTAAAATAATTGGCTGTATAACAGATGTAAAAACACGGCTGCCAAGATTGTTCTGTAAACGCCTAAGTTTATATATTGAATTATCAAAAACCTTTACCTGTGCGCCTAAAGCTAAAGCTGTTCGGGCGGCTTGTTCACCAACGGTACCAGCGCCGATAATAACAACTTCTGTCGAGGCTACCCCAGTCACACCGCCTAACATCAGCCCCTTTCCGCCAAACGCATTACTCAGATATTCCCCAGCAATCAGGGTTGCCGTAGCCCCCACAATTTCGCTCATGGCCCTAACGACCGCTAAACACCCGCCCTCGTCTCTTAAATACTCATAAGAAATTGCTGTAATCTTTTTATGCATTAATGCCTTTAAGACATCTAGGCTCATGAGTGAGGGTTGCTGAGAAGACAATAAAAGTTGGCGTTCTTTCATCAACTTTACTTCTGACGCAGTAGGGCTACCGACCTTGATAATCAAATCCGCTTGGTATACTTCTTCGCGGGAAGATACGATCCGAGCCCCCTGTTCACTATAATGATGATCTAAAAAGTTGGCTCCACTGCCTGCCCCCGTCTCAATGATAACGTCGTGCCCATTCTCTACCAATAATGCAACCGCTAATGGTGTCAAACATATCCGCTTTTCCTGGAGCGAGATCTCTTTTGGAATACCTATAAATAAACTTTTTGCATTCTTTTTCTTTTCAAAAAGCATCTCTTTTGGAGAAATCATAGCCTGACTAGCAAGCTTCCCTAACTCATTCATCTTGTCAAATTGATCGTTAGCTAAAATTACAATAAATAATCAATCTTATCAAACGAAGATAAATTTGGTTTGGCACACCTTTGGAATGAAACAAATTTATCTACATTTGTCTAAATTAATCAAATATAATACCATGCTCAGTAAAGTAAATATAGTGCCGCGGTGGATCATTTTTTTATTGGACATCTTTAGCGTATCCATCGCCTATCTGCTCGCAAATGTCATTTACTATGATTTTGACTTCGCTTTTCTGCTTGACATTGATTTTAGTATACGTTACATTTTATTTATAGGTGTATGCTCTTTTTCATTCTACCTTTTTAAAATGTATACCGGAATAGTTCGTTACACAAGTGCGATCGATTCCATACGTATATTATCTACGATAACATTTAGTGTCTTCATTCTCCTCGTTATAAAATTAATAATCCAAGCAAATGAGATAGAGCGCAACATCCCAACTGCCCTTATTATTTTCTTTGCTCTCTTTTCATTTCTAATTTTAACAGTATATAGAACGATTATTAAGATTTTCTTTCTATACACAAAAAAAGCTAGTGGCTCCAGAAAAAAAACACTGATTTATGGAGCAGGCGACTTGGGAATTGCTGTAAAAAGAACATTAGACCACGATGTAAGATCTAAAAATGCCATTGTAGGATTTCTAGATGATAACGAACAAAAAATAAATAAGGTCATTGATGGAACGAAGATATATTCTTCGCAGAAGTTCAGCCACCTGATCAAAACGTTAAATGTCGAGGAGGTCATTATTGCTTCCCATAATATTCCTTCGGACCGCAAAAATGAAATCACTGACGTCGCGCTGGAAAAAAATGTTAATATTTTAACGCTGCCCCCAGTTAAAAAAATTATGAATGGCGACCTTAATCCCAATCAGATCCAAAAAATAAAAATTGAAGATCTATTGGAAAGGGAACCTATAAAGATCAACGATGATCACATCCTAAGCCAAACCAAAGGCAAAAGGATATTAGTCACTGGTGCTGCAGGCTCTATAGGAAGTGAGATCGCAACCCAATTGGGAAGATACGAACCACAGATGATTATACTGTGTGACCAGGCGGAGTCCCCCTTACATAATCTCCAACTCGATCTTCAAGATGAATTTCCAAATCAAGTATATCATACTTACATAGCCGATGTCCGAAGTACAAAAAGAATGCAATTACTTTTTGAAACGTTCAAACCACACTACGTCTATCACGCAGCAGCCTATAAACATGTGCCGATGATGGAAAACCATCCATTGGAAGCGGTACAAACGAATGTGATGGGAACAAAAAATCTTGCTGATTTAGCTGTTGAATTTCAAGTTGAAAAATTTGTTTTCGTCTCTACAGACAAAGCGGTCAATCCCACCAATATTATGGGGGCAACGAAACGAATTGCTGAAATTTACGTCCAGTCGTTGAACAATCATTTGGAAGCATCATTGCAAGAAAGTATCCATACTAAATTTATTACGACACGCTTTGGAAACGTACTGGGTTCAAATGGTTCGGTCATTCCACGATTCAGAGATCAAATTCAAAAAGGTGGCCCTGTAACGGTTACTCACCCAGAAATTACACGATATTTTATGACCATTCCCGAAGCTTGCCGATTGGTTCTTGAGGCTGGAACAATGGGACAAGGTGGCGAAATCTTTGTATTCGATATGGGAAAATCTGTAAAAATAGTCGAATTAGCTAAGAAAATGATTCGTCTCTCAGGATTCAAACCAAATGAAGATATTGAAATAAAGTTTACGGGATTGCGCCCCGGAGAAAAGCTGTATGAAGAATTATTAAATGACTTAGAAAATACCCTACCCACTCACCATGAAAAAATTATGATTGCCAAGGTGAGAGAAAATAATTACGACATCGTGCTCATGAAGATCGAAGAACTGCAGCAACGATTAGCAACGCAAAACAAAAACGAAGTGGTGTATCAAATGAAAATCATTGTACCCGAATTCAAAAGCAAAAATTCGATCTACGAGCAACTGGATCGAGAAATCGAATTATCAAATAAGTCAGAAAACTAAACTTAATTCACTTTAAAATTGCAAAATACTTGTATTTTTACTCGAAAAGTGTATTTTTGCAATCCATATTTTACTGATTAGTAATGTCTAAAAACACAAATAATACAAATCAAGGTTTCAAACCTTCAAAAGGATCTTTTTTCCAAGATAACCAAAAAAGCGTAGTGTTCATTTTAGGTGGTATCGTTGTATTGATCTTACTTTATTTTGGATATCAAAAGCTGTATCTAGATCCGAGAGCAGAAGAAGCTTCGAACCGTATGTATAAAGCTGAACGGCTTGCCACAATTGATTCTTTGCAAAATAAAGCAATCATGGGGGATGGTGCATTTCTTGGATTTAAACAAATTGCGGATGAATATTCGAATACAAAATCGGCGAATATAGCGAATGCTTATTTAGGCGGATTGTATTTGCGCCAAGGTAAATTCGAAGAAGCTGTAAAAGCTCTTGAAAAATATTCTCCTACTGGAAGCCAAATTCTAGACCCTTTGGTAATTGGTTTAACCGGTGATGCATATTCAGAGTTAAAAGACTACAAAAAAGCTGCTGATTACTATAAACAAGCTTCCGAAAAATCGAGTAATTCATATACTACACCGATGTTTTTAAAAAAATTAGGTCTTGTTTATGAAGCACAAAATGATTACAAAGGTGCAGAGACTGCCTATAAAAAGATTAAGACAGATTTTCCTGAAAGCCAAGAGGCCAGCACTATTGATGGTTTGTTAGGCCGCGTACAGGCACATTTGTAGGAGATTACAATATCACAAAAAAGGAGGCTATTTGATAGCCTCTTTTTTTGTGACCATCTAAAACACTATCTTTGCTCCTATTATGGCAAGTAGCATTAAAAATTTATCAGACTTCTCGCATATCCAAGTCGCGGATGCAAGTCCATTCAAATTTGCAATCGTTGTTGCACAATGGAATGCAGAAATTACAGGTGCACTATTGAATGGTGCAATAAAGGGTCTGGAAGAACATGGCGCTGAAGAAAAAAACATTCAAATTATTGAGGTCCCTGGAAGTTTTGAATTAATTTCAGGGGCGGATCTGGCACTCAGAAATCAGGGTTTTGATGCAGTTATTTGTTTAGGTTGTGTTATCCAGGGCGAAACAAGACATTTTGATTTCATCTGCGATGCCGTTGCAAATGGCGTTGCCAATGTGGGACTCAAATATAATAAGCCAGCAATTTTTGGTGTATTAACAACAGACAATCTTCAACAGGCCCTGGATCGTGCAGGTGGGAAGCATGGGAATAAAGGGGAAGAAGCTGCTATTACAGCAATACAAATGGCTCATATTGCCAATAAATTCTAATTTGGTATCAATTTTGCCTACTAACATGTCAATGATGAAAGTATTTATCGAACATAGCTTAAAGTAAGATACTTCCATTTGTGGTAAATCGATTAATAAAATATGTTATTATCTTATTAATCGATTTTTATTTTTCATCAGAATAAATTGTCGTTGATGGGCTCACATGGATAAAGTAAGCGGAACAATCGGCAGTCTTACAGAAAATAATGCAATGATGAAGTGGAGTATTTTTAATTTTTGCATAGTCCACACTTGATGATTGTTTCTTAAAAAAATAGGGTTATGAAAATATTATCGAACGTACTCAGTATCGTTATCCTGACCTTGTTCTGTCAGTTGAATTTAATAGCGCAAGAGGATAGTCTACATAAACAGATTTGGCAAAGTATTGGCGGTCAAGAAAAGTGGGATTCGTTACAGTATTTAGCATTCTCTGCAAAAGGGAATAACATTTCAGACCAATTAGCTAACGAGGAACGAAAATTCTTGTTCAATCGGACAACGGGAGCGTGTCGATTTGATGGGTATACAGGAACAGACCAAGTGACTTACCTATTTAATTTTAAAAACCCTGGGGGTGATAAGCTCTTTATTGGCGGAAATTTATCCACAGACGAGGCAGAGCTTAAGAAATCAATCAAAAGCCAACTCTTTTTGGATTTTAATTTGCTCCTTTTACCCACCCTCATTGGACAGAAGAATGTGCAGCTCAAAAACCAGAAAGAAAGCTTTAGCGCAGGACAAAAATTAACGATATCCAATATCCTTTCTTCAACCCCCATTTTTGGGACCAAGATTGCCGGATTGCTTTACATCGATCAAAATACAGGGGAAATCGCGCGTTATGAATACACAGATAAGGGAGAAAAAATTACGTATGAAGTGAGCAATTATAAGGAGATCGGCGACGGTATACGTTTACCAAGCCTATTCAATTGCACAACGAACGAACAGAGAAGTTGTATATTCTCCTCTATCTCATCTTTTGTACAAGTAGAACAAAAAAAATTCACAGAATTATGATCAATTGGATTGCATTAAACACAGAAGAACAGCTACAAGAACTATATCAATCGGATAAAGTTGCAGCTATTTTTAAACATAGTACAACATGCGGTATTAGTAATATGGCTAAACGTAGTCTTGAACGAATGTCGGCGATATCAGACCACGACTATACGATTTATCTCTTAGACCTATTGCGCTACCGTTCTCTTTCGAATGAGATTGCTCAACGCTGGAATGTAGAACATCAATCTCCTCAAATATTGATTATTAAAGGAAAAGACAGTATATACGATGCTTCACATGGCGATATCCAATTCGATGAGATAGAAAAATACTTAGTGGCAATC
Organism: Sphingobacterium sp. 2149; assembly: GCF_031455655.1. Taxonomy (NCBI): domain Bacteria; kingdom Pseudomonadati; phylum Bacteroidota; class Sphingobacteriia; order Sphingobacteriales; family Sphingobacteriaceae; genus Sphingobacterium; species Sphingobacterium sp. 2149. The sequence continues at coordinate 66,855 of NZ_JAVDTD010000008.1, read as the reverse complement.
TAATAGTATAGTCCATGTCGGATCCTTTTTGGATTCCATCAAAATAAACAGCTATTTTTCTGGTTCTGGATTTTTTATTTCATCGTCCTTTTCCCACCATTCTGAAGATTGCAGATCATCGATCTCTCGACGGTCTTTTTTAGTCGGCCTACCGCTGCCACGATCTCTTTTGAGGACAGGAGCGTGAAACATAGATTTATACCCAACCGTCTCTTCAACAGGAGTTTGATCCTCGTAAAATTGCACGGCAGTCTTTGCATCCACACGACGCTCCAACAGGCCAGTCACGAGGACGACTTTCCGCTCAATACCTTTTTGAATGTGATACACATCACCTATTTTCACCTCGTAAGATGGTTTTATATTCTGCCCTTTTAATTTGACCCTTCCAGCCTTACACGCCTCTGTCGCCAAGGTTCTCGTCTTAAATAAGCGAATTGACCACAAATATTTATCAATTCTCAATTTTTCTGATGTTCCAGCCATAGTACAAAAATAGCTATTTTTAGGACCATTACAACCAAAAGAAATTATAGAAAATCTAAATATACTGCGTTCAGTTATCAACATTCTCCTATTCCATCGCTCACCACCGAACACCAACTCCTTACCACAAGTGGGTTGTTAAAGCAATAGCTTCATGGTGGATACACCTTTAAAGGTGAACTCAACGTGAAATCGCTGCGCACACACGGTAGTTAGGGGGAAGAGTGACTGTAAAATGGTACGCTGCTGGTATCCGTTAAGTATAACGCAAGGAACAATGGATAAAGTTGCTTTTAAGTCCAACTTTATCTAAGTTTGTACATCAAAATAAACTAATTCAAATAAGCAAAAAAATAATATGGTAGAGCCACTTAAAAAACTGATTGAGGAAGCTTGGGAAGATAGGCAATTATTAGAATATAAAGAATATACGGAAGCAATTCGTACGGTCATCATGAAATTAGATAGTGGTGAAATTCGCGTTGCTGAACTGATTGGCACGAGATGGCACGTGAACGATTGGATCAAGAAAGCTGTTATTTTGTACTTTCCAATTAATGACATGCGTGAAATGACTGCTGGGCCTTTTGTATTTCATGATAAAATGAAACTCAAAACAGACTATAAGCATACGGGTGTACGTGTTGTACCAGGCGCATCCGCTCGTTTAGGTGCTTATTTGGCTAAAGGAGTTATTATGATGCCTTCCTATGTTAATATTGGTGCTTATGTAGACGAAGGCACGATGGTGGATACATGGGCAACTGTTGGCTCTTGCGCCCAGATCGGCAAACATGTACATTTAAGTGGTGGCGTTGGCATTGGCGGTGTATTGGAGCCTGTACAAGCTGCTCCGGTTATTATCGAAGATAATGTTTTCATCGGATCAAGGGCGATTGTTGTCGAAGGTATTCGCGTTGAAAAAGAAGCCGTATTAGGCGCCAATGTTGTACTGACAGCCTCAACAAAAATTATTGATGTGACTGGACCTGAGCCGATAGAGTATAAAGGTTATGTGCCTGCCCGCTCTGTTGTCATTCCAGGATCGTATACCAAAAAATTTGCAGCTGGAGAATATCAGGTTCCTTGTGCCCTGATTATTGGACAACGTAAAGAGTCTACGGACAAAAAGACTTCATTAAACGATGCTTTACGTGAACACAATGTTGCGGTTTAAGTTTAAAATTTGCATAGAAAATTAAAGATGAGTGGATTCGTAGATCGGGAAGATTTGAATAAGGCCTTGGAAACGCTAAAAAATGGCGGACTAATCCTTTACCCAACAGATACAATTTGGGGAATAGGCTGTGATGCTACCAACCCTGAAGCGGTAGAAAAAGTCTTTCAACTGAAAGGAAGGGATAAATCTAAAAGTTTGATAGTCTTATTACATAATGACAATCAACTTGCGAGTTATGTCAATGAGATCCCGGAAGTCGCTTATCAACTTATTGAATACACAGAAAAGCCTTTGACAATTGTTTATTCGAATGCCAAAAATCTTGCTCCCAATGCTATAGCAGAAGACGGATCTATTGGCATTCGAATTGTCAAACACCCTTTTTGTGAACAGCTTTTACAACGCTTTCGCAAACCCATAATTTCCACTTCAGCCAACATCAGTGGTGAACCTACGGCAAAAGATTTTGATGAAATTGCTGACACCATTAAAGCTGGAGTTGACTATATTGTCGCCTACGACAGAGACGTAACAACAGATGGGAAATCATCTACTGTCATGAAGCTGGACCCAAGTGGTAAATTCGAATTTATTAGAAAATAATATGAAAAAGGTCTTTTTATTTCTTGTTTTATCCATTGTCGCCACTCGCTTTTCATTCGGGCAGCAAAAGGATATTCTCGCAGCCAAGCCCGGTGTAAAATATGGGAAAGAGATTTCTGCTTCCAATGCGATTTCAGTGGCAAAGCTCGAAAAGGAGCTTACACAAAAGAATGCTTTTCATGGAAAGATAACGGGTAAGGTGGTAGAAGTGTGTAAGAAAAAGGGTTGTTTCATGACCTTACAACGTGACGGGGAAGAGCCTATTACCGTTCGTTTTAAAGACTATGGTTTCTTTATGCCATCTGATATTGTGGGTAAGACGGTTGTCGTGGAGGGAAGCGCAAAGAAAAAAGAAGTTTCCGTCGCATCTTTACAACATGCGGCAAAGGATCTTGGCAAATCACAGGCTGAAATAGATCAAATTACACAACCCAAAAAAGACATTAGCATTATCGCTGATGGTGTTTTGGTTATAAAATAAAGTTGCATACGCTTAAGCTGTCGTTGTTCAGATGAAAAGATTCCAAACGTCACCCTGTCAATCCATACTAGTCGATGGCACCTTAATGACCTTCGATATGCCCATTATTATGGGGATACTCAATGTGACGCCAGATTCTTTTTACGATGGCGGCGATAATACGACCGTAGAGCGTGCAGTAGAGAAAGCGAAGGAGTTATTGCTTGAGGGAGCGCAAATTCTCGACATTGGCGCCTATTCGTCACGCCCAGGCGCACCATTAATTTCATCACAGGAAGAAATGGATCGAGCCCTTTCCCCAATTCGAGCAATTAAAGCAGCGTTTCCTGATGCCATTTTATCAATTGATACCTTCAGGGCCGACGTTGCAGCTGCAGCGGTCGAAGCAGGCGTTCACATCATTAATGATGTATCTGGTGGTACACTCGACGATAATATGTTTGCTACAGTAGCCAAATACCAGGTTCCTTACATTCTTATGCATATGCGCGGTATTCCCGAAAATATGCAGGAACAAACAGACTACACAGATATTGTAACGGATGTTGCCACGTTTTTGGGTGAGCGCATCGCCGTGCTAAGAAGTATGGGGGTGAAAGACATTATTCTTGATCCAGGCTTTGGCTTTGCCAAGACAGCCGAACAGAACTATGAGTTGCTTTATCGTGTCAATGAACTTCACTACTTCGAATTACCAATTTTGGGCGGAATATCCCGCAAATCCATGATCTATAAAAAAATCGGGATCACAGCCCAGGAAGCGTTAAACGGTACTACCGCTTTGAATACATTACTGCTCGAAAGAGGCGTACAAATTCTACGTGTACATGATGTAAAAGAAGCGAAACAGTTAGTTGATCTCTTCTATTCATAGATTAGCTCTATTTTCCTAAAAAGCATATCATCGGATTTTCACAGTGTGATACGGACTTTCCTTGCTATCGTCCAACTGTTATATAGGAATGGTCCGAAAGACTTGAAATCTATCAAATAAGTTAAGCTTAGATAAAAATTCCTGGGCAAAAAAACTGCCCAGGAATTCCAAAACTCGTTTTATTTTATTTCGCTGCTACGGTCAACACAGCCTTCTTATTCCCGGCAGTCAAATCCAGCGTGAAAATATAAGTCTTACCTGATTCTAATACTTTACCGGTTTTTATACCAAGATTACCCGAGTCACGTCCATTATTGCCATCCCCCACAAATACAATATCACTTGTAGTTGTGATGTCCGCACCTCCAAATTCCCCTCCCCATCCTTTTTGATGGAAAAATTTGAAGTTGATGTTATCAGAATTTATAGACTCTCCGGCCTTAACCGTTATCTGATATTTCTTATTACCTAACGGAACCAAACAAAGCGCTTTATCCGTATTCCAGCCTACCTGATTACTGGATACCTTAGGTTTTCCAATTCCTTCGCCAATAATCCAGACGGCACCAGTTCCGTCATCTTGTAGTTTTGCCAAATCATTACCTATCATCGCCTCAACCACAAAGTATTTTAGGCTAAAGTCTGCGGTAACACGGTATTTCCCGGTTGCTCCTTTAAACGAAAGAGTTCCATCGGCCGCTTGAGCAAAGTAATCTGGATCAATCCACCAATTTTGCAGATCCGCAATCCCTTCGAAGGTTGTCGATTTTCCTTGCGCGAGCTCGATTTCAACTTTGGAATGCTTATCATCAAGTCGGCTAAACTGCGATCCATTGAGTAGAACAACAATAAACGGAGAAGCCTGAAAGGTCAATGTATTAAATTGAATCGGATATACACCAGAAGTCGAATTCGAGAATGGAATTTCGGCAGTAGAACCTAAATTAATAACATTATTGACCCAACCAAAATTCATTGCATTTCCTTGTGAACCAACTTTTGGCGCTTGGATATAGCCTTTTACTTCTGCAGGAAAGTTTTCTTTTGCTGCATATTGATTACGTCCTACCTTTTCCATTCGATAGGACTTGGATTCGGTGACCAAGGTTAAATAGGGAAAGTCAGGTCTGCTGAGGCTTAGATCAAAAGACTGTTCGCTCGTTTTCTGACTTATATTCTGCAAGACAAATTTTAATGTTGCTTTTCCGTCAGGAATACCTTTCAGGAATGGAACATAAATCTTTCCAGCGTAGTCTCCGTTTTCTTTGGTACGGATCACGGTCTCTGTTACCTTGTCATCTGTAAAATACAACTGGGCTTTAACCGTAGAGAGTGCAACTTCGTTATCGGAAACGTGCACTTGGAATTCTAGGCTATCACCAAAATTTGCGGATGAGATAGGTGATTTCAATTCGATTTTAGGATCCCCTACCTGATAGGTATATTTTTCATCCTTTTTACAGGAACTTACTGCGGCAAGAGCAGCAGTTCCCAAGAGTAGATTGATGAAGTATCTTTTCATTTATTCATAATTTATGCGCTATCGGCAAGATAGCGCTTAGGGTTTATCGTCCTCCAATTAATAAGTCCAGCGGTAAGAAACAACCGCCTTTGCTGGCACATCATAGCTAAAATGATTTTTACCGTCAGCCAATGTGATTTTGCGGCTATCGCCTGAGTCATTTAATAAAACAACAGCATAGGTTCCATCTGTATTTTGAAACGCCGTATAAACCAAGCCTTCAGCAGTATACCCAGAGGCGCCAATCCGTATCGCTCCTGATTTGACCACCGCAGAAAGATGACCAACAATATAATAGTGCGAATTGCGTGTTATATTTTTATAATTCGCCTTACTGATATCTACAGCTCCATAACATGTCTGACAGCCGCCCTCACGATTCGGTCCTTTTTCGGTATCTAACATCAGATTCCAGACAATTACACCCTTACTCCAATTGTTAACTGTGCCAATGGCGACTTCACGCATATCTTCCATCAAACGTTTTTCAAGATTCCGGCCATCATTCCATTCCCCAATGGATGTTTCTGTAAAGACCAGTTCTTTATCCGGACGTTGATTATGGATATCTATTAGCTCAGCTTTATCACCACCATAGTTGTGGTAAGCCGCTCCCGCAAAGAATGATGCTGCTTCGGCATCGTTATAAATCTTCACAGGGTAATCAGTCTGATCAGCAATATCATCATAGTTATAATTATGATCAAATGCATATATTTTTGTCGACAGGTTTGCTGCTTTTAATTGTGGCCCTAAAGATTGTTTTACAAAAGCTTGTTGTTCTTGCCATGACATATAAAGCGACGCGGAATTCTTCCTATTCAAAGGCTCATTTTGAACAGTAATGGAATAAATATTGATACCTTCTTTCTTCATTGCCTGGATCCATTGCACGAAATACCAACCATAATCCTGGTAGTATTTTGGATTTAGCTGTCCGCTAGTCCAGGAATCAAAAGGCTTTAAATCAGTCAGGTTGTTAACTTTCATCCATTTCGGTGGAGTCCATGGTGAGCCCATGATCTTTATAGATGGATTGATAGCAAGTATCTCTTTAAGTACCGGAATGATATATTGGGTTTCTTCCATCTGCATGCCGAAATTTTCTTTCCCTTGCTTGTCCCAGCAGGTGTATTCACTCAAAGAAAAGTCGGAGCATCCAATAGCAATACGAATGTAATTCATGCCCATCCCATCTTTATCGGAAAAAGTCTCTGTAAGAAATTTTGTTCGATCTTCCTTACTCATTTTCATTAGATTATAGCATGTAGAACCTGTAATTGCTGCGCCGAAGCCATCCATAGTCTGAAATTTCTTCGCTGGATCTAACGTAATTGTATTGGGCGACATGTTAAATTTGGAACTGAAATCAACAAAGCGTTTTCCAAAATCCAAAGACCGACTGCCTGTCGTCGTATAAATGGTAACATCACCACTTTTTTTAATTTCATCACCTTGTGAAGGTGTATAGCTGTCACGGTTACAAGATGTTGCCGTCACTAGACAGGACAACAAGAATGTATATATCATAGTTTTTTTATTATTACGTTTCATCTGTTAATATATTTGTCTCCATCCATCAGATGGGGGATTCCACTTGTTAAATCAATTAATACCCCGGATTCTGAACGAGGTTAGGATTCTGATCAATTTTTGGTTGCGGAATCGGTAAACGGTAAGAGTTCTTCGTGAAGGGATACACCTGTGCCTTTCTTCCAGCATCTTTTGCATAAACAGCATTCATGACAGATTCGACCTTGTCTAAGCGCACGAGATCAAACCATCGTTGTCCTTCGAAGGCCAATTCAAGACGACGTTCTTTCAAATAAGCGTCTAATAAAGCGTCCTTATTTGAACGTATGGCAGCGGATATTTTAGGCAATTTAGCACGTGTGCGAATTTTGTCAATAATGTCTGCTGCACCGGATAAATCTGATCCCTGTTGAATTAAAGCTTCTGCCTTAAGCAATAAAAGATCTGCGTAACGAAGCTTGACAATACTATTAAATGCAGACCGCAGTTTAAACATGAATGGATAATGATTGGAAGGATAATAGTTGCTCCAAGTAGTGGAATAATAGACGATAGATTGCCCCAAACGAATTTGATCTCCCTCATTCGTATAGGTCTGTATCAAATCCCGTGATGGGGTTATCCATTTTGCCCATGTGAAGTTATTATCATAATTGGACAAATCCCTTCCAAACATCCAAGTCGCCCAGTTACCTCCTCCAGAAGTAAACTGTGCCTCCAAAATCGATTCTTTCGTATTCCGTTGTGCAAGATCGGTGTTGCTTGCATTCATTGCATATAAGTCTGAGTAATTGGTATTCAGATCAAAACCATCCGCAGTCAATGCGTCAACAAATTGAATAACCTTAGCATAATCGCGAATTGGTTTTTCGGCATAGATCTTTGCCAGCATAGCTCGCGCTACGGATTTGGTAAATAAAGTCTTATTTCCGTTGTTGTTGGCTGGTGCATCTGCCAATCCATCCATCAAATCTTTTTCGATCTGTTTGTAAGCTTCTTCTTCGGTAGCTTGTTTAGGGAAATACTGCGGATAAACTTCATTGACATTATCACCGGTAATATCGGGTGCAATTGTGGTAATGACAGGGATAGATCCAAATATACGGACCATATCAAACATCGCCAATGCTCTGAATAGTTTCGCTTGTGCTTTATAAGTCCTAATTTCTGTATCGCTCACCGATTTATCGGCGACACTATCCACATAAATGATCAATCGATTTGCACGTCCAACATCTTCCAGATATCTTCCCCAATCCCGGTCAACCACAGAATTAGACCCTTCAATAGAATTATTTTCAAAAGGTACAACTTCCGCGCCGGTTGTTCCCGCATAGGAATTATCGGCGTGGGAATCGCCAATCAAGAGGAGGTCGAGATACCAATGTTCCTGCCGATCTTTCATCTGCTGGTAAATTCCGGCCAAATAAGTTTCAACTTCGGCTTTATTCTTGAAAACGATCTGCGTTCCTGTCTCTGTCTTTCCTTGACTAACATCCGAATAATCTGAAAGTGGATCACGGTTCAAAGAGCAAGAAAATAAAAACAAAGAGCCGGTTAGCAAAGAAAGCGCGTTACTTATATATTTTTTCATGATACAGACAATTAAAACTCAATATTAAGACCTAAAACAAATGAACGATTCTGTGGATAGGTTCCCCAATCAATACCTTGGATTCTAGCATCGGATCCGCCAGAATACTGGTTTACTTCCGGATCCATGCCCGAATATTTGGTCAAGGTAAATAGATTACTTACGGATAGATAAGGCTGAATTTTGTTGATACCAATCCGTTTCAGTTTTTCAGGCGTGATAGAATAACCCAAAGAAACATTTTTCATGCGCAGATAACTGCCATCTTCGACAAAATAGCTTGAGTTTTTCATATCGAAACCTGCTTTTGGAACATGCGTAATTTGTCCAGGTACCCGCCAACGATCCAATACCACTGTTGTTTGATTGCGACCGTCATACATTCCTTCTGTTTCCATACGGCTGGCATTGAAGATATCATTGCCATAAGTCCCCTGAATGAATATACTTAGATCGAAATTCTTATAAGAGAAGCTGTTTGTCATACCGTACACAAACTTTGGAAGCGGATTACCGATATAGGTACGGTCGCTTGATGAAATCTTACCATCGTCATTCAGGTCACGATACATGAGTTCACCCGTTTCAGGATTTACACCATCTGATAGATAACCGTAGAATCCTGCAAGCGATCTCCCCGGCTCATTTTTTACCACGAAGTCATTGACATAATCGTTTGTCTTGACATCATAATACACCTGTTGTAAATCCAATTGCTGTAGTTTATTTCTGTTGAAAGAAATATTAAAATCTGTGTTCCAAGTTAAATTTCCGGTCAGATTCTTTGAATTCACCGCAAATTCAAAACCATGGTTGTTCAGACGGCCACCATTTCTCTGGATCGTGTTTGCTTGCTGTCCTGCAGGTAGACTTGCATTCATTAAAAGATCTTTGGTATCCTTGTTGTAATAATCGGCACTGACCGTTAACCTGTTGCTCAACATGGTGATATCAAAACCGATGCTGGTGGTACTTGTTGTTTCCCAAGTCAGGTCTTTCGCTCGTAAGATTGTTGGTTTGTTGATATTGGGCAATGAATTTTCTTTCCCCTCTACAAACCACTGTTGACGTTGGATACCGCTTAATTGTAGATATGCATAATCGCCTAATCCGTATTGATTACCAGTTTGTCCCCATCCACCGCGTATTTTAAAATCATTAATCCAGGCAATATCTTTCATAAAGTCTTCCGAAGAGATTCTCCATGCAGCCGAAACCGATGGAAAATATCCCCAACGGTGTTCTGGGCTAAGCTTCGACGAACCGTCTGCACGCATATTCGCAGTCACTAAATACTTGCCATCATAATTATACATGGCACGAGCAAAATAGGACATAATTCCCCAGTTTGATGCCGTAGATCCTGTCCTGTCCCAAGAAATCTTATTGGCAGCATTCAGCGTTTCAATGATGCCATTTGCATAGTTTGAGCCAAAAATCTCACTTCTAGCGTACTTAGAATCTGTCCAGGAAGAACCACCCATTACTTCCAGATTATGCTTACCAAAGCTTTTGCTATACGTTAAGATATTATCCCAAGTTAATACGGTGTTTGTATTACGCATGTCGGAGGCCTCGCCAAATTGATTTCTTCCCCATGCTGTCGTCCAAGGATCCAGGAAGGTAGTCATAATGCCAGATCTTCGATCGAATGAAAACGAAGTTTTCCAAGTGAGGTTCGGCATAAAAGAAACCAATGCACTTCCTGTGGCGACAATCCGATTTTCTCGGTTATTATTATTTTTTGTCCGCGCTAAGTTTTCCAAAGGACTGGTGATGTTGCTGATCCCATAGAAATTATTATAGAATCGATCCGGATTTGCCAGATCCCATACCGGCGCATAAGTGGGTGTTGTAATCACGGAGGTAACAACACCGCCACGATTGGATCCCAAGCCCGAGGTAATACCATTATCATTGTTATCCGAATAATTGATATTCGCATTGACCTTTAACCATTTTCGAACCTGATTGTCAATATTAGCACGGAAATTATACCGTCTAAAGAACGAGCCTTGTAATGTCCCTTTTTCATTCAAATAACCGCCACCCAAATAGTAACGGATTTTCTCATTACCATCCGAAATCGATATTTGATGGTTTTGCTGAATACCTGTTTTGTAGGTCTCTTTAAACCAGTCGGTCTGATCCAACAACCCTTCCGGAAGGTTGACTAGGCCGATCTCATCCTGTAAATCTTTGTATTGGCTGGTATTTAAAACCTGGACAGTGTTATTGACAACATTGGCTGTCCATTGTGTTCCAAGCGTTATTTTTGCTTCACCAGCTTTACCGGACTTGGTCGTTACTAAAATAACGCCATTCGAACCGCGAGAACCATAAATGGCGCCGGATGAAGCGTCCTTTAGAATTTGGATATCCACTATATCATTTGGTGACAAGAATTTAATATCCTCAACAGGAACCCCATCAACGACATACAAAGGAGTAGTATTGCTATTAAAAGATGTTATTCCGCGAATTTGTATTTGAGGTGCTGCACCTGGTTGACCACTCGGCTGAATAACAGTTACCCCGGCCGCTTTGCCTTGAATAGCTTGGCCAAAATTAGTAACGGGTCTCTTCTCTAGATCTTTGGTAGAGACAGAAGAAATTGCAGTTGTCACGTCTTTTCTTTTCACACTACCATAACCGATTACAATGACGTCCTCAAGCACATTGTTAGAAGAGTTTAATTGGACCACCATGGTACTATTGGCAGGCACTTCTTTGGTATCGTATCCAACAAATGTAAATTGGAGTGTACTGCCCGTACTAGCTGACATTTGAAAACGCCCATCTCCGTTACTGGAGACTGCATTGCTACTTCCCTTCTGTGTAATGGTTACCCCAGAAAGTGGTTTCTGATCATTGGCATCCAGGACACGTCCACTGATTTGGATCCGGTCTTGGGCAAACACCAAATTCATCAAGGTGAACAGGAAAGCCAACCCCATAGAAAAGGCAACTTTTCGTGTAAAGTAAATCATATGAAATAAAAAATTGGTTATTGTTTCATCTTTTGGTTATTCCAAAAATGGCAATGAGTTTCCCCTGCTTCATTGCTCAAAACAAAACTAAGGTCACCTTGATACAGAAAAAAGAGTGAGTACTTAAAAAGTACCGGTTAAAAAACACAACAACCTAATAATAAGATTAATACAAAAACCAGAGCGCTTTAAAAAGTACCTAAATAAGCGAAAGAATCGAATTATCAACTGTTTTTTGGTATAGAAAACTGCGTCTACGCACGGTCAATTACCGCAATCTGGCAGACAGCAGCTTCAAAGGCGTCCCGATTTCCGGCAGCTTTATTACGTACCTTTGTTCTATAATTATAAACAGTCCGAAGAGAATAACGCAGGAAGCTTGCAATCTTTACCGAATCATCAATGCCCAATCGAATTAAGGCAAAGATGCGAAGTTCGGTATTTAACAGCTCTGTCTTTTTGGGGTATATCTTCTCGTCCTCCTGGAGCAAAGCATTGAATTCATCAACAAAGGTCGGATATAAGTTTAAGAAAATACGATCAAAATTAACATACAGTTGTTTTACCTCCCGTTCCTCCATTTGTGTTGACTTCAACTGCTCACGAAGAGCATCCCATTGTTGATTTGTAGCTTTCTTTAATAAAACCTTTCTAATATCTTCCATTTTATCGATATAGCTGGAGCACATATCAAAAAATTGAGCGATATACTCTTCTTTGATGTGGTTGGATTCCGATAATTTAAGGTTAGTCTGATTAATTTCATTATTTAATGATCGAAGCTGCTGATTTGTTGCTGAAAGCTGTGATCGTATTCTTCGCAAATGTTGCACCTGTCTATAAATAATAAGGAGTGCAATGATGACACCAATCAATAAAATACTGACGATAACGACTAAGCCAACCAACTGCCTATTTTGACTACTGATTTTCTGCTGATAGGCTGCATTGATGATAGGATATGAAGAGGTACCTTCGATAATCCGATAACGGACTTTACATAACATCGCATCGTCAATTGCTTTTTCGATAAACTGAAAAGCTCGGTCAAAATCTTGCTGATCATAATATGTTAGGGCGAGGTCGTGAAAAGATGCGTTGTCACGATTAGCCATTTCAATATCAGCACTCGCCGATATGGAAAGATAATAGATCTGACTTTTTATATCCTTCTCATACTTATATATGAGTCCCATAAAATACGCTATCAGGGCGCGCTGCTCAACATCCTTCTTGTTTTCATTCCAAAGCATTAACAGTTGTCTTTTAGCATCCTCACGATTACCGTTGAACAACGTTTTTATGGCAATGGTGGTACGATATTCCAATGAAGACTTTGGCAGTACCGTCAACAATGAATCACGATACTTTTCACTTGCCTGATAATACTCTGATCGATTATTGCTCTGACCATAATGGCTATAGAAAGAGCTGTAGGTATCATAATACTTTGCCAGGAGATCCCTGCCAAGATGAGCTGACTCGACTTGCTTCAATAATTGTGCGGCTTCGATGTATCGTCCGATAGTGGAATAGACCCATGCCAAATCGAGATGAATCACTGCCTGTAAAGAATCATTATCTAGCGGAGCCAGTTTTTGACACAGTAAAATATAAGAAAGCGCTGCGTCAGAATCAAATTTCTTATAATTTTCAAAGATTTCGTAGTTTTTCTTCAAAAATTCAGCAGGATTACTTTCGAGAGCTTTTGCTTCTTGTTTCAGTTTTTCCAGCTTATCTTCACGATTTTTGACGTAAATCTTTTGGTTGTCCATTAAATATTCCAAACGTTGTAAAACGCCAATACTATCCGAAGTCACTTGGGCAGATAGGTAAATACTAAAATGAGAAAAAAGTAGGAAAAGAAAAATGCGCTGCAACATACTAAAATCGGTTCAACATTCTGTTGCCTAAACTACATAAAAATAACTACAAAACATGCATGACTTTGCAGCAACCATTAGCAATGACAACAAACTGAATGTTCTTTCTGCCCTATAACATGAAGGACTATCAGAAAAAAAGAGGACGTCTCACGACGGCCTCTTTCCCTGACCTTTTTGGGTCCAAGAATTAACAAGTTAATTCTTTATCGCATGAAAAATAGTTTTCCTATTGAAATAAAAATCTTATTGCCAGCCCCCTCCTAGGGCTTTATAGAGTAGAATCTGGTTTAACGTACTCTCTTTCTCCAGCTCCACTTTTCCAACTTGGGCTTCCAAAGATTCTTTTTGAGCCGTCACAACATCCAATGATGACACCCTCCCGGCAATAAACAGCTCTTGGGCAGCTTCAATAGATAATTCCAATGCCTGAACATGCTCATCTACGAAATTACGTCGTTTGACGATTGCCTCTTGCGTCATAATCACATTAGAAACCTCATTGTAAGCATTTAAAACCGTTTTTTCATAGTCCACAAATGCTATTCCATAGTCTGCTTTAGCAATCTCATACTGCGTTTTAAGCTGTCTTTGATTAAATAAAGGAAGTGTGATACCGCCAAAAAGATTATAAGCAATAGATCTATCCAAGTTAAATAGCTTACCAAAGCTAAAGCTCTGTAATCCTACAAATGGACTTATTGCAACAGAAGGTAGAAATGCCAGACGTGAAGCTTCTTGGCTGTTTGAAGATGCAATCACCTTGAGATAGGCAGCTTTAATATCCGGACGTTGATTCACTAGGTCATCTGGTGTACCAAATTGCATAGCATGATATAAATCTGCATTTTCGGTATAGATACTTCTTACAATAGGTTGATAAAAGCGTCCCAGTAATCCATTGATATGATGTTCCCACAAAGCTATCTCTTGAAGTAACTGCTCCTTGGCAGCTTTGGAGTTGGCTAATAAAGCCTTAAATTGCTGTACAGATAATTCTGTTGCATAACCAGCATCCTTTTTTAGCTCAACAACTTCTAATGCATTTTTATGCAAGGCAATATTCCGATCGTATACCTTTATTTTTTGGTCCAACGCTATCAGTTCATAATAAGCCGTGGCAATATTGGAAACCAACTCTGTTTCTAAAAGGCGCTTACCTTCCTGTTCAGCTAAAAAGCCAAAATAAGCTGCTTGTTTTTGGCTCTTCAACTTTCCCCAAAGGTCAATCTCCCAGGAGGAGCGAAGTCCTATAAAATAATCTGGAATAAAGGGCTCAGGCAATTTTTCATCACTTTTCAGGTTTTCCGAAAAATTTGAATCGTAGTTGCCTATTCCCGATTCTGTATAATGTCCATATTTCCGTATTCCACCTTCCACTGCAGCTTCAACGGTTGGCCCTAATGCCGCCTTACGCTGTTTAAAATAAGCTTGTGCAGATTCCAGTCGCAAGATCGATTGACGAATATCCATATTATTCAGCAAAGCAGAATCAATCAGAGAAACTAATTTTGGATCCCTAAAGATTTCCTTCCAGGACCTGCGGCCTACATTTAAACTATCCGGCGAAATGCTTTTGGAAAATGAGGTCGGTACATTTACTTTCTCGGGTTGATGGGCCTTTTTAGGCACCGAACAACTACCCAATAAAATAAGTGCGGCTATGACTAAAGACGCTTGTTTGACCACTTGTTTCTTATTATCCTTTTTTGAGAATAAAATCACTAATCCAGGGATGACAAGAATCCCAAGTATAGTTCCGATAAGCATCCCGCCTACCGCAGCGGTACCAATACTCCGATTGCCCAATGCTCCGGCTCCACTGGCCATCATTAAAGGAATCAAACCTGCTATAAATGCAAAGGAAGTCATTAATATGGGACGCAAACGGGCTACCGCTCCTTCAATTGAAGCTGTCACGATATCCATTCCCTGCTTATATTTCAAATTGGCATATTCCACAATCAGGATGGCGTTCTTACCCAACAAACCAATCAGCATCACCAATGCTACCTGAGCATAAATATTGTTTTCCAATCCGAAGACTTTCAAGAAAATAAATGCGCCAAAGATCCCTGCCGGAAGACAGAGGAGAACCGGTAAAGGCAACAGAAAGCTTTCATACTGCGCACATAACAACAGGTAGACAAATAGAAGACATAGGGCAAAAATATACAAAGCCTGGTTTCCAGAAATCTTTTGCTCACGGGTCATACCCGACCATTCAATACTATAGCCTTGCGGCAAAGAAGAAGCAATTTTCTCCACTTCTTCAATGGCTTGACCTGAGCTGAAACCCGCTGAAGACTGCCCTGTGATCATGGCTGAACTAAACATATTATAACGCGTTATTTGTTCAGGCCCATAAATTCTTTCCATGGAAATAAAGGCATTGTAAGGTACCATCTCACCTGTCTCATTCTTTACATATAGGCGCAATACATCTTCTGGCCGTTGGCGATATTCGGGGCCAGCCTGAACCATCACTTTATACATTTGTCCATAGCGAATAAAGTTTGTTGCATAAAGACTTCCCATCAAGGTCTGCAGTGTATTCATAGCATTTTCTACTGATATCCCCTTTTTTGCAGCCATATCGTAGTCAACCTTCAGCATATATTGCGGGAAGTTCACATCAAAGCTGGAGCTGATATCCTGAAGGACCTCGCTTTTCTCCATATCGTCCATAAACTTCTGCAGCACCTCCGCCGTTTTATTGAGATCCTCATTACCACTTCGATCCAAAAGTCGCAACTCAAAACCCGACGAATTACCAAATCCCGGCACCGTTGGCGGCGGAAAGAAATCAATCTGTGCGTCAGCAAAATCCTTGGTTTTATCGCGTAGCTCCTTAATGACATCATCGACAGTCTGGTCCCGCTCTTTCCAAGGCTTAAGGTTAATCATACCCATTCCATAGGAAGCTCCTGATACTTCGGTAACAATACTATATCCTGACAAGGTAGAAACAGTTTCAACAATATCAAGCTTTCTTGATACGGAGTCAATTTTATCCAAAACGCGTTCTGTGCGGTCTACAGTTGCACCCGGCGGTGTCGTTACCGCGACATAGATCATCCCTTGATCTTCTGTTGGAATAAATCCAGAGGGTAAGATGGCACTACTGCCCCAAGTTGCTACAAAAAATCCTCCCAACAAAAGAAGTGTCAGTCCGCGTCGTGCACTCGTTTTTACCAAAATACCTTTATATCCAAAGGCAGTTTTATCATAGATTTGGTTGAATTTTTTAAAGAAACGGTCCAACCAGTTATTCGATGGTTTACGGTCGTGTGGTGATTTTAGGAAAAGTGCACACAACGCAGGAGTCAATGTTAAAGCGTTGATTCCGGAAATAACAATAGCTGCTGCGAGTGTCAGCGAAAATTGACGATAAAATATTCCGACCGGTCCTGCAAGAAAGGCTACTGGAACAAAAACAGCCGACATAACTAAGGTGATGGCCACAACGGCACCACCAACTTCTTTCATGGCTTCCAATGTTGCCTCCATGGGTTGGAGATGTTCCTCTTCCATTTTGGCATACACAGCTTCCACGACAACAATACCATTATCTACCACAATTCCTATCGCCAATACCAATGCAAATAAGGTCAACAGATTGATGGAGAAACCGAGCATCTGCATACAAAACAATGCGCCAATCAAACACACGGGCACGGCCAAAATAGGGATAATTGTGGCTCTAAAATCTTGCAAAAAGATAAATACCACAATAAAAACCAAAAGGAATGCCTCTAATAAGGTTTTGATAACAGAGGATATTGAAGCATCCAAAAACCGCGACACATCATATCCCATCGTATAGGTCATGCCCGTCGGGAACTGGGTCTGTTTCAGCTCTGCCATCCGATCCTTGACACGCTGAATAACCTCCTGCGCGTTTGATCCAGGCAATTGCTTCAACATGATGGAAGCCGAGGGCCGACCATCGGTCTTGGACACCATTTCGTAATCTAATGAGCCAAATTCAACATCGGCAACGTCTTTTATACGAATAATAGAGCCATTTGCCGTGGCGCGAATAGGAACGTTAGCATATTCCTCAATTTCAGTGAATTTACCCGGATAACGCAAAACATATTGTTGCATATTACGCATTTTATCCGAGCTGATACCTGTTTGACCTGGCGCCGCCTCTATATTCTGTTTCCGCAATGCAGCAACCACATCCTCAGCAGAAATATTATAAGCTGCCATACGGTCAGGCTTCACCCAAACACGCATCGCATAGTCGCGCATCCCCATAATCTGAGCAAGTCCAACCCCCTCAATACGTTTAAGTTCCTTTAGAATGTTAATGTCCGCGAAGTTGTAAATGAATCTTTCATCTGCCGTTTCATCGTCCGTAAAAACATTCAGATACATCAACATCGAATTGACCTCTTTCTCTGTAGTAACCCCTGCTTTAATTACTTCCTCGGGTAGCTCATCCAATACTGTTGTAACGCGATTTTGTACGTTTACAGCAGCGATATCTGGATCCGTGCCGACTTCGAAAAAGATCTGAATCACTGTGCTCCCGTTATTGGTAGACACCGAGTTCATGTAAGTCATCCCTGCAACACCGTTAATTGCCTTTTCTAAAGGAATAGCAACTGCATTTGTACTCACTTCGGCGTTAGCTCCTGTGTAATTGGCATTGACGACTACCGAAGGTGGAACAATATCCGGAAATTGTGTAATGGGCAATGTAAATAAGGCCAACAGACCCAAAAGTGTAATAAACACCGAAATAACCAACGACAGTATAGGCCGTTTTATAAATGTTTCAAACATAATCTATCCTCCGCTACAATTTCCTCATTTTTGGATTAATCTTCATTCCACTCCGCAGTCCTTGCACTCCTTCATAAACAACTTTGGCATTGGAATCCAAACCTCCGTCCACAATGTAATAATGGCCCACACGGGGGCCTGCACTAAAAGGTGTCATTTTAACGGTACTATCTGCCTGTAGTGTATACACATAGGTCTTATCCTGAATCTCAAATACTGATTTTTGATGTACAAAAGTGTGCTCCCCTGTCTCCATAGGTACCGCGATCTTACCAGTTGCACCGTGTTTTAGGATATGTTCGGCATTTGGGAATTGGACCCGGAGGGCAATCGACCCTGTATTGGCTTCAAACTCACTTTCAACAAGATGCGCAATTCCTTCATGTGGATAAAGCTCACCATTGGCTAAAATTAATTTCACCGACTTTTGCGTTTCTTTGCCATTCAGCTTATCGCGCATAAGTGCTAGATACTCCCGTTCAGAAATATCAAAATAAACATTCACTTTGCTGAGGTCAGAGATTGTTGTAATCAAACTTCCTTCGGTCAAAAGAGAGCCCTCGCGCAATAAAATACGGTCTATACGGCCGTCAAAAGGGGCCCGTATAACCGTATAATCCAATCTTGTCTGTGCCTGATTAACCAACGCACGAGCTTCCTCTATTTTAGAATTGGACGCTTTTAGCTGAATCTTTAATAGATTATATTCCGAAGGACTCACAATATTCTTGTCAACCAATTTTTGAGTTCGTTCCATCTCCAGTTTTATCTTTTGAGATTCGGCAATAGCATTATCATACTGTGCTTTGGCTTTGGCTAATTCTGAACGGTATTCCTCATTATTATATTTAAATAATAGCTGTCCTTTCTTTACCCAGACGCCTTCATCGACATAGATTTTATCCAAAAAACCATTCAGTTTAGAGCGAATCTCGACGTTTTTTAAGGCTTGAACATCAGCAATATACTCCTGGTAAACAGTGGTGTCCATCACCATCAAAGATGCAACAGGGATATTTTTGAGTTCTTCTTTCTGATCAGCGTTAGCATTAGAGGAGCGGCATGATGCCAGCATCCCAACCGCACCAAGTAAAAGGCACAGTATCCGTAATTTGTTCATAGGGAAATAATCTTCTTTTTAGTGGTCACTATGGAATACCCAATTAATTTTCATCCATGTAGGCGTTAACCAGACATGGGTATTTCATAAACGATAATAAAATGTAAAATGTTAAATTCTCTTGCTAGCCATTAAATTTCAATGACTGAAGGGATCATGTAAGCAAAGGGACTACGATAACTTCATCAAGTCTGAGTTGTACGCTATAACCTCAGTCGTATGACGCACAAAAACTGTCATACTTTTCAACTTTAATGAAATGAGCTTTGAATGAAAAGATAAATAGAAAATAGTTAGAACGGTCGAAACCGGTATAGGAACCGATAGTAACCCGGCCGACAGATGGTTTTAGAACGGTAAAAAGGATGTTCGTCATCCTTTGCAAAGCATAAAGCGGTAAAAACAATACCGAAAACAAAAATGAATATTGGTAACACTTGACTATTGACGGCAAATATGCGATAATCATCCTGCAACAGCACTTTTTCCTCATGGGAAGATTGAATAGGATCCAAATCCAATACATCATCTAAAAAATACTCCACAATAGTCTCACCCGCATGCACAACCTGTCCCGTTGCTGACGAGAAAGAATCATACGTCAACAAATTAAGGTATGCAAAGAGTATTAACAAATGAAATATTTTACCTAACATATTCTAATTAAGAACCACAAAGGTATGATTTTAAATACCCAAGATTATTGTATTCATGTAAAAAAACCATGACAGCCTCAAAATTAACTATCATGGTTTTCAAATACAACTCAATTTTCATCGATTGTTAAGAACTTTTAACGTTCAATGAAGTCGCCGGATCTTCGTATAGATTAGAGCGCACGGAACTTATTGCTGTAGTAATTTTATTTCTTATCTATGTTTTCACGACTAAAGGAATACGGAGCGTCCTCTTTTTTTGTACCTCTATTTTTATTTGGGGCATCGCTCATTTTGAACTGAAGGTTGGCACCCTGCAGTAAGTCTTTATAACGGATATAATTCCTGTCATAAGGTTTTCCATTCCAGGAAAGTTGGTCCACATAAACCTGATTTCCCTCCTTTTGCTTAGCTTCAATCAGCACTTTTTTACCGTTTTCAAGACTTAGGGTCACCTTATCAAATTGTGGAGAACCGATCACATATTCTCCTGATCCGGGTGAAACGGGATAAAATCCCAATGAAGAAAAAACATACCACGCCGAGGTCTGCCCATTGTCTTCGTCTCCACAATAGCCATCCGGTGTGGGCAAATAGAGTTTATCCATTATTTTACGTACCCAATATTGTGCTTTCCATGGCTCTGCAGCATAATTATAGAGGTAGGGCATATGTTGAATCGGCTGATTACCATGCGCATACTGCCCCATATTCATCACCTGCATCTCACGCATTTCGTGTATCATACCGCGACTCTTCATCCCCTCATAACTCGGAATAACAAATACGGTATCCAACATGGATACAAATGACTTATTACCACCCATTAAATCAATTAAACCTTGAGGATCGTGGAATACACAAAAACTCCAATGCCAAGCATTTCCTTCCGTATATTCTCTTGACCAAGCACTCGGGTCAAAATTGGGAACGAATGAACCGTCGGCATTTTTTCCGCGCATCAGTTTAGTACTTGGATCAAACAGATTTCTATAGTTCATTGCCCGTTTGGCATAAATAGCTGTTTCCGCCTGGGGTTTACCCAACATTTTACCAAACTCATAGATACACCAGTCGTTATAAGCATACTCCAGTGAACGCGCTACATTTTGGTCGACCTTTACATCGGCGGGGATATAGCCTAATTTGTTATAGTATTCATAACCAAAACGGCCAGTAGATGTGTGTTTGGGATAGGCATTATTGGCACCATGTTTCAATGCTTCCCACAATAACTCTTTATCATATCCCTTCCGACCAGTAATTAACGCATCCGCGACAATAGACGCAGAATTGTTTCCAATCATCGATGCGCGGTGTCCTGGCGAAGCCCACTCAGGAAGATAACCGCTCTCTTTATAAGCATTTACCAAGCCTTCTTGCATGCGATCGTTCATAGAAGGGTATAATAAATTCAATAGTGGAAATAAACTGCGGAATGTGTCCCAAAAACCTGTATCTGTAAACATTTCTCCAGGTAACACCTGGCCATTGTAGGGGCTATAGTGAATACGGTTACCCCTTGCGTCGATCTCCGAAAAATCTCTAGGGAAAAGTGTTGATCGGTACAGACAGGAATAAAATGTACGCAGCCTGTCAATATTATGGTCTTCAACTTGTACACGTCCCAGAACGTCATTCCACTGTGCTTTACCTTCGTCAATAACCTGTTGAAATGTCTTCGACTCAACTTCTTTCAAATTAATTTCTGCCTGTTCAAAACTTATAAAAGAGGAAGCGATCCGAGCAATGACTTTCTCGCCTCTCTTCAGGGAAGGGAAGCCAACGACTGCTCCGGCGTGATTATCCTGAATTTCCAATTCATCTGTTCTTATCGCGCCGCTTTTAACAGCAGCTTTGTAGGAAAAAGGTTTATCAAAAGTAACGACGAAATAATTTTTAAAATTATCCGGAACGCCGCCGCTATTCTTTGTTGAATAACCGATGATCTTATTTTCCTGAGGAATTACTTTAATATAAGAGCCCTTATCAAAGGCATCGACGATAACGTAAGCACTATCTGTTTTAGGAAAGGTAAACTGGAAGATTGCCGCTCGTTGCGACGGAGACAATTCAGTTGTTACATCGTGATCTGCGAGATAAACACTATAATAGTAAGGTTTTGCAATTTCGGCTTTATGTGAAAACCAGCTTGCTCGTTTCTCCTGATCAAATTGCGGAGTTCCCGTGACAGGCATGATTGAAAACTGCCCATAATCATTATTCCAAGGGCTTGGTTGATGGGTTTGCTTGAACCCTTTGATTTTATCTGCAGTGTAAGTATATACCCAGCCGTCTCCCATCTTGCCCGTCTGTGGTGTCCAGAAATTCATACCCCATGGCCTTGCGATCGCAGGATAGGTATTCCCGTTAGACAATTCATACTTCGATTCGGTACCGATCAGAGGATTCACAAAATCAACCGGTGAGGGCTGCTGCGCCATAGCTGCATGAATAGCGCATAGAAAAAGAATGCTACCTGTAAGTTTTTTAATATTAAACATATTTATGCTTTTGGGTTGAACGTCATTAAGAAAAAAGCTAAAACGTATTAGTAAATATAGGGAAGAAATTTAAATATAACGGATTGACCAGCTGTTTTTCACAAGATGGTTACAAAAAATCCCACAATCAAATGATGTGGGATTTTCATTTTAACTACTACCATCCAGGATTCTGACCCAAGGAGGGAGACTTTTGGATCTCTGAATTTAATATAGGAAACAGATAGTGAGTTGGCGCCGTAAAGACCCTACTTTCTACAAAGAAACGCTCCATTCGATAACGCTTATCTCCAATTTGAATTTTACCATTTGCGTCTTCGACAGCCCGCATACCATTAATCATATTCTGAAGTTTCGGATAGCTTGTATTACCATTTTTCCAATAATTAACACTGCGTTCGTTATTCGTACTACCTGATGCAGTAAAGGTTTGATATTTAGATTTCTCCGCCGAACTACTTGGTTCTAGATACAAACGACTATCAAAGGCTCTCTTGTTCTCGTAAAAGAATTCAACCCTTCGTTCACGATAAATGTACTCACGCATCAAATTTTTATCAGCAAGTGTTGTCAAAGGCATGGGCGCCATAAAAGACCTAGCTCGTACCTGATTAACTAAATCATAGATCTCCTGTGTTGGTCCATCAACTTCATTAACTGCTTCGGCGTAAATGTAAATGAAGTCTGGTAAACGCCATACTGGAGGCGCACTGATGATAACACTCCCATTCTTATTCCAAGCTTCCTGCAAAAATTTTCGTAAATAATATCCTGTTCGGGTCGCATTATTAGCGCCAATCTGATCAGCACCACTGGCAATATTAGTCTGAGAAGGATTATTGTTACCTCCTCGAAATGCAGCTCCATGGAATATAATATCACGATAAAAACGTGGATCCCTTTTGACTGAAGTATATGGGTTGCCATCATCGTAACCATCTTGTTTAGCCTTACCACTATAAATAGGATAACCAAAACCATCCGGAGAGAGGTACTCATATTCATCGACCTGCTCCTGCACCGGCATTTGGCGAGCCCCCCCGCCGCGGCTTGGTGGGTATACATCTCCAAACCACCCTTCGCCCTTGTAGCGGGTAAAAAATAGTACATACTCATTTTTGAAGGCCTCCATATCATAAAACATTTGCCATAAACGAGTGTAAACCGTTGAATTGCTGGTATTTTGCCCCCCACTATCGCCAAAATCGGTATTTGAATACTTTTGATAAAGACTATAACGTTTTCCTCCAGCAACCTTGCTGTCCAAAACAGCCTTAGCGGCCTCTTTAGCTTTCACCCAACGTTGCGGATCATATGTGGCATATTCGGATTCAAACTTACGTGTCCCATTGTAGCCTTTTGCCGCAGATCCATTCCAAAGTGGTGTAGCGGCCATCCAACGCGCCTCCGCGATCAGCCCAAGACATGCACCTTTATCAATACGCCCGAAATTCTGTCCCTCCCATCTTTCGGGGACAGCATTATATGCTATTGTCGCATCAGCGATAATTTTATCGATAACCTTATGTACTGACTCTCTTTCGAAATTCATATTTTCAGTAGCTGTGATGACATGGTCTATATAAGGTATTTCACCATATATACGAACAGCCATCAAATGAAAGTAGGCTCTTAAAAAGTAAACCTCTCCTACACGCATAGGCAACGACCCCGGCTCCAAAATGTCATCGGGCGTGCTGTACTTCTTGATCCCTTCCAAAATAATGTTTGTTCTACGGATGCCGTCAAACATGCTATTCCAAAACTGTCCATTGTCTCCTGGCAATTCATTGATATTCCAATCACCATTGTTATATCTGTTTGTAATATTCCCCTCTACTGTCGATCCCTCTGCCTCATCAGTTATTGCAGCACTCGAAAAATGATAGAACCAAGAAATAGGCTGATTTACACCCTTAGCTTTAGCATAAACATCCGTAACTAGCTGATTAACTTTTTCATATCGAGTAAAAACCTCATCTTCCCTGATTTGATCATCAGGTAATTTATCTAAATATTTGTTGCAGCCTACGATTAAAGAAAGTACAACAACTGCCATAAAAAAAAGTATTCTTTTCATATTTACACATTCATAAGGTTAGAAATTAAGATTTAACCCAAAGTTGTAAACTTTCAAAATCGGGTACCAGTAACCACTTGTATTTCCCATCTCCGGGTCTATACTTAAATCCTTGAGACCTGACCAAGTAAATAAATTCATTCCTTGGGCGTAAACACGCAATTGGTTCAAACCAATTTTTTTTATAAGATCCTTCGGTAGATTATAGCCAATCTCTATATTTTTAAGTCTCAAATATTTAGCGTCATATAAAAACAAACTGCTATTGCTATTTTTGTTATTCTCTGAATTACCGATATGTAATGCAGGATAGGTAGCTGTTGCAGCAGTTTCTGGGGTCCAGCGCCCCAAATGAATTGGTCGAACAGAACCGAGTTTGTCCTGATCAAAAGTTGGGAAATCCCACACTGCAGCATCTTTCAACAAAATGGAGGAATTTAATGCACCTTGAAACAGAAGGCTAAAATCAAAGCCCTTATATTGTAAAGAGATTGGTAAGCCAAATTGAATCTCCGGGCTCCTTGGATTCCCCATAACAGTTCGGTCTCCTAAGTCGGTAATCTTACCATCACCATTCAAATCTTTATAGATCACGTCTCCTGGCCCCACTTTTCCCCAAGGCTGAAAATTACTCTGATTTACTTGATCTGCCTCTGTTTGATCTTTAACAAAATGATCAAAAACATAGACAAAATTTTCATAAAGTCGCTTGCCTGTTGCCTGCCTATACTCATATTGGCGTGGAACTTCTTGTCGGTAGATCAACTTGTTCCTAGAAAAGGTAAAATTAGGTTTCACCGAAAGTCGAAGATTATCCCCGATCATATCAGAATAACTCATTTCAATATCAATACCTCGATTTCGGACTTTTCCAATATTGATCAATGGTGATGTTTTTCCAACCACACCTGGAAAACCAATATCATCCGATCCTAATTCGGTAATAATGTCATAACGATAATCTTCAAAGACATCCATGCTAAAATTAATTTTGTTCTTTAAAAATCCCATATCAAGACCGATATTCGTTTTTCTAGATTTCTCCCATGTTATATTTTCGTTTGCCAAACGCCCTTCACGCACACCACTTAGCCCATTATTAAAATTCTGTTCACCAAAGCTATAACCATCCCCCCCCTGGAAAAATGCCAAGTATCCAAATCGGGCATCACCGGGCATTTTATCATTCCCAACGAGTCCCATAGATGCCCTAAGCTTCAAAAAGCTCAACCAGTCTTTCGTAGTGGACATAAACTTCTCTTTACTAATTACCCAACCCAATGCTCCCGCCGGAAAAAAGCCATAACGCTTTCCTTCGATAAAATTTTCAGATCCATTGTAACCAAAGTTAAATTCTGCTAAATATTTTTCGAGATAATTATAGGTAAACTGTCCTGTCATACCTTGATAACGAATATCAACACTTGCTCTTGAATTTGTCGCATCATAGACAGACTGGCTTGAGCGATTAAAAAGCAACATCCCCGTCACATTATGCTTATCATTAAATAGCCGGTTGTAATTGATTTTTCCTTGAATGAAAGTTCTATTAAATGGACTACTTTGCGTAAATGAGTTCCCAACAGTTTGATCAACTGTATACTTGTTACCATTTCTATAAGTGCCTTCATAGTATTGTGGGTTCATAAATAGATCTATACCATCTGTAGGTTGAAAGGTGGCGTAATTAGGATACACCCTATAGCCTTCACTATATGTACCAAGTTCACGTCGAACCCACTGTTGTTCACGAGCATCATAAGAAAATATGCCATCGACAGAAAGGCCTTTAGTAATGAAATCCATATTCCACCCAACAGCAAAACTCCCTTCCAGATACGTATTTTTCTCCGTATGATATCCAGACCTAGTCAATTCACCAAGAACATTAAACCGATAAATTTGATTGCCAAACAGCAATCCAGAGGGATTATTCAACAGATAGCCCTGCGTAGAAGGCTGACTATTGGCGTCAAGAACAATAGGCAAATACGGTGGCTGCGTCATCGCCAGTGTCATTAATCTACTAGCAGAAGTTCCGGGTGATGTTCGATTGGTAATTCGCGCACCCAAATTGAGTTTAACCCACAAGTTTTTTGTGATGTTGACGTCAATATTGGATCTGAAATTATAGCGCTGAAATTTAGGAGATACATTATATTTCGATAAATCAACATGATCATAATTATTTTCCTGCCCCATATAGCCACCCATAACGAAATATTTCGCCACATCATTCCCGCCTCGTATGGATAGATTGTATTCATGTTGAGGCGCTGTTCTGAAGATATAATCAAAATAATCCCAATTATAACCTCGACCATCAGAATTATCCCCCTTTGCGCCTCTAAATTTATCTATCGCCTCCTGACTAAATAATTTTAAATTATCAATATTTCCACCTGATAACTTCGCATCATTAGTTAAAGCCTCATTATAAAGCGTTGCATAATCAGCAGATCCCAAAAGCATCGGCAACTGTGCTGGTGTATTTAAACCATAGGAAGCTTTAAAATCAACAGTTGCCTTATCAGCAGATTGACCCCGTTTTGTCGTAACCACGATAACACCATTTGCTCCCCTTATTCCGTACGGAGCAGTAGCCGCTGCATCCTTCAAAATCGAAACGGTCTCAATTTCATCTGGAGCCAAATAACTCATGTCGCGTTCGATTCCATCGACTATCACAATAGGGGATTGATTCCCATATGTAGACTTACCACGGATAAACAGTTCAGAACGATCTACACCAGGTTCGCCACCTGCATATTGGTTAACAACTAGGCCCGGCAATCTTCCGGCCAGCATGTTGTTAATATTTGCTGCAGGACTTTGAACGAGATCCTTGGTCGTGATCGTTGCAACAGCACCGACCACATTTCTTTTCTTCTGTGTCGTATACCCGACAACAACCACATCTTCTAATGCTTTTACATCCTCTACAAGACTAACTTGTAAGGTTGTCCTACCTCCCGCAATAATTTGCTGAGGTTGAAATCCAACATATGAAAAGGTCAATAGAGCATCCTTATAAGGAATTTCAATTCGGTATCGGCCCTCGGCGTCGGTTTTTGTGGATTTCCCGCTTGCCTTAACAATAATTGTAACACCTTGCAAGACTTTACCTGTCGAACTGTTTACAACTGTTCCTTCTACAATAATACCTTCTTGTTGGAAATTGGTGTAGCTAGCTGCAGCTTTTAAATCCATATGCGAACTAAAAGTACCACATACAGAAAGCGTAAGAAATAATGGAATCACCTTTCTTTTCATAAATAATATTAGTTATTGGTTTACTAAATCAACAATTGGTCGTCAATGAGTTAGTAGCTCGCTTCAAAAATAAGCGTCACGGAACAACAACGAGCTTAAGAACTAATTCGTTTTAGTAAATTTATAAAGAAAGAGAAAAGAAAGTTGTTAATCGATTGTTAATGACAATTATCGATATTGACTTCTAAAATAAAGCCAACTTTATAGACAGTTTTAATTTCAACAAAGCGTGATCTTTTCAGCATTTTTCTGATTTTGCATATAAAAACATCGAGGCTCCGGCCTAAGAAATAGTCACTGTCTCCCCATAGCGCTAATAAGATTTCTTCTCTCTTCAACACAACGTTTGGTTTGTTAGCTAAGAAAGCCCATAGTTCAAATTCCCGTGGCGAAACGACCTGCTTTGATCTATCACTAAATTCTATTGATAGTAAATGACGATTGAGTTTAATATCTCCAATATTAAGCTGGCTTGGTAAAACTGTGCTCTGCTTTATGCTATAATTTTGAAGTTTCAGCGAGAGTTCTTCCACATCAAAAGGCTTTGTAATATAATCGTTCCCCCCTAGATGAAGTCCTTTCAAACGGTCTGTTTTTGATAACCTAGCCGTAAGGAAAAGAAAAAATTGGTTTTTATTTAATTTCGATATATACTCGACAAATTGAAAACCATCGGATTTGGGAAGTTGTATATCGACGATAAGAATATTATACTTATTTGTTTTGTAATATAAAATTCCTTCTTCGGCAGATAATGCATGACTAACATCAAAACCAAAATTTGTAAGATAGTCAATGAGCATTGAGGCTAGATCAACGTCATCCTCAATCAGCAATATATGTCCATATTCTCCTATCATCTATTTTATCATTGGTATCAAAATAAAAAATGTCGTCCCATTGTTAATATCTGATTTAACATCAATTTTCCAATTGTGAATCCGCATAACTTCTTTAACGAAAAAAAGTCCAAGTCCTAGACCGTTAGGAGAAGCGTCTCTTTTAACACGGTATCCCTTCGTAAATATATGTGGCAATTCGTTATTTGAAATGCCTATTCCATTATCACGTATAGTCATCAGGATTGTATTGTTTTCATACAGTCCTACATGAATACAAATCTGCTTTATGGACTCATTATTATATTTAAGACCATTATCTACTATATTATTCAATGCTGTAACAAACATAAATGGATTGACAAGTACTTTAATCCCTTTTACTTCTTCATCCACAAAAGTCTGAATTCCGATGGTTTCTGAAGCTAAAATTGTCAGATCTCGTTCCAAATGATCCAACAGTTCTGCCAAAAAGTGTTCTTCAAGTACTACTTCTTCCTGATTAAACACACTTAAATCAATCGCTTTATTAACTAACCTATCTAAACGCTTTATTTGACGCATCATGGTTTCCAAAGTGGTTGATATTTTCATTTTATCATCGCTAGAAACCTTCACGGCTATATTCGACAAACCAATTCGGATGGTTGTTAATGGAGTGTTAAACTCGTGAGTAACATTATTGATAAAGTCGGAAGCCATTTCAGCCATTCTTTTCTGTTTTATCCAATTATTGTAAGTCCAACAGTATACACTAATAATTCCGATGATACAGCAACCAGACAATAATAATAGTGGAAAAATGGATCTTAACGCAGAAACATTTTTATCAATATTACCTACGTATAATGTGAAAGCTACACGATTTGACCTCTTACTATTTGCACTTATAGCAATTGATGACACAAGATTGTCTTTATCAATAAATTGATCTTCACCACCAATAAGGGTATACTGATCAACATCATAATCAACTATCGGAATAAACTTCTTCGCGTCGAAAGTCACCGACACATCTCTCAGTACAATCGCATAACCAAAATTTTGTCCCAAATTCACTTCAGACTTGATGATCTTAAAGAGGCTGTCCATTGCAGGATGATTTAGGAGTTTGGAAATCAACTCCTTTGCAATACTATCCTTCAGATTAAAAAAAGCATAGTTATCATGCTGATAATATGCTTCTAAACGATCTAAATGAGGGATTAAGGTTGAATCGATAAGTTTTTGACCGCCTGGAAAGATCTTATCGTTCGCAATATGTCTATCGTAAACAACCTTAATCTCCTTTTTTTCTTTCCAAAATAGTTCGCTTCTTTTGATCTCATATGATTGCACAATCAGGAGATATTGTAATATTAAAAACAACATAAGACAACTGATCGCTATGCCTTTGTATAACCCTGATCGCTTCATCCTTCCGGAATGCTCCTATTTTTTCGGTTTATTACTCATCTCGAAGACTAGTTCACCGCCATCTATAATGCTACTATAAGGTAGTCGCAGATCAGCTAATCTTCGTCCATTTAAAGAAACGGATTTAACGTAAATATTCCTTTCAGACTGATTATGGGCAACTATAGACAGGCTGCGTCCATTTTCAAAATTTACCTTTGCCGATTTTACCAGAGGACTGCCAATCCAATAACTATCTTCCCCAGGTGCAACAGGATAAAAACCCAGTGCAGTAAATAGATAC
Organism: Sphingobacterium sp. 2149; assembly: GCF_031455655.1. NCBI lineage: Bacteria > Pseudomonadati > Bacteroidota > Sphingobacteriia > Sphingobacteriales > Sphingobacteriaceae > Sphingobacterium > Sphingobacterium sp. 2149. Next base: position 36,741 of record NZ_JAVDTD010000008.1, on the reverse strand, counting down.
CAGGCCGACATCTGTCCACAGTCGTCATTACCGCCTAATCCCGCATGACCATTATGGTACTGATTTCGGATGATTTGTCTGACACGTGCTTGAGCTTTCCAAGGATTCTTGGTGATGTTGTACAAATAAGCCACATGGTGGGAAGGCTCATTTCCGTGCACGTAATTTCCGATAATACCATCTCGCGTAATATCCTCTGTATGCTCAAAATACTTATCCGGTAATTCCATTGTAAAAAGAGAATCCAAATAAGTCTCTAAACGCTGCTTACCTCCCATGACTGCCATCATTTCGGTAGGCTGATGCGGTACATAAAGGCTGTAATTCCATGAATTACCTTCAATAAATCCCTGTCCATGTGTATCCAGCACATCAAATTTCTCCTGAAATTTACCCGCTGAATCCTTGGGGCGCATAAATCCAATAGCGGGATCATAGAGTGATTTCCAGCTTTCAGCCCGCTTAGAAAATGTGTTATAGATATCCTCTTTCCCCAATTTTTTCGCTAGTTGCGCGATACACCAATCGTCATATGCATACTCCAATGTATTAGAAACTGATGTTCCCGATACATCTGCAGGAACATATCCCTTATCAATATAAGCACCGATCCCCTCATATTGACGCGTATTTGCTGTTTGAACGCACGCCGCTAACGCCGCTTCCGCATCACCTTTATAGACGCCCTTAAGTATGGCATCAACAATAACAGACACCGAATGATAGCCGCTCATGCACCAGTTGTCATTCGCATAATGCGACCAGATGGGCAACATCTTCAATACACTCTGGTCATAATGAGCCAGCATGGATGCCACAATATCTGCATTACGGGAAGGGTTGATTAAATTCAACAAGGGATGAAAAGCCCGAAATGTATCCCATAGCGAAAAAGAGGTATAATTCGTAAAACCTTTGGCGCTGTGCACCTCCTGATCCAAGCCTTTATACTCACCATTAACGTCCATATAAACCGTCGGCATTAAGCTGGCATGATACATCGCTGTATAAAAATTGACAAGATCTTCCTTGTTCAACATTTCAGCTTCTATCTTATGCAGTTCCTTTTCCCAAGCCTCCTGGCCTTTCTTCACGTACCCATCAAAATTCCAGTCGGGAGCCTCAGCCTCCATATTGGCCAATGCATTCTTCATACTTACAGGACTTAAAGCTACTTTCAGCAGTATTGCTTCGTGTGCCTTTGTATCGAAATCCAAATGAAGCTTCATGTTATGAGCTGCTAAATCGGGGAAATTATTGCGTTGATCGAACTTACGCCAAAAACCATTATAGACAGATTTCCCATCTTCATATTTAGCGCCATAATTTTTAAAAGCTTTGGATGTCTTTATAGCAAAGTACACCGTACGGGTTCTTGACCAACCGTTTGTCTGACGGTATCCAACTAACGTGGAATCGTTCAGTACTTTCACAACAGTCCAAACATTTTTTCCTTCGTAATTATAGATCCCAGCAGTTAAATCAACAATTAGATGTGACGCATCAGACTGGTTGAAAGTATACCGATGTATACCCACTCGCGTGGTCGTCGTCAACTCTGCTTTAATCTGATGTTTATCCAGTAAAACACGGTAATAATTGGCTTCGGCCAATTCGTTCGTATGGCTATATGGAGATCGATAACCATCTTGAGGACGATCAGCTGTACCTGGATTTAACTGAATTTTACCTTGGGTAGGCATAATCTGTATATCACCAAGATCGGAGTGACCGGTACCGCTAAAATGCGTATGACTGAATCCCACAATCGTGGGATCATCATACTGATAACCGGCACAATATTTATAAACATCACCATTATAGCGGCCATTGACAGCATAAGATAGCGTATCCGTATCCGGGCTTAACTGTATAGCACCAAAAGGAACTGTAGCGCCCGGAAACGTATGACCCATCCGCGCCGTACCAATAAGCGGTTTAACGTACTGGACTAACTTAGTTTCCTGGGCCTTTAATACAAATGGAATACTAAGTAATCCCCAAAAAGCCAAACGTTTTATATTCATCACTTATGAATTATAATTTAGGATTTTTACTGTAATCCGTCCATAGCTCATCGATCGTCTTTCCAGTTTGTGCTTTCCAGAATGAATCGTTATAGCTTTTGCTACGCATTGCCGCATCCAATTTTTTAACAAAGTCTTTTTTTACATGCGTGTTGATCCAATAGAGAAATCTGGCAGTAACGCGATAAGAATCGGTGTATTTCTGATTGTCGCTATAATCTGGCAGCTTCCAATTTGCACCTGCATTGTCAATTCCATCATCAAATCGGACAAAATCCGCTATCCCTTCCGTAATCCACCACGGACCGGCCCCATCAGGATACGCTTGAACAATATGCATTACCTCATGGGTAACTACGTCAATATCACCTGGATTTTTGGCAAACCATCCCGGGCTGTAACGGACAATTCCGCCAGCCGTAGCAGCAACACCTTTGTAGTCTGGATCAATAACAAAAGACACTTTTTTTAGGGTCTTATTATTATATTTCTTGGCTAGTTTGGGGTAGTTTTCAAAATAAGCCGTAATGAGCCGATCTTTTAAAGATGGACTAAAATCTTTGTCCTTATTAATCCAAATCAATGTAAAACCACCTTTGCTGATACTATCAACATCCACAGCAACCTTACGGTCACTTTCTGTATGTCTCCAGTTATCTTGCGCGAAAATCGAACAAGAACAGGCCAAGCCAAAGATGGTAAGGCCTACTTTTAGATTTCTAAAGTTTATCATAACTCAAATGCTTATTTCTTTTTGTTCGATTTCACCTTGATATTTGATTGCAAATCTGTTGTCATAGAATATGGCACAGCATTTTTGGATGCTCCCCTAGTATAGTTAGGTTTTGCCCCCATATCAAAATGCAGTGCCCCACCTTCATGCAAAGCTTTGTGACTTAACCAGTTTTTTCCATACTCCTTACCGTTCATCTGTAGTGCATTTACATATACATTTTCGGCCGAATTCTTAGGAGCATCGATGATCAGTGTCTTGCCATTTTCAAACGTTAACGTCGCCTTTTTAAATAATGGCGCTCCAAGCACATATTCATCGGTCGCAGGACAAACCGGATAGAATCCTAAGGCTGAAAAAACATACCATGCCGAGGTTTGACCATTATCTTCATCACCACAATAGCCATCAGGCGTTGGTTTGTACATTCTGTCCATTACCTGACGCACCCAATATTGCGTTTTCCAAGGTTGACCAGCGTAATTGTAAAGATACGGCATATGTTGAATGGGCTGATTACCATGCGCGTACTGTCCCATATTGGCAACTTGCATTTCGCGAATTTCATGGATAATACCCCCATAATAGCTATCATCGAAATCTGGAGACTGAACAAATACAGAATCCAACATGCTCACAAATGTTTTTTCTCCGCCCATCAGATCGATCAGCCCTTGAACGTCATGGAATACGCTCCATGAATAATGCCAGCTGTTTCCTTCTGTAAACGCATCCCCCCATTTCAATGGATTGAAAGGAGTCTGGAATTTTCCATCTTTATTTTTTCCACGCATAAGATTGGTCGATGGATCGAACAGGTTCCTGTAGTTCTGTGCACGCTTCGCATAGAGATCAATTTCAGCTTTCGGACGGTTCAACGCTTTTGCTAATTGATAAATTGTAAAATCGTCGTAGGCATATTCCAAGGTACGTGCCGCATTTTCATTGATTTTAACGTCATAGGGCACATAGCCCAAGCTATTATAATAATCAACACCCTTTCTACCAACTGCACTCATTGGTCCCTCGTTATTGGCCCCATGCTGCAACGCTTCGTACAACTTATTGATATCGTAACCGCGTATTCCCTTGATGTAGGCATCCGAAACTACCGAAGCAGAGTTGTTACCAACCATAATATCCGCGTATCCAGGACTACTCCACTCAGGTAAGAAACCGCCCTCCAAGTAAGCATTTAAGAGACCTTCCTGCATTTCCTTATTGATAGAAGGATACATCAAGTTTAAGAACGGATACAATGCTCTAAAGGTATCCCAAAATCCAGTTCCTCCAAACAAATAGCCCGGAAGTGTTTTTCCATTATACGGACTGTAATGGACAACTTTACCCTGCGCATCAATTTCGTAGAGTTTATTCGGAAAGAATAAGGTCCGATACATGGTCGAATAAAATGTGCGCAATTGATCAATATCATCGCCTTCAACTTTAATTTTCCCTAACGTGGAATTCCAGATCTGACGTCCATCTTCTTTAACTTGATCAAACGACTTGTCCCCCAACTCATTTAAGTTTAATAAGGCTTGTTCGGCACTGATAAAGGACGAGGCAACTTTCACCTGAACGGGTTTCGTTTTATCCTTTACCTTAAATCCAACAATAGCGCCAGTGTGGTCACCTTTGATCTGGAGCTGGCCATCCTTTTTCTCTTTCCCTTCCCAAGTAGCAACATTTGCAAACGGTTGATCGAAAACCAAAACAAAATAATTCTTGAAATTCGCAGGCAGTGGACCACGGGCGTATTTTGATGAATAGCCAACGATCATATTTTTTTCAGGGATAATCTGAACTTCAGACCCCTTTTCATACGCGTCCAACACGATATAAGCGTCGTCTGTCTTATTAAACGAAATCCTAAACATAGCTGCTCGTTCCGTTGGTGTCATTTCCGCAGTGACATCGTGATCTGCCAGATAGACCGAATAATAATAAGGTTTTACGATCTCAGCTTTATGTGAAAACCAGCTTGCACGTTCATCTTGATCAAAGACAGGCTTTCCTGTCACTGGCATAATGGAAAAGACGCCATAATCATTCATCCAAGGCGACGGTTGGTGGGTTTGTTTCAAACCACGGATCTTATCAGCAGTATATTGATACTGCCATCCATCACCATTTTTTCCTGTTTGCGGAGTCCACATATTCATTCCCCAAGGCCGCGCGATTGAGGGATAGGTATTTCCATTGGACAACTCAAATTTGGATTCGGTACCCATTAATGGATTAACAAGATCGACAGCATCCATTTGCTGTCCTCTAAATTTCTGAGCCAAAACCGGTTTTGCGCAAAACAAACCAAAAGACAATAATGAACCCAGAAAAAGGCTTAAAGATTTATTCATTATTTAGGATATATAAATTATTTCTACTAAAACGTATTAGTAAAGATATAAAAAAGAATACTAAATCAAAACAAACCATAGGAATTGAGCCGGAAGGTCTTATGATTTTTACAATACAGGGGTTACAAATCGAGCTATCGCCGTATGCTACCTCCGGATCAATTTGGTTGAAATAATATATTCTTTAGGCGTGGATATCCCCTGATCTATTTCCTTTAACAAAACTTTCACACAAGTTTTAGCCAAAGGTTCTAATGGCTGTTGTATACAGGAAATTTTAGGGTTTAAAATATCAAACAACTCATGATCATCAAAAGAAAGCATCGGAAAGGCATAGTGATTTTCATCCGCTGGCCGCAGTGCTTTTAACCCAAGGATACACAGATAATTTGTCGTAAAAAAGAGACCATCTAACCCAGTCTGCTTCGCTGCCCAATTTTTCAACATACGCGCCCCCTTTTGCTTCAGTTCTTGATAGTGTAATTGCAGGATGCGAGGCTCCATACCGTAGGCTTCACAAAAATCCAAATAGGCACCTTTACGCCCCAACATTTGCGGCTGATCGGAATCGATGGTTACTAATCCAAAATCTTGGCAACCGATAGATTTCAAATGATCGCAGGCTTTTTTTGCACTAACGTCATTATCAATGTGCACATAATGGGTATCCACATCTGGAGAATTTCTATCAAAGACTACTAGTGGAACCCTATGTTCCAATATTTTTCGCTGATATGCTTCCAGATCTACTGTTGGAGCTAAAATAATCCCCTCCACCTTCTTTTCCAACATTGAATCGATGATATCCCGCGCATTTTGTGAATCTCCAAGGGTACTACTGTAGAGGACGTGATACCCTTTTTTTCGAAATAATTCCTCCACATACAAAGCAAATGGCCCAAAAAAAGAATCCCCGATATTTTCCACAATCAGACCAATGGTATTTGATCGCCCTGTTGCTAAACTCTTTGCAAGCGCATTAGGCTTATAACCAACTTTCTCAACGTAAGCAAGTACGCGATTTTCCAATTCCTTACTAATGCGAGCTCGCTCGGCTTTGTGATTGATGACTAATGAAACAGTGGATTTAGAAACATTGAGCTCCTGTGCAATTTCTTTAATTGATTTGGCCATAAAAGCATTTTCATAAAATTAAGGTGAAATTAGAAAATAAATATGAACATATCGGAAATTACAATTGATAGCAGACAATAAATTAACATTCCACTCTTTACTATACAAAAGAATTAGACTGACAATGAATAACAAACAAAGGCTCCTTTACCCCAAAAGATATTTCTGACTACATGTAGATTGGTAAAACATCACCCCAACTGCGGGTCAGTCTTCGAATGGCTTCCAGTCTCGACGCGACCGGCAAACTCACGTACAAATTTGGTATCCGCCGCATGTACAGTCACATCATACCAACCATGGATTTTGTGGGATTCCACAATCCATTTGATAGACATTCCTTCGGCAAGTACACTGGATTTCTTCCAGGTGCTGTAAGCGTTATCCACGGCATGTACACGGACCGGGTTTTTTCCATGATTATAAATCTCCAGCACAAGATTGCCTGTCAACTGGCCTTTCTTCCCGATTTCATAACTTGCTTTAACAGACAGCGGTTCGCCCTCTCCTTTGAATCCGCGCATGAATCCGTTTGGTCCATATACGGTCAGATCATAATAACCATCGCTAAAATCCGCTAAGTTCCAGTCAAAACTAAGCTGTTGCCCCGCAATAACAGCAAATGGCCAAAAGCTTACGCCATCTTTATAGCTGGGTCCACTATAGATATTAAATGGGCTATTTAGCGATTTATTGCCAAAGATGCGATTACCTGCTTCCATTGTCAGATGAATCTGTTTTTGATGTTTAACAAAAGACTCATTCACATAAAGTTCATACGCTAGCGCACTCGAGTTTTTCTGACCTTTTTCCTGTCTTGCCAGTAAAGTGGAATGACCCTTAGCCCGCAACCTCGCAGCCTCCTCTTCCGACCATACGTGAAAATTATTGGGTAGCGGTTTCGATTTTGCCTGATCAATAACATAGATCTGCTGATTCCTATCCAGAAAGGGTAAATCAACAACATCCGCTCCTTCAGCTTTTCGAAATACCGATGTCAAATCGCCCGTAATCGCCCGGCGCCACGAACTGATATTGTCCTCCTTCACCTGCCTACCGAGCTTTTTCTCAAAGAAATGTTCCATAAACTGAATGGTCGATGTAATATCGCAAATCTCAGAGTTTACCCACCCCCCTCTTGACCAAGGAGATGCGACAATCAACGGTACGCGGTAACCAAGTCCAACAGGACCTTCCGTTGCATTGCCTCTATCCGCAACATCGGCGATCTCCTGAGCCAAACTCACATATTCACCACTATAATCTAATGTAGGTGAAGTTTTTCCAGAACGCTCATCTGCAGGATTAGGTGCCACAAAAGGTGGAACGTGGTCGAAATACCCATCGTTCTCATCATAATTGAGAATAAAGATAGTCTTCTTCCAGATTTCGGGATTCTCCGTCAGAATATTCAATAGTTCAGACACATACCAAGCACCATACATAGGTGCACTCGGATGGTCTGAGAAGCTTTGCGGTGCTACAAGCCAAGACACTGCGGGTAACTTCCCAGATTTCACATCATGTCTAAATTGGTGTAAAACATCTCCCTTAGGAACAGTAATCTTTTCACCTTCATGTGTCACCACGCTTGTCTCACGATAGAAAGAATCACCCTCATTCGTTTGGAAAGCGCGTTCATGCAAGGCACGCTGTTCTTTAGGAAGCTGCTGAAAAGCATGATCCGTAAGTCGTGCCAAATGTTTTTGATAGCTATTCAGCTGCTCCTTCTTCTGCTTGAGTTTATTCTGTGTTTTCTGGACACTCTCAGAGCTATTATTAGCTAATGCTTTTTCAAGTTCTTGAATCTCCGCTGGTAATTCTGCAACACGTCTACGCATAAAATCAAGATGGCTTTTCTTGAATTCAATATGATATTGTGCAAACCATTCCAAATTATTGTCCGTGAAATTACCCAACAGATCCTCACCGTCTAAGCCGCTTTCTATGCTGACTTCATTTTGGTAGACTTTCCAGGAGATCCCTGCTTCTTCCAAACGCTCAGGAAAAGTCTTCCAATGTGCCCAACGGTTAAAATAGATATCTGAATTCCGCACTAATGGCTTCGCTCCTTTATGTGGTACACAGGTTCCCGTCCAAAAGAAATGCCTATTGGTTGTTGTACCTGTAATAGACGAACAGAAATGCTGGTCACAGATTGTAAAGGCATCAGCCAATGCATAATAAAAAGGGATATCTTCACGTGTATAATAACCCATTGTCAAAGGGATCTCTTTTAAGCTCTTGCCCCCTGGGCGTTTAGCGTCGATCCAGTTATCATGCTTTCCATTGTTACGGGCTGCCATCTGATTTTCCCAAGAATGCGGTAAATCTCCCGTCCAGGCAGCATTTGAGTTTTTGATATCCAGTCGGAACGGCGAATAGGTCTTACCTGCAGCCGAGGACTGCAACCATACAGGGTTACCATTAGGCAATTTAATCGCCCGTGGATCATTGAATCCCCGAACACCATGAAGTGTTCCAAAACTATGATCAAAAGAACGATTCTCTTGCATTAATAATACAATATGTTCGGCATCTAAAAAGGTACTTCCTGTTATAGGTTCAATCGCCAATGCACGCTGTATGGCATCTGGCATAGCACTCTGTAAGCCAAAAACACCAGCTAACAATGAAGCCTTCTTAATAAAATCTCTCCTGCTATCCATAAATAAATTTGTTATCTCTCTACTAAATTCAATGGTCTAAAGCGAATATATCCATTCGCTGTCGTTTTTAATGTAACGTTTTTAACAAAAATCCCCGCAAACGATTGATCTCATCTGCGGGGATTGTTTTTTTCGAAGGAATTATTTCAAAAGCCACATCAATTGGTTGATTTCATCCTTACCGCCATATTGGCGGGCGAGTGCTTCATCCAGATTTTGTCCGTTATAGTTGTACTCACTGGCTGGATAACGCCAACGAACAGGTATTTTGGTTGGATCATCTGCATTTAAACTGGATTCTGGGTTGATTTTCCATTTTGGGTAACCCGTACGACGATAATCGTAGTAGGGATTTATTCGTCCCTGCAAGAAACTAGCTAAATACTTTTGCGTCATAATTGCCTCAATCTGCGCTTCTTTAGCAGCAGGGAATTGATTACCATAGGAAGCAGTAGCACTGGCGATATAGGCTTCATCCAAGGGCATATTGTGTGTGTATTGGCTAGTATTTGGGGTGTTGTCAGCAATGAATTTCATTGCTGACTCAATACCTTTTTTATACCAATTGACTGAAGACTCTGTAACCCATCCTCTTGCAGCTGCTTCAGCAACTACAAAACATAGATGCGCATAGCTGTACTGTTGCGTTGGTTCGCCACTTACGAGCTCAGTATAGCGATCATTCAATTTAGAATAATCGTTTTTCTTCTTCAAGTCCGCAATATCGCCAAATGCCAATGATGGATCAATACCAACGTATGCTTCGAAATCACTCACTTGCTTGCCATTGGCAATTTGCAAAGCTGATGGATTTGCATAGAAAAATAGCCTTCTATCTTTATACTGCTTCAAACGATCGATAATCTCCGTAGACACAACGGGATAAATAACGAAACTATTACTGATTTTATAAAAAGGATAGGTTTGACCACTTTTATCCGAGCGTACTAACTGAAAATTATCGGCATTCGCTGTGAATATAGGCTTGTTCGTTAGAATCGATTGAAACCGTCCCTTTAAATTCAAATCTGCATCAGCTTCCTTTTTGCTCAATTGGATCAGTACATTTAACGCAAAACTGTTGACAAGCTTTCTCCATTTTGTTATATCTCCACCATACATCGGATCGCCTGCAAATTTTGCTCCGCTTGCAAAGAGCTGATCTGCTTTTTCTAATTCATCAAGAATACCCAAAAAGACTTCCTTTTGGCTGTCGTATTTTGGAAAATATGTTTTGTCAGACTCCCCTTTTAATGCTTCTTTATAAGGTATATCTCCAACACTCATGGTAGCCTCATAAAATTTTACAGCCCTAGCGAAATACATTAATCCATTGTAGGAATTTGCTAACACATCTGTCGAAGCATACTGTCCCATAAAGTGAGCATCATTGATTGCATTCATCGATATACTCCCTTCACCGAATCCGTTATATTGATACCCTTCAACCAATTCCGTCCATGCAATCTCCTTTGTTAATAAATAGGGCTGCATAAATGATTTCTGAGTAGGCTGGTTCGCTAAATTTAATATGATACGAGTCGCTAACATCGAAGAATTCACTTGAACAGGAGTTTCCGGATTCGTGTTTATCTCATCAAATTTTGAACAACTTGCCAATGAGATTAAACTCCCCATGGCAATATATATACACATTTTTTTCGTTTTCATCTTAATTTTACTGGTTTTTAGAAAGTTACATTTAAATTAAAACCTATGTAACGCATAGATGGTGAGTTCAAATCTTCTGAACCTACATCTGGATCAGAAAAACGGTATTCTTTTGTCCAAAGAAGCAAATTCTGCCCAGTAACCCCCACACTGGCACGCTTAGCTTTAAATTTAGATGCTAATTTCTCAGGGACGCGATAATTGAGCGATAGCTCGCGAAGTTTAATAAATGTCTCATCCCAATAATTACGTCTTCCAGAATACGCAGATTTCCAATAGGTCTCATAAGAAACTACTTTATCATTGTCTGCAAAAACACGCGTGTCTTCTGCAATTTGTCCGTATTTATCATACGTAACACCTCCTGAAACGATCTTCACACCAGGTGCAACAAACGTTTTATTACCATTAACGACCTCTTCGTAACGATATGGATTGTCTGAATCAGGATGCGCACCCGTCTGCCATAAACGAGCGTTCATACCTGAATAAGACATTCCTTTTATTCGACCGTCAACACTCAAAGAAAGCGAGAAGTCTTTGTAACGAAATTGATTTGTCAATCCACCGAACCATTTTGGGGCAGTATAACCATACAACTGAGCAGCATATTTTGCAGATATTGGCATTCCCGAAGCATTGTTAACAATCTGACCGTCAGGCGATCTTTCCCAATCCTTTACTGTAATATAATCCGTCCTAGCTCCTGTTTTAACGTATAATGCATCTGCAGAATAAACAGGATCAAGCTTGTGGAAGAATTCCAAGTTTTGCGACATATTTAAAATAATATCCCATTGGAAATTTTCCTTTTTGATAGCAGCTGTACCCAATGTAATTTCATGACCTTTGGTCATTTTCTCCTCTTGCGTATTAATTAACCGCGAAGTAAAGCCTGATGACCCCGATATGGTTGCATAAGTTGTTACATTATGTAGTAGACGATAATAGCGGGTATAATTACCATAGAATCGATTTTTCCATAATCCAAAATCAAAACCGAACTCTGTTAAATCGCGCTGCGTAGGTGATATGGAGTAATCCTTGATTGAATTCGGATAAGAAGCGGTTGGCAATCCATCCCACACATTGTTGCTAATTGTAAAGGCCTGGTTTATTTCATATGGAGAAGGTACTGTCTTCGTAACGGCCCAAGATCCACGGATTTTAAACATATCCAACCAAGCTGGCTTATTTCCTATAAGATCACTTACGACTATACTACTTGAAACTGAAGGATAAAAATAGGAACGTTGTTCTTTAGATAAAGCCGAAGACCAATCGTTACGTCCTGTCGCTTCTACAAAAACAGCATTACGCCAGGAGACAGAAAGGCGTCCATAGGTGCTGTTGACCATTTCTTTTGTTTTACTTTCAACAGTCGACACTGGATCAATTGAGTTTCGAAGTGAGTAAAAACCTGGAATCGATAACCCATTGACTGTCGTAGCTGTAACGGCATTGTCACGTCGATAAAAAAGAGCACCGCCCACTAATCCGTCGAAGCCAAAATCACCAACTTTCTTTTTCGCTGTAAAGATTACGTCATTTGTTGTACTAAAACCATCCTGATTTTGCATCCAATACTTTCCTTTACTGTCAAAGCCGGAATATCCCCCCCTCGTACCATAAATGCCCATTGGATTGCGTTGCTCTCGTCTTTGTCCATAATAATCATATCCTGTACGTACCATCAGTTTCCCCCAATCAGAAACCTTATAATTCAAGGTCAAGGCAGCGTTCATCTTATTAACCAGCTCAGGGGTAACCTTCTCATAGGCCGTTAAATATGGATTATCATACCAGGCTTTATACATCCAATTTTGAGATTGATCTTTAATCAACCAATAATCTTTGTAATCCTGTAAATTATACTCAGGCCCAGTCCAGACGAGAATATTGTAAATATATCCCTGATCATTATATCCTGCGCCAAAATTACTTGTTGCTGAACGACGGTTATAGGCAAGGCGCGTTTCTATATCAACTTTTTCGCTAATCTTGGTCTGCCCAGCGACAGACATGTTTGTCATATTCAGCTTTTGGTTTGGATATTGCCCTTTATTATAGATATGATTGATCGACGTTCTAATACTTCCGTGTTCACCCTGATTGGTAAAACTCACGGAGTTATTGGATATAAATCCCGGCTCAAGGAAATTCTTAAAATTGTCCTTGCCCCGGGAAAGCAACTCCATCTCTTCTAGTTGTTTTGTCTGTGGGTTCCATTGTTTGGCTGTACGCCCAATATCCAGTTTATCTCCCCACACATAATCATCATTATTAAACTTTCCCCCTTCACCTGAAGAGTAACCATGTTGTACCTCGGGCAAAGCTAGATAACCCGAAAAAAACATGTTATTGCTATTGACGGAGATCTCCGTTCCTTTTTCCGCAAGTCCCTTTTTTGTCGTAATCATAATGGCCCCACCAGCCCCCATGCTACCGTACAAGGCCGTTGCGGTTGCACCTTTCAGAACGTTCATATCTTCGATATTATCTACCGGCACATCACGTAGGGTAAGATTTTCATAGGCGACACCATCGATCACCAAAATAGGTGTTAGTCCCCTTACTTGGATTTGGGGTGTACTGTTAAACTCCGTACTGTTCAAAACACGGACACCCGAAATACGTCCGGTCAATGTGGTTCCTACATCAACCCCCTTTACACGCGTCAGATCATCACCTTTAATGCTTTGCGTTGCATATCCCAGTGCTTTTTGTTCTCTCTTTATACCCAGTGCCGTTACAACAACTTCACCGAGCTCTTCGGAAGATTTGCCTAACTTAATAACATCAGCATTTGAAGCGGATACTTCACTTGTCTGATAACCAATATAGGAGATCAATAAAATGGCATCGTCTGCCACATTTGCAAATCGAAAAGTGCCTTGCTGATCGGTCGTTGTTACTTGTGTACTGCCTTTAACACGTACCGTGACTCCAGCGATAGGCTGCCCCGTTTCTTGGTCGACAACCTTTCCTCGGATCTCTTTGGCTGCATTAGAAACCGGCTTTTCGTTTTTAACCTTAGTATCGTTGCCCGTTTTCCTCGAGATCACATAAAGCTTCTCATCAATTTTTTTGACCTCAAGATTTCCGTTAGAAATGGTCTGTATAAATTGAACGATTTGCTCCTTTTTCAGTTTATCAAGGTCGGCGGCTTCATTGATCTTTTGGTTCGAGATAGAAGCATCATAACCAAATTTGACGTTAAATTTCTGTTCCATTCGCGTGAGGAGTTTCCCAATCCCTTCACTGGTAGAAAATTGTGAGGCCAAGGTATGAAGTGCGAGCGACTGAAAGAGCAGTGCACTTCCCATAAGTTTTAAATAGTAATTGGTCCTTTTCATAAATTACTTCTTATAGATAATTGTTTGATTAAATGCGGTATTAAGCATCTTGAGTGACTTTTCTAAATCACTAGCAGGTAGATAACCCGTATAACTTTCAGTCCGGAAGGAATCGATTAATTCAAGATGACTATCGGGATAAAGATTATTTAGATCGGCTACGATCTGCATGAGTGGAACTTGATTAAATGACAAGAGATCACTCTTCCAGTTCGATGCAATGCTCGTATCCGCTTTGGCAACATTAAATTGTCTTTGTCGCATATCGTAGGCGACTTTTTGGCCAGGGGTAACAAATGAATATTGCCCGGCACGTGAGACCCGTACTTTACCATGACTCAACACGAGACTGCTACGTCCTTCAGAACAATTTAAATTAAATGCGGTGCCTAATACGCGTACATCAAAGTCGCCAGAACTGGCGATTACAAAAGGTTGTTCAGCATTCTTAGCTACTTCAAAAAAAGCTTCCCCCGAAAGCTTAATCCGACGTAAACTGTCTGTATCAAAATCTGACAACAATTCAATATGTGCACCTTGCCGAAGAGAAACATGTGTACCATCGGGCAATACAAGCTGCTTAACAAATTTTGTCGGATTGGAATAATGAACAATTTCAGAAACTTTATTAATCTCTTGTTGGCCCTTAAATTTAAATTGGAAGAGGCCAGCAAGACCGATTAAAAGTAAACAGGCAGCGGCGGAAATGACAGACCACCGTCTTTTCCAAATAGGTATTAAGCGCGGAGTCAATGACGAACCTGTAATTGTAAAGAAGATATCCTCGGAAGTCGTTTTATTTAGTTCACAATCGCGATTGTCCAGCGAAACTATCTCCTCGACATCTGGAAGTTCATCCCTGTCACAAGAAGTCAGTAAATCAAGAAATATGGCGTTTTCTTCGGGACTAAGTTCTCCCTTAAGGAATTTTTTATATAAAGCAGCTATTTTGGAATTCATCATTCTATGCCCATCTTTAAATACATATACGTACCTAGATGACCGAAAGACGATGCGGTTCTAAAAAATTTTTAAAAAAATCAATAGGGCTATTGAAATCTCAAAATGATCAAGAATATATTGCCGAACAAACTTGTTGCCCTTAACCAATTGATCACGGACGGTATTGACGGAAATCCCAAGCCTATCTGCAATTTCCTGATTATCCAAAAACTCTTCTTTACTCAACAAAAAGATTTCGAGTCGCGATTTTGGGAGTTTTGAAATGGCCTCACGATAAACTCGCTCCAAATCTTTAAACCGAATTGCTTCCTCATTCGAATTGTCTACCAATTTGGTCCAATCGATATCTGTAGCCTGAAATTGGAATCTGACCTTTTGTTTCCGCAATTCGTCAAACACAAGGTTCCGGGCAATCGTATAGAGATAAGACTGTGGATTTTTATTACCATCCAATTCTTCCCATTTTTTCCAAATGCGGGAGAAGGCTTCTTGTACCAAATCTGCGGCAGCTGGTTCTTCTTTAAGGTGTAAATAAGCATATTTATACACTTTATCCTTGTACAGCAAAAAGAATGTTTTAAAATCCAGGACATTATTATTTTCAATAGGCATTCTTCATCACTTATAATTGATCCTACAAGTTTAGTGAGAATTTTTTAAAATATACCATGAGACGCACATCATATACGACCTATAAATCGCAGTTTTACAAGTGATAACACTTTAATTATAATGAATTTATATTAAATTAACACAATGGGTAATCGGCGCTCCATTAAAAATACTGTGATCACTGAATCATATAACCTTATACATCCTGGACAAGCTGGAAATAAAAAAGTCTCTTTGCAATAAGCAAGGAGACTTTTTTTTATGGTCCTGTAATTTTATAGCAGACTACACGAGCTATTTTAATAACGGAAATGGTCCTAAAAAGTAAGTTCCGCGTTTATAGAAACGGAGAAAGAAATCAAGTACCTTATCGTTCACAGGAAAGAAAAATTGCTTATCCACCTCTGCCTTAAATAGATTAATATAATACTTAGGTAACTCGCTTGGAAAGAAATCTTCAACCAAAAGATTCAAGAAATACCGTGCATAAGGCAGTTCTTCCTCACTATCCTTCACTATAAAGCTGTTAGTATCTAATGGAAAAAATTCTTCTATGCCGCCGAACACTTCCAAACCAGTTTTAGGATTAAAGAAAACCGTCACTTTAGCATCTTCTGTAAGATCCAGGTTTGATTCAGGAAGCGGGGATTCTTCTTTACTGGGATATTTTTGCTGATATTTCTTAAAAAAATCAGTTGCAAATTCCTTTACTTCTTTTCCTTCCATAAACGCAACTGCTGCCTTATGTTCTGCTTGGAATAATTTGCCCATATCTTTCAGCTGCTTTTCAGTTTTCTTTAAGCTCTTATCCTTTCCATTCAATGCCTCAATACGATACGTCATCTCATACTGCTCAGGTAAATCAAAATTTACTTCGTCGGGGTTAACAACGGTCATGATTCCAGATAAGTTCCAGGCATCTTTCCATGGTACAATTTCCATGTAGAAAGATAACGTTTCTGTAGGCTCAACAAATTGCTGTATGGAGTCCTTAAAGATCTTAAACGGAGTTTTTGTGCCGATATGCTTTACATGCACATACAGCTCGTCTGTCTTTACATATTCAAAAAAGCTATTGATGCGGTTACCTAGCGTTTTGACAATACGGTATAGCGCATGTTCCTTTCCTATCACCTCAGCGACAAATTCAGAAGCCTTCAATGCAAACAAATGTAGTCTATAATTATTGAAGTGGTTGTCTCGCACACGATAGATCATCTGTTGTAATTGATTTTGGTCGTGTTGATATCGTCCAATCTCAGCAACTTGCATCAAATGATTCAAATTGGTATTATATTCGCCCGCCGTCAGGTAATTTGTAGCAACAAGTTTCTCTATAAAATTACGGACGTCAAAATAACTCGCACCTTCTTCCAAAACATATTCTAGCTTTAACTTCTCATTTTCAGGCGCAACCTCATAATGCTCTTCCAAAATTGAATAGGCCAAATCTGTAATCAACTGAATCAAACGTCCACGTGGATCGATAAACAAATGTGGATTACGTTCGCTGAAAAACAACCAAGTCAATACAGCAATATCTTCGCTATTAATATCCTCGGCGTAATAATCTGTCAAGGCATCATCAGTATAGAAAGGTAGAAGTTGATTATACAGTTCTGTATGGATTGTTCTAAATGCGGAAAAAATTCCTGTTTTTGCGATAACATCTTCTAAGTAACAGGTCAGATAGATACTCAATGTTTTTAAAGTATCTGTATGTATTAGATCATTCGTTTCTTGCTCCTCAAACCAAAGCGTAGATAAACTATCATTGATTTCATTTGCAACACGTAAATAATAACTATCTATTTCATTTGTTTTTTGATAAGTGTGGTGTGCAATCCAATCTTGAATAAAAATTCTGTTTCCTCTCATATGAAAAATGCTAAAACCAAAAGTAGCCAAATTTTCGAAATATCCATATGGGCAAAATATAAACATCAATTAAAATAGTAGACTGTGGTTAAAGCAGTCACAAATAGCAAAAGATACCTAACTATTCGAGGTATAATTTACTAACACTGTCCACTGAAGCACTTGCAATTAGCGTAATTCGAGAAATTATACCCGCCAAAAGAATAAAATTGCCACAAATAAAAAGAAGAGATACCCAAATAGATATCTCTTCTTTTTATTAAAAGTTAAAAGGGATCTGTCAATCACCCTGTAGCAATCACATTCTTACTATCACCAAAATGATCTTGCAACGTAGGATTCAAAATAGCGCATGTTTTCAATAAATCACGTACCGGATATTTGGCCACAACATCTTCCAGGGCCGCCAAATGCCGTTCGTGGTGT
Source organism: Sphingobacterium sp. 2149 (assembly GCF_031455655.1). NCBI lineage: Bacteria > Pseudomonadati > Bacteroidota > Sphingobacteriia > Sphingobacteriales > Sphingobacteriaceae > Sphingobacterium > Sphingobacterium sp. 2149. The sequence goes on along the minus strand of NZ_JAVDTD010000008.1, from coordinate 18,912 downwards.
ACATCTGTTCCTACAAAATCATACATCCCCGATTTAATCATAGTTAAGGCTGTAGATTTCACTTCAACACCATAATAACGACTAATTGAGAGCAAATTAAGCTGTAACATGCACCCTGCATCCTTGATCTGCTTATACATATTGAAGTTGTAATGATAGTAGTTATAACGCTCTGGATGTGCCAAAATAGGTTGATAGCCCAGATTTTGTATATCCAATATGGTTTGAAATAGCGCTTTGGATTCTTGTAAATAGGACATCTCGATCAATACATATCCCCCCGGCATAACACACAACTCATTCGATTGGATGAGATTTACAATACCGTCATCAATCATATGCTCTGCAGCGGAATGGATTTCCGGCATATTAGGGAGCCCCTTCATACCAGCTAAAAGCTTACCCTTAGCCGCTTCAATCGTACGAATTGAATTTGGATGTACACCATCCATAATATGCGGTGTACAGACATATTTCTCAAAGCCCATCCTTCCAAGTCCTTTCAACAGTGTCAAGGATTGCTCAATAGATTGACTTCCATCGTCTATTCCAGGCAGAATATGGTTGTGCATATCCACTTCCAAGAAGGCCAATTTTCCCACAACCTTTACTTTTGAATCCTGAGTTTTTTTCCCAAACAGTTTTGAAAATATCCCCATATTGTGCTGTATAAATCGTTTAGTTAGTCTATTAAAGTAGTTTGTTAAACACCAAATGTACCATAAACAAGCCAAATAAACTTAATATTATTTTAACATTATGAAAATATAACCATAATATTACAAAATTGATCAAAACAATAGTGTAATAAATTTGTTTTGACCGCCTTTTAGTTACTTTTTATTTAATTCTTTGATAATCTGATCCATTAAATAACTGACTGCGCCATCGCTTGTCTGAGGTAACCGTGTAGACATTTCAACTTCAGCGCGGTTGCCTACGATTCCTTTGGAAGTAATTGCAGTACTGCCATATTGATTGAGTTGTGTCAACATTTCTTCCCATTGTTTCCCTGGTGAAACACCCATTTCCTTTAACATATCAGGCAGCTTTTTTAAATCCATCGCCGCCGACATCTTATTTTGCTTCATCAGCTTGATGAAATCTTTGTTTGTTGGACCACTCATCTTATTTTGACGGATGTCATTTAAAGACAGAGAATCATTACTGACCATAACCAAATCCTCCTTTAGAAGAACATACATTGGAACATCCACATTTTTCTTGGTTGAAAATGCATAAATACCATCATGGACTTGGCCAACATGCTTTGAAACAGCCATTTCTAAGCCTTTTTTGATCAAGCGTTGATCCTTTGATGTAAACATCCAAATAAATACAGGAAGTGTTTCTTCTTTGGTCTTTTTCACTTCGGTTGCATTGTAATCATCGTCATAAGTATAATCGATGTAGTCTTTCTTGAATTTACGAAGACCGTTAACAACTACAAGATGGTCGCCCGGCATTACTTGAGCAATTGCTTTTTCATCTAGTGCTATTTCGAGCGCCATCAGCCCCCATTCTAAAACATCCTGTTGCGGCCCCAGCAAACCACCATAATATTTTGCCATATAGGCCGGCATTTCTGTCAGATAAGCTTCCGAATTAATATTCACATTGAAGAAACCTAAAGTCTTATCGGTCAAATATTTATTAAACTTAGCATTAGGCTTTTTAGCATACATTCTTTTGGACATCTCAGCAAGCCCTTTATCCAATCCAATAGAACCTTTTAATTTCAGCACACTTCCTTCTTGCGCAAAATCCAATATACCATCTTGATATCCGGTTTTGAACTTATCCAGCTTAATCCCCATGTAATAATAAGGAAGTGAGGTATACGGAGTAAGGCCACGATAAAGATCCTCTACACGGGGAACGTACAAGCGAATAAGTCCCATGTTTTTCTGAACTTTCTCCTGATCAGCACTTGATAGGGACTTGTAATTCCCTGCAAGCAACCGGTTAGCTTCGTTCAACAACCACTTTTCAAGTAAGCCATTGCGGATAGAATCATTTTTTCGATTTTGATCTTCATATGCTGTATAAAGTGAATCATAGTAACTCGGGTCATGCATTTCAACTTCTTCACTCCCAACAACATCCACTACCGGCGGCTGAATTTCTGCAGCAGCTAATTCAACGGTATCCGGGTCTACATCGATAGCAACAGGAGGCGATACCTGCTCAGGAAGCTTTACAGCCTCATCCCACACGACCGCTGCGGAATCCATTGCCACCACTGTAGTATCTGCCCAGGCGTCCTCGTCATCGGCCGGACGTGCGATATAGTCTACCTTCTTAATACCATACCGACCAGCGATTGAATCATTATCGAAAAAAGTGGGATTTGCCGTCGCCGAAATAAATCGAGCAATATGATCGTTATAGACCAACATGCTGCCCGCTTTGAGACTGACGCTGCTGTAGCCATTTGAAAATGCTTTTGGTTCACCGGCTGCATGGAGCAATTGTTCAAATTGCCCCTTATTGTTCAAAGAAAATAAGAATTCCGTAAAACTAATACTATCAGTTTTCCTGGTATAAAAATAAGCAGGCTTAGAAAGGTCGACGCCTAAATTTTTGATATCATTGTTCGCAGAAATACCAGCTTTTTCAAAAAAACCCGCTTTTTGAAGTAACTCGTTCAGTTTGTTCGCATTTGCTTTCTGTACAATATCTTTCAGGTTGAAAGCAGCAATCACTTCCACATCTTCGGGGACCTGTTTGATTAGGTCCTGCGCCTGAGCACTTGCCCCGAAGGACAAACAGGCGAATGCAACTAATATAAATTTTGATTTCATCTTATAAATAATTTTTCAGCTGAACCGGACTTGTTGTTCATTTGCAGTTTATGCGCTAAGCACGTCTCGGTTTTCACCCTATTATGAGGTTATTTTGTTAGTGTGATTTTATTCGCCAAACTCGATTTACCATACACCAGATCCATAAAAGGCAACTTCAGCAGTACCCCTTTTTTATTTCCTGCAACCTTTGCCAAACTGTTTCCCTGAGAGATTACTGGCTTTTCAAAACGTACGATCTGTGTATAGAATGCGTCTGCAAACTGGGTTGTATTGTCGCTTCCCAACTGATTGAATTTTGCTTTCCACTCATTGGAAGCCACAAATTTGCGTTCAAATACATGAGATTGCGCATGATAATAATATCGGTTCGAATTCGATATCTTAGTTTTAAAACGGTTTGCCAAGATATCCGAAAAAGCATTCAACGATTCAATCTGGCTAAAATCACAGGAAATATTAACAATGTAATTGGTAAAATCCGTCTTGTACGCTACATTAGAAATACCTTTAGTCTGCTTCAATAACTGAACAGCAGATCGAATTTCCTTCTCCATTTCGGCTTGAGAAGGTATTCGGATTCCCTTTATACTTTTCATCTTCATTAAAGAAGACACCTTCGTCTTACTTTTACTCAAATTTAATGTCGCCGCAATATGCCCAGAACCGTCTGATTTTAAATCAATCTGTTCAACAAAATCAAAACAACTTGACAATGTCAAAGTCATTAAAAAGGCACAAATCACGCCATAGAATCTTCTCAATTTTCTTTTTGCTTTAAATCCATTCATTAGAACTCGGTACGATTAATAATTTGTCAAATCAATATATGTTTTACATCAGCAGCAAACATTGTGCTATTTTTTCTTATTGACAAAATTATTAAAGTCGCGAAAGCATTTCACTACCTGAATTCAGGGAAAAATGAGAATACATATATTAAACCTACTCCTTCACGAAAGAATTAAAGCCGCTATCTTTAGACCATTGCAGTGTATTATAATAGGGATGTATCCACTTATTTAAATCATTAGGGACATAACAGGACAGTCCGGAGTACCGCAAAATGGGTTTACCCAGAAACCTGGCCGTATTCGCCTTATAGATAACCAATTTCGAAACTGTAGCCTCGATAGCTGTTGTCTCTGAGGGCAACATGTTCTGATGCACAAAATCAAGAAAATCAAAACCAGCGGATAAAGACTTCTCGTCAAAATCCAGTCGCTGTAAGTTGTCGCGATATACCGTTGTCAGGGGGGATTTATTCAGTGCAATATGGACGTTGTTTGCAAGATCCGACCAATAGGCATTATTCACTACAGCTATCGTAGCAGACTGATAGAGGCCTGTTAACTGATTATAAAAATTAAAATATGTTGCCGCTGCAGACCTCAGCCCCCGCTCTAGATTAGGATCAAATAAATCTTTCAAGACCAAATGATAAGGCATACTAGTGGATAACACTTCAGCTGGTGAAGCAATCGTATATTTAGCTTTTTCCCGAAGCTGATATAAGACTTCCACACTCGCCATGGAACAGGCATCGAACATTAAAAAGTCAAGCCCAGAAGGAATAACCGTTTGCAGATCCCTGAGTTCAGTTTTGCTTCCCCTGTCTTCGTTAAAAGACATCAATTTGACACCAACATTTGGCAGCCAGTTTGTTGCATGTGACCATAACACAAGCCCTACTGGACGACTGCCTGCATATGCATTCATAGTCAATAGGATTTGTTTCATTACTTGGGGGCTTGCCGAATCTTGATCCCCATATGATTTGATGACTGTACTTTTAATTTCTTGACTTTGATCGGCTACAATTTTGTAGATTTTGGGCGTGGTGCCCGCCAAAGAGGCATATACATAAACATCGGCGTCCAATCCAACCAACCCCTCTTCCATTGCATTGATGCTGTTATAAGCATCTGAAACCAGGTTATTATTAGCACCAATATAAACCAACAACACACGGCTATCGCTCTCCATTAACTTGTCTCTTTTGTCATTGCAACTATTTAACAGCGTCATAGATAAAATAGACAATACCATCAATACGCGGAACATAATCAAATTCATAGTAAAAACACTTAAAAACAGTAACAAATATATCTAAAAATCAAACTGATACATCAATAAAATAATTATTTACACAAAAGAATACGAAGACTTCATATTAATTTAACTTAACTTAAGTATTTTTGCCATTACTTTATTAACAAACACTAACTATCAATATGATTAAGAAGATCATAACTATTCCACAACAGCATATGTTGCGAATAGCTTGCTTTATGATTGCATCGCTTACATTTAATTCCTGTCAGAAGCCTGAATCTCGAATCGAGCAGCCGGCAGTAAAATTTACCCCCACCATCGTCGGCCAAATCAACACAAAAGCTACCGGAACTACCTGGGAACAGAATGACCAAATCGGTGTATACATGTACAGATCAGGTCAACCGTTGGAGTCAGCGACTGTTATCGACCAGGTCAACAATCACTTGTTCACTTTTAATGGTTCGCTCTTTCAAAGCAACAATTCAATTTTCTTAAACGCTGAAAAAGTGGATTTCATCGCATACTATCCGTATAAATCGCTAACAGATTTTCAATATCCAATTGATTTAAGTGATCAGTCCAATCCCGCAGCTTTAGATCTGATGTACGCAAATAACGCTAAAAACATCGATAAAAGTAACAACACCATCCCGCTTAACTTTGTAAGGCAATTGAGTAAAATCAGTATTCATCTCTCCATTACCAATACCGCTGTACTGGAGGCAAATCAAGTTACGGTTAAATTACCAGCAATAAGCACGCAAGGGGGATTCGACTTAACATCTGGAAAATTGACGGTGAATTCAACGGAGAAAAAAGATGTTCAGGGAAAATTAACGGTAAATGCTAATAAAACAGCTTTAATTGAATTTCTACTCCTTCCGGGTGAAGATATCACCGGAAAGGCAATTAAGTTTGTTGCTTCTAATGGCGATAGCTATACCTGGACGGTACCACAAAATCAAAACCTAAAGCAACTGACCGCAGGTAACAGATACAGCTTTGACATCAAAATCGACAACGGTAAACCGAGCGGTGGAGTCGGTGATTCACAAGCCTATCTAGAAATTCCCAAGATGAACAGTCTCAGCAATGATGAGGTTTTTATACAGCATTTTATGCCGGACGCCAGCGACAGTAGAAACTATGCGATGTTATATGACAAAAAATTAAAAATGGCGTATTGGGTAGCTTATCCGTTATACAGCAGCATTTTGGGATCGGGCAATCGCACGGATGCATGGGGATATGATCCGCAAGTCTCTACGGCTTTTCAACCTAATTTATTTAATGGTTTCAAGCCAAGCGGCTACGACAGAGGACACCAATTACCAAGTGCGGACCGCAACTTAAATACAACCCAAAATAAAACAACGTTTTACTTCACCAACATGACCGCACAAGCTTCACGTCTGAACCAAGGTATTTGGGCAAACCTGGAAACGAAAGTCAGAACCTGGACGGCACAGTGTGATACGATGTATGTCGTAACAGGAGCAATGCCTACAACAAGTACCAATACAGTATTGGATTTCGCGCAGGACAATGATGGCAAAGATATCGCCAAACCCAAATATTACTTCAAAGCACTAGCAATGAAAAAAGGATCCGAATATTATACCATTGCCTATAAGATAAATAATGAAACCCCACCTTCTGGAGTAACCTTTGAAAACTATAGATTATCGGTAAGCGACCTTGAAAAGGCTACAGGATTCATGTTCTTCCCCGATCTCAATGACGCTCAAAAAGCAAATATTAACACCTCTATTTGGAAATAATTAATAAACGACTTAGTCATATCAATTCATTTTAATTATGAAAGTAAACCAACTTTTATTCCTAGCGACTGCAGCAGCAGCCATTACAAGTTCCTGCCAAAAGGCACCTGTTTCAGAACAAGAAATTACTAAAGCGGTAACTTTTTCGTCAACAATCTCCAATCAAGTTACGACCAAAGCAACTGGAGCAAACTGGGAAAGCAACGATGCTATCGGTGTTTTCATGAAAACCGGCAGCGGCCTAAGCAATGCATTGGCAAGCAACAAACAGTATGTTACATCGAGTGGAGACGGAAACTTCAAAGCGAATGGCACTACCGAAGAAATCTCTTATCCTGCTGATGGTTCCAACGTAGATTTCATTGCCTACTACCCTTATCAAACAACCATCAGCAACAATGTCTACCCAGTCAATGTAAGCGATCAAAGTCAACAAAATAAAATCGACTTATTATATGCTAATAATGTAACTGGTGCCAATAAAAATACAGCAAACGCCCAATTACAATTTAGCCACAAACTAAGTAAAATTGAATTGACGATTGCGGCCGGAACTGGCGTTAGTTCCCTATCAGGTCTTACCGTAACTTACAATGGATTCAATACAACTGCAAATTTCGACCTTGCAACAGGTACATTAGCTGCTGGCACTAACCCGGCGGCTATCAAAGCAAAAACAACCGCTGGAACAACCACTACATCAGCAGAAGCCATCTTATTGCCTGTCGCCAACATTTCTGGAGCAAAAGTTGAATTCAAAATTGGCAATGAAATCTATACGTGGACTTTACCATCATCAACAACTTACGAAGCTGGTAAAAAATATAGCTATAACATTACTTTACAGGAGGAAGCAGGCAACAATACAGCTATTGTAGCTTCAGGAAGTATTGTTGACTGGACCGATGTACCTTCGGGGTCTTATACTATCGGGAAAGACGAAGAAAATGGCGGTGGCACAACTGATCCCGTTGAGCAGACATTATATACTGAAGATTTTGGTTCAACAATAGTTTCATCAAATACGAAGATCGCAGCATTTACAGGCTGGTCAAATACGGCTGTAACCTATACAGATCAATTTGCGGTGTCTGATATTCGCGTATTAAAATCGGGAGATAACTTAACAAACCACGTATGGCTACCGGCAAATAAAGATGCTGAATTGGCTATTAGCAACATTAACACCGAAAAATCATCCAAATTAAAACTTACATTTGATATCGCCGCTAATGTGTTTAACGCAGGTACAAAATTCGACATCAAAGATCTCTCAATAGATTTAAATGGACAAAAATTTAGTCCAACTTCCAAAGTATTATCGAAAGAAAATAATGATGCAAATATTTTTTACACGGTAGAGGTTGATCTTTCCGCAGCAACATCAGTTCCTGCTAGCTCTAAAATTACATTAACAACAACTGTTACAAATAATACTGTTGGTGTCCGCATCGATAATATCGTCTTAAAAGGCCAAAAATAAAATACAATAAAAACATCTTCAAATGCAACACATCCATCATGTGTTGCATTTGTTAGCTAAATACATTTCACTTTTTAACCTCAAGCTATGTATAAAAAATACATACTTTTTGCGCTCTTATCGGCGGCCAGTACCCCTATCTTTGCCCAAAAGGCCAACGTACAGGGTATCGTACGCAATCAGTTGAGCAAAGAACCTTTTTCCAATGTACGTCTCGTCTTTGAAAAAAATCAAAAAACAGTGGTTACGGATTCCAAAGGAAACTTCAATCTACCGAAGTTAAATTCAGGCGAGGAAACCATCCTGATCACGGGCGGTAACATCCAAGAAACTAAAATTACTGTTCAAATCCCGACCTCCGGTCTGCTCAAAATGGAAGACATTTATGTTCTTCCAAGTACTGACAATGATAATATGGTACAACTGAGCATGGCTGCAGATGATTTATTGGATGATGATAACGAATCTTTCGATCAAAACATTTCGGCCAAAATTATCCTTTCCAATGACGTATACGTTAACAAAATTGGTTATCAGCTCTCACAGTTCCGTTTCCGCCTTCGCGGATACAACAACCGATACGAACAAAAATATATCAACGGTGTACATTTCAATGACCAGTTGCGTGGTGTCTTCAACTACGCCTCCATCGGAGCCATCAATGATTTGACCCGAAATGGTGACGAAGACAACGCCATGGATGCCTCGACTTTTACATTCGGCTCCATTGGCGGCTCTGAAAACATCAACATGCGTGCAAGCACCTTTGCGAAAGGCGCAAAGGCAACAGCTACCTATACCAACCGGAATTACTATAGCCGCGGCATGCTGAGCTATTCTACCGGTCTCATGGACAATGGCTGGGCATTTACAGGGTTGATCGGTGGTCGTTATGCCGATAAAGGTTATGTAGAAGGAACATTCTACAAGAATGTCTCTTATGCCCTGTCGATTGAAAAACAATTCCAACAAGGAAAACACAGCTTATCCCTAGTTACCTTTGGTTCACCCGTAGAGCGCGGTCAACAATCAGGCTCCTTTCAGGAAGCCTACGATCTCCTCGACAATAACCTATACAACCCCAATTGGGGTTACCAAGATGGAAAAATCAGGAATTCGCGTGTAGTAACGGCTTACGACCCTACCGCAATCCTTTCACATATCTGGAAAATCGATCCGAACACAAAACTGACTACAGGTATATCACTGCATTATGGCAAATATGCCAGTACTGCATTAAACTGGTACAGAGCAAAAGACCCAAGGCCTGACTACTACCGCAATTTACCTAGCTACTATACACAGCAAGAGGATATTGACAAATATACCGAAGCATGGAAATCCAAAGCAGTATCTCAAGTCGACTGGGCTAGTTTATATAATCAAAACAAGGAAGCGGTAATGAAAGGTGAGCTTTCAGCACTATATATGGTCGAAAAACGTCACAGCGACCTGCTGGAAAGTAGTTTCAATTCGACGTTAAACAAGACCATTAACGAACATTCAAAGTTAACGGCAGGCATTGCAGTTAAAGGCTCACAATCACAGCAATATAAAACAGTAGACGACTTGTTAGGTGCCGAATATGTATTGGACACCGATAAATACGCAGAACAGGATTTTGGACAAGGAGCTTTACCAGCCCAGAATAACCTGTTAAATCCAGACTTTAAAGCTCGTGAGGGTGATACATTTGGTTACCGCTTCAATATCAATATGAAGTCGGCGAATGCTTGGCTACAAAATGAATACAGCTATTCGAATATCGATTTCTTCTACGGGACACAACTTTCCTATACCAGTTTTGAACGGATTGGTTATATGAAAAATGGACGTTTCCCAAATGATTCTTATGGAAAAGGACAGGAGCATCATTTTGTAGACTATGCATTTAAAGGGGGGATGACCTACAAATTCAATGGACGTCATTTGTTGAATGCGAAAATCAGTTACCAAACCAAGGCTCCTTTGGCCAATGATGCCTACGTCTCACCACGTGTAAGTGACTTCACCTTAGCGGACTTAAAAAGTGCGAAGATCTTCTCAACAGATATTAGCTATATTTTCTCCTTGCCAAAGTTAAATGGACGCTTGTCGGTATTTCAGACTAATTTTACGGATCTAATTAGCCGTCAAAGTTATTACAACGATGCTGCACGTACATTTATCAACCACGGTTTAGAAGATATGGATCAAATTCATAGGGGGGTTGAGTTAGGCTTAACATACAAGATCGATAACAACTGGAGTATTGATCTTGCTGCTACAAAAGCCGAATACTACTATAGTAATAATCCAATGGGGGTCATGAACTCTGAAAATGGATATATCAATGGTATTCCTGCGACTAATGTACGTGAAACAGTATATCTTAATAATTATTATGTTGGCGGAATGCCACAAACAACAGGAACATTTGGCCTCCGCTATTTTGTCGATTATTGGTTCTTTGGTGCCAATGTAAACTATGCAGGCGATATGTACTTAGCCAAAGCACCGCTTCGCCAGTTGATGTCCGACTATTCGACCATCAGTCCGGATGATGCAGAACTTTACGAGGCATACCAAAATTTGACGCATCAAGAGAAATTTAAGAACAGTGCGACTGTAGATCTTTCTATCGGAAAGATTTTATACCTAAAAGATCGTGGTAAATCAATCAATTTCAATTTGGCTGTCAATAACGTATTAAACGACAAAAACATTCGAACAGGCGGTTACGAAAATGCACGCCTGGACATTACCGCACCTAATAAGTTTAATTCGAAATATTATTATATGCAGGGGATCAACTGTTTTTTGAATGTATCCTATAGATTTTAACTTCAATAATCATGAATAAAAAAAATATACAAGCTGTCTATACCACGATGTTATCAGTCATCTGTGTCGGACTTATCCTATTTACCAATGCGTGTAAGCGCGACTATACTGAGCCGCCATTGACTGAACCCATATACAGTGGTCCAGGTGCTAACATCACAATAGGAGCATTAAAAGAAAAATATGCTAACATTGTGGATCCAAAAGTAATTGAAGAAGATTTAATTATTAAAGCATTTGTCACAGGTAACGATATTTCGGGAAATATCTACAAGCAGCTATACATTCAGGACGAAACTGCAGCCATTAATATCGGCGTCGATCAAAACAGCGTTTATTCATCCTTTAGAGCTGGCCAAGAAGTTTACGTTAACCTAAAGGGTTTATCCATGGTCAAATATGGTGGTGAATTGCAAATTGGTTTTAGCGGAACCAATGCGAATCGTATCTCGTGGCTTGTTTTTCAAGAGCATGTACTACGAAATAAGTGGTCTGATGCAGCTAATTTAACGCCGTTGGAAGTCGACCTGTCCAAGTTAGACGCATCAATGGTCAACAAATTGGTCATTATTAAAAATGTACGCTTCAACAACGGCGGCATTAACGCCTTCGCAGGTGGAACCGCTACTGTCAGCGAAGTCGTCAAAGATGCGAATGCCAAAACATTGGATGTTCGCAACAGCAACTTCTCTACCTTTGCTAAAGAGATCCTTCCTAAAGGAAACGGAACACTAGTCGGAATATTAGGTCGTTACAATGGTGGTTGGCAGCTCTTCTTACGTGACAAGACAGATGTTATTGACTTTGATGGTACAGATGCGGGAACAACACCGACTGATCCCGAAACCGGAGGGACACTATTCAGTGAAACATTTGGCAATGGCACTTATCCAAGTGGCAACCGTCCAAAAATTGCAGATTTCACCGATTTCGACATGAAAGCTCCGGTGACCTACACCGAAGAAAGCAATTCCGCCGATATTCGAACAGCGACAGGAATCAGTGCCTCGGTTTGGCTTCCGGCAAACAAAGATATTACACTGAAAATCGCTGGAATACAAACGGCCAACAAAACGGACCTTACATTGAGTTATCAGCTCGTTCCTAATATTTACAATATTGGTGAAGCGACCAACCTTAATGCCATGAAGGTGAAGGTAAACGGAACAACTTATACAATTCCAAGCACACCAGTAGCGATCACCTCAACAGATGACCGTAATAAATATTACACGGTCAGTATTCCTAACATTACACCTGCAGCAACAAGTACCGTCGAATTTATAATGACTGGCGCGGACAATGCATTTGGCTTCCGTTTAGATAATATTAAAATCGTAAGCGCAACTGGCGGAAGCGGTTCAGACAACACGATTATCGTTACTAAATAGATGAAAGATGAACTATAAACACATCAGCTGCATTTTACTTCTCCTTTTATTTGCTGTAAATCCGAGTTTCGCACAAACCAACCGTCGGGTTTACCCCATCGCATTCTACAATTTGGAGAATTTATATGACGCCGTAAAAGATTCTTCCATCAATGACGATGAGTTTACGCCAAAGGGTGCCAACACATGGACAGAAGCCAAATACCAGCAAAAGATTAAAAATATGGCGCGAGCAATTCGCGCTATTGGTTCGCCGAGTTCAAACCTCGGGCCCATAGCTTTAGGCGTAGCCGAAATTGAAAACCGCCGGGTTCTGGAAGATCTTACACGAGATCCCCAACTCCGTGAGCTGGGATTAAAGATCATTCATCATGACTCCCCTGACCGCCGTGGTGTGGATGTTGGATTCCTTTATAATCCAGAATTCTTTACCCCCTATCGCGATCAGGCATATTCCTTTCATTTACCGGAAAATCCCGGGTTCAAGACGCGTGATCAGCTCTTAATATCCGGAACTATTGCTGGCGATACAGTGCATATCATTGTTAACCACTGGCCTTCGCGTTATGGCAATAAATCTTCTGGACTTCGCGAATTCGCCGCAGGTATTACTAAAGGGATATGTGATTCCCTATATCGTGAAAATCCGGAGGCCAAGATTATCATCATGGGCGATTTGAATGATGACCCCAAAGATAAAAGCGTGAAGGATGTCTTGCAGGCCAAGAAAAACCCACAAGATGTACCAACTCAAGGATTGTTTAATACCATGTGGAAGTTTTACGATAAGGGAATTGGATCACTGGGTTATCAGGGGCAATGGAACCTCTTTGATCAGATCATTATTTCCAGGCCACTATTGGATAATAAAAACAAAGGCTTACGTTTCGTCAAAGCAGAAATCTTCAATAGAGACTTTCTGGTTCAACAGGAAGGACGCAACAAAGGTTACCCGCACCGGACATTTTCAGGCGGCGTATTTATCAATGGCTACTCGGATCACTTTCCAACATTGATCTTTCTGGTAAAATAATATAAATGAAATCCGATTAACTCTTCTTAAACGGACTTAAATATAGGAGCTCCTTATATACGAGCTCCTATCTTTTTTTGATATCGCCAGTCTTCAGGAATCTATCATTATACACAAAATATAAACTACCATTTAATCGCACTATTATACCATAGTTAAAACGCAATTTTTTACTAGATTTAAATCATGAAGCTTATCATATTTGATCTAGACGGGACACTACTAGATACATTACAAGACCTTGGAGACAGTTGTAACGCAGTTCTGCAACAGTATGGATATCCAACTCATCCACTCGTAGCCTATAAGAAATTTGTAGGCAATGGGGTGGAGAAACTTATCGAAAGGGCATTACCCGAAGAAGCACGAACCCCACAGACGATGCCGCTCGTACTTGCCGCTTTTAAGAGCTATTACGAGCAAAAACCCATAACACACACAAAACCATATACCGGAATTATACCGCTGCTCCAAGAATTGAAATCCTTAGGTTATCTCATCTCCGTAGCGTCCAATAAGTACCACGAGGCAGTCCTCCCGCTGATGCAGCAATATTTCTCCGATCTTCAATTTGACCTTATTTTGGGACATCGCGCTGGTCATCCAGCTAAACCAGATCCAGCGATTGTCTTAGACAGCCTCCAAACACTGGGCGTCGGCAAACATGAATGCTTTTATGTAGGCGATTCATCTGTGGATATGGATACCGCCAATAATGCCGGGGTAACAGCCATAGGCGTGACATGGGGTTTTCGCGATGAAGATGAATTAAAGGAACATGGTGCCCAATACATTATCCACAGCCCAGAAGAGCTTCTAGGTATTATATAATCGTATAGTATAAAAAGAAAAGCGGCACTCAAATCAATCGTGATCCAGATGCCGCTTTTTTTAAAGCAGGTGACTACATTTTCGCATCCATTAATTGCTCGTTTTGTGTTTTGAGGTTACCCCGCTTTTGGCACACTATCAGCAATCGAAATACTTCTATTCAAAATGCGACAGTATCGGATTATTGATCTGGGCCGAAATTCCATTTGTGAACCGCGTAACGACATTAGAAGAGAATAATGTGCAACAACAACTGAAAGAACTGATTCGACAAAATTTCAATCATCCGTCGATTTATATCTGGGGCATGCACAACGAAGTGTATACACCTACGGCCTACACCGTTGATCTCACCACAAAATTAAATGATCTGGCAAAGTCCGAAGATCCGGACCGATATACCGTTTCTGTCAGCGGTTATAATGTCATCGACCACCCGGTCAACAACAATGCAGACGTGCAAGGCATCAACCATTATTTTGGATGGTACAACGGCGAACTGGAAGATAAATCAGCCAAAGACGACGATGTCGCCTCCTGGGCAAAACGAATCAGTGAAGCATTTAAAGATTACCGAATCATCTTTTCGGAATATGGTGCCGAAGCGATTCCCGAAGATCAGGCCGAAGAAATTGGTAACTTTGGCAATCAATGGAGCAACCCTGCCTTTTTCCCCGAAGAATATGCCACCAAATTCCATGAAGTCCATTGGGGAGTAATCGCTAAAAGTCCGATTTTCTTAGGCTCCTATGTTTGGAATACCTTTGATTTTGCGACGCCGATCACCGCACTCAATGTCAATCCCCGAAATTATAAAGGATTGGTGTCCTTTGACCGTAAATTGAAGAAGGATGGTTTTTATTGGTACAAAGCCAACTGGAGCAAAGAACCTGTATTATATATCACACAACGCCGTATGATGAATAGAGGGAATGAAATCACAGCTGTTACAGTTTATTCCAACAGAGGTGAGCCTACATTGATAGTTAATGGACAGTTTATCAAAGGCGCCAAAATTGGTCAGACCAATGTACATTACATCTTCGAAAACGTGAAGCTAAAAAATACAGTGGAAGCGAAAATACGTCCGAAAGATGGCAAGATATTAACCGACCATATTGAATGGAACTATGATCCAGCGTATAAACAGGGTCCATCGGGACCTACTAAATCAAAAACAGAACACGTCGGTCTATAGTTGACCGACAAAAGCCGGGTGTTTACCGAGATTGTTTCGAGATTGGCCTAATGAGCGTGGTCAGTGCGCTATTTCCGTCCTATCTTTGAGTCATCAAATAAGAAATAAAGATTTAAAAAAATAAACATCATGGCAACTAAAACGACATTCAGCATCAACAGTAAAACAATTACTAAAGTTTTTCAAGATCTTTTTGATTCCTTCAAAAGCTCCCGTTTAAAAGTTTCATCCAAGAATGGACAAGAATACTTAAATATTTCCCTGCTTTTAGCTGTAATCATCGGAATTATTTTCCCTGTAGCTTTTATTGCATTGATTATTCTAAGTTTGATTGCACCTATTGAAATTGCAATTCTTCAAGAAGTAAAAGAAGAGCATGCAAATCAAAAGATGATTGAACTCAAATAAAATACTATACTATCACCTACAAAGATGGGCTATCCAATTTTTGGATAGCCCCTTCTTTTATAAAATTCTCGGCATATATCCATACAGTACAATTTCATCTATTCATCCGCAAATGATCAAAATGATCTCTCTACGCTAGCTTTCAGTCAAAAGATGACATAAGATTTCCAAAAAGTAGCTCCCTGTCTACAAGCTTACAATTGGATTTGGTTTTTTAGTGCTAAATTTGAATTCCAAACTAAACAAAATAGGCTATAGTTAATTTATTGGGGTGAAAGAACAATAACGTGAAAAACAGTAGAAAATTATTTATTATCAGGACAGTTTTAATTGCCTTCCTCATTCTTTCCTTGACTTATATCGGTTCGATATTTACCTATCAATATATTGAATACCAAAAAACCGAATCCCGTCTAAATAAAGCATACAGCTCTAAGAATGAATTGACAAATCTTTTTTATGAACTCTTCTCATCATATAACGACTCCGGAAATGCGTTTCGTTCCTACACCGTGGATTTTAGTGCCAAAAATTTAAAGAACTACAGCAATAGTTTGGATACGCTCAGGTTTTATATTGATTCACTATCGGAATTATCTTCACAAAAAGGACTTATTTTCTCCACAAATACTTCCCTGGAACAAAATATTTCCCTCTCGGATGAGTTCGCACGCATTAAAAAATCTGTTGACAACATGATTTTTCTTGCGAAAGACTCTCTTTCGCTCTTAACCAAAACAAATAAAAACATCCGTCCAGGAAATAATAGAATATTTGCAGATTCAGTTGTCAACAAAATATTGCGCGATACTGCTCTTAATGTCAACATGAAAGATACGATAGTTCGAAAAAAAGAGAAGCTATTCACCCGTATTTTCAAAGCCAAAAATGATACCTTGGTCGCAGATAGGCTGGAGCAAAATTTCAATGTTAACCAAATTAAAGCTATACATAGCCAAATCCAAAATTTGATAGAGCAAAATGAGATTTTCCATCTCCAAGATTTCAGTAAGATTCGCCGTTCATTTATGGAGCTTCAGCAGAAAGAAAGGCAGCTTTTACAATCTAACTACAACTTATTCAACACGATTAGTACTGCATTGCTACGAATTAAAACTCATGAAGATGGAATGTTAAGAGCTGCTGAAATTCGAGATTTCAAGCTTTATCGTGAAAACTCCTCCATTTTTGGAAAGCAGGTTATCGCTTCTATTATTCTCATGATAATTATGGTAACACTCCTCTTGTCATACCACTACAATACACTGGTGTATGAACGGAAACTGACCGCTGCCAGAGACTACGCTTTGAAAACAGCAAAGGAGAAGACGAGTATATTAGCCAATGTAAGTCATGATGTACGCACACCGGTCAATTCTTTAGTGAGCATTATTGACTTACTAAAAAACAACGCCGAAAGCAATAGGATCAATCCTATTTTATTAGATGCCATCACACAAGATATTCATGTGATAAATGATACCGTTGAGGATATTTTAAATCTCGGTAAGCTAGAGTCTGGTACATTAGAAATAAAGGCCGAATATTTTTCACCATCTCAACTACTCTTCAATGTGATTAAAATGCTCCAGTCACAGGCAGATAAAAAAGGACTAAAACTTATTAGCTCCATTGATATCGATCGCGACATCTTAATCAAAAGCGGAACATATCGCGTAAGACAGATTGTTTCCAACCTCCTCAGTAACGCCATTAAATATACGGATAAGGGGACGATAGAAGTGAAAGCCTATATCACCAGAAATCAGGGATCAAAATTACATATTGTAGTTAACGATACAGGAATGGGTATTTCTGCAAAAGATCAAGAGCATATTTTTGAACAGTATTATATGACTGATCAAAAATCCAAAAGTAGTTTTGGATTGGGATTGCATATTTCTAAACTCATGGCTGCACAGCTAAACGGAACGTTAAGTGTTAACAGTCAACAAGGTAAAGGATCAACATTTACATTAGTCGTCCCATTTACCGAAGAAAAGAAAAACAGAAAACCAATCACAAATTTGAGCAAATTATCAAAAGATTTAAGTTTTGTCGTTATTGATGATAATGCAATTAATAATCTATTTGTAAAACAAGCATTGCAACATTTCGAAAATGTAAAGATCTATCAAGATTCAACTGCTGCAATAACTTACCTGAAAGAAAATAAAACGGATATTATTATAACCGATCTCAAAATGCATGGTCCTACGGGCTGGGACATTCTAAATACTGTCAAAGACACCAACCCTATGCGAGGATGGAATAGTAAAGTTATTGCATTAACGTCAGACGAATCACAGGTAACCATGCAGGCTCCAGAAGGCCAGCAACATGAATTTGATGGCATTATGACCAAACCCTTAAACAAAGCTATTCTTGCCGAAATCATTGCGCGCATTTCGTAAATTAAATAATCTTCCCACGTTAATACTTATATCTTCAACGGCATAGAATCAGCCAGCGCTGCCATCAGCCGAAAATGCTCTCCATTCCAATATCTTCCTGTCCCTTACCGACCAAGCTACAATCATTGATAACGATCCGTAGTACAGTGGCCACTAGCCTGACTCCAAAGTAAACAATAGCAGAAAAGTGATGATGAAACGGCTCTGTATATGGACAATAGTTTATGGTGACAGCAATTATAGAAAAACAATATGGCCATGACGAATTATTTCGCCATAAAATCTGTATTCCCAAATTACGATTATAGCCATGTTGTCCCTTGAAGCTAGATTGTCTAGATGGATACTATGCTGATATACCTCACAGAAGAGCGAGTTCCTGTCCATGAAAAATGTTGCTATACCGTTATGGCGATCATGAAACTATATTCCGGAACGAATAAACTATTTACATCTTTTAACCGGATACAGTTATAGAAGATTCATGTAGCAACTACTGGAAATACGAATGATAGCACATAGAAAGTGGACCGTCACTGAGGACAGTGCCGGTTGCGGAGCATGGCCGATGGACCAGCCCCGTCGACGGCCACGGAGGTAGTTAAACGAAAGAAGCCCTTGACTGTTTCCAGCAAGGGCTTCCGTGTAAAAAAAGGCACCGACCTACTCTCCCACCTGTTACGGCAAT